>CAYWYW010000059.1:0-14438 GCA_964462715.1 uncultured Oscillibacter sp.
CTGGTGTCTCCCATGAAGGCGGTGTACTTCGTGATCTTCGTCCTGGCGCTCCAGCAGCTGGACGGCAACATCATCGGCCCCAAGATCCTGGGGGACAAGACGGGCCTCTCCAGCCTGTGGGTCATCATCGCCATCCTGGTGGGCGGCAGCTTCTTCGGCCTGGCGGGCATGTTCTTCGGCGTTCCGGTGTGCGCCTGCCTGTACAGCATGGCGGACTTCCTGGTGGAGGCCCGGCTGAAGGAAAAGGACCTGCCCATGGACACGGCGGCCTACGGCCCGGATGGCCCAAAACCGGAGCCTGTGGCGGAAAATACCCCGAAATCAGAGGAATAAACCGGAAAAAACTCTTGCAATCCCGGTGTATATCCTGTACAATACTGCCTTGCGGGGCATTCGTTATAAAAATAACGACGTACCGCAAGGCTTTCTATTTGACAACTGAATAGAGCCGAAGATTCTGATTGGATGGCCAGAGCCATCCCACATTGACCCCGAACGGGGCAGTGATGAAAGGAGCAAATTGATCATGAAGAAACGACTCACCGCATTCCTTCTGCTGGCAGCTCTCCTGTGTGCCGCACTCACCGGCTGCGGAGGCGGAAGCACAGAGCAGACGCCCGCTGAGAAGGACCCCAGCACCCCTGACGCCGCCCCCGTGGCCAATGAGATCACCGTGGGCATCGCGCAGGACCTTGACGACAGTCTTGACCCTCACAAAACCGTGAAGGCAGGAACCAGAGAAGTCATGTTCAACGTATTCGAGGGGCTTGTGAAGCCCACTCCCGACGGAGATTTGACCCCTGCTGTTGCTGAAAGCTACACGGTTTCCGAAGACCGCCTGACCTACACTTTTACCCTGCGGGAAGGGGTGAAGTTCCATAACGGCGACACGGTGACAGCAGAGGACGTGGTATATTCCATCAACCGCTGCGCCGCCGCCACTGAGACGGGTATCGTCCAGGTGGAGGCGTTTTCTGTTATTCAGAGCATGGAGGCTGTGGATGAGCGCACCGTGACCATCACCATCGCCGAACCCAGTAACGAATTCCTGTCCTATCTGACCACCGCTGTCCTGCCCGCGGACTATGACCAGCAGGACACCGCCCCCGTGGGCACCGGCCCCTTCAAGTTTGTCTCCCGGGCCGCCCAGGATTCCGTGGTGCTGGAGAAGTTTGACGAGTATTGGGGCACCCCCGCCAACCTGGACAAGGTGACCCTGAAGATCATTGAGAACGCCGACAGCCTGATGATGAGCCTACAGAGCGGCGCCATCGACCTGTGCGGCCATTTGACCAGCACCCAGGTGGCCCAGCTGGGCGACGATTTCAACGTGGCCGAGGGCACCATGAACCTGGTCCAGGCCATGTACCTGAACAACGCCGAAAAGCCCTTTGACGACGTGCGGGTCCGCCAGGCCTTGTGCTACGCCGTGGACAAGCAGGCCATCATCGACATCGCCTTCGACGGCTACGGCAGCCCCATCGGCTCCAGCATGTACCCCGCCTTCGGCAAGTATTTTGACGACAGCCTGACCAACTATTACACCAAGGACGTGGAGAAGGCAAAGGCCCTGCTGGCGGACGCCGGTTATCCGGGCGGCTTTGAAATGACCATTACCGTCCCCAGCAACTACAAGCCCCATATGGACACCGCCGAGGTGCTGGTGCAGCAGCTGGCGGAGATCGGCGTCAAGGCCACCATCCAGCCCATCGAGTGGGAGAGCTGGGTGTCCGATGTGTACGCCGGCCGGCAGTTCCAGTCCACCGTGGTGGGCGTGGATGCCTCCACCATGACCGCCCGGGCTCTGCTGGAGCGGTTTACCTCCACCTACGGCAAGAACTTCATCAACTACAACAACGCGGAGTATGACGCACTGTTCCAGCAGGTGCTGGCCAGCAGCGACGACGCGGAGCAGACCGCCCTGTACAAGCAGATGGAAGCCAACCTCACCGAGAATGCCGCCAACGTCTATATCCAGGACCTGGCGGATCTGGTGGCGGTGCGGAAGGGCCTGGAGGGTGTGACCTTCTATCCCATCTACGTGCTGGACCTGTCCACCATCCGCTACGCAAAATAAGATGAGCAGCGGCACCTTGCGCGCCGCTGACCCGAAAGGAGACGATGACCCATGAAGTACGCGGCCAAGCGCATCGCCATGCTGCTGCTGACCATGGTCATCGTCTCCCTTTTGGCGTTTGTGGCCTTTGACCTGATCTCCGGCGACCCCGCCACCGCCATGCTGGGCACCGAGGCCACCCCGGAGAAAATAGCCGCCCTGCGGGAGCAGCTTGGATTGAACCGGCCCCTGATGGTTCGGTACGGGGAGTGGCTGCTGGGCTTCTTCACCGGGGACCTGGGCGTGTCGTACAGCTACCGCCAGCCGGTGTGGGACCTGATCGCCCCCAAGGTGCTGGTGACCCTGTGTCTCAGCGGGCTGACCTTTGTGCTGATCGTGGCGGTGTCCATCCCTCTGGGGCTCCGGTCCGCCCGGCAGTCCGGCGGTATTCTGGACGGAACCCGCACCCTGGTGAACCAGCTTTGCATGGCGGTGCCGCCCTTCTTTACCGGCATTTTGCTGAGCTGGCTGTTCAGTACCCTGCTGCGGTGGTTCGTCCACGGGCAGTTCCCGGGCCTTGACAAGGACCTGGGCGGTTCCCTGAAGTACCTGTTCTTCGCCGCCCTGGCCCTGGCCATCCCCCGCATCGCCATGACGGTGCGGATGCTGCGCAGCACCGTCCAGGGGGAGATGCGGAAGGACTATGTCCGCACCGCCATCTCCCGGGGCAATGACCGGGGCGGTGTGCTGTACCGCCATGTGCTGAAAAACGCCCTGGTGCCGGTGGTCACCTTCCTGGCCCAGACCATGGCCGAGATCGTAGCCAGCAGCATCGTGGTGGAGCAGGTCTTCGCCATTCCCGGCCTGGGCCGGATGCTGGTCAGCTCCATCTCTAACCGGGACTATCCCACGGTGCAGGCCATCGTGGTGATTTTGGCCTTCTGGGTGGTGCTGGCGGGCACTGTGGCGGACCTCATCAACCAGCGGATCGATCCCCGCCTGCGGCTGGGAGGTGCGGCATGAAGAAAACAAAGCTGAATGGCTATCTGAAAGCCGGCTTGATCCTGACGGGCATCCTGACGGCCCTGATTATCCTGGGCTTCTTCTGGACGCCCTACGACCCCGAGGCCATGATGGCCGGACCCAAGCTCCAGGGACCCACCTGGCAGCATCTGATGGGCACCGACAAGTTTGGCCGGGATATCTTCAGCCGGGTCCTCCGGGGCGCCGGCAGCACCTTTACCATCGCGGCCTCCGTGGTGGCCATCGGCGCCGTCTGCGGCACCGCCGTGGGGGCTCTCACCGGCTACTTCGGCGGCATCGTGGACGAGGCCCTGATGCGGCTCAACGACGCCCTGACCGCCTTCCCCAGCATCCTGCTGGCCCTGGTGATCATCTCCATCCTGGGCCCAGGCAAAAAGTACAACGTGATCGTGGCCCTGGGGCTGGTGTTCATCCCCAGCTTTGCCCGGGTCACCCGGACCGCTTTCGCCGCCCTGCGGGATGTGAACTATGTGAAGGGCGTTCGCCTCATGGGTGCTTCCAACGGGCGCATCCTGTTGGTCCATATCCTGCCCAACACCATGGCGGTGCTGCTGCCCGCCATCACCATCGGCTTCAACAACGCCGTCCTGGCGGAGGCCTCCATGAGCTTTCTGGGCATCGGCGTCACGCCCCCGGACGCCTCTCTGGGCTACATGCTCTCCGAGGCCCAGGGCATGTTTGTGGCGGCCCCCTGGTATGCCCTGGGTACGGGTGTGACCATCGTGCTGCTGGTGTTCGGTGTGGGCCTCATCGGCGAGGGCCTGCAGCGCCGGAACGGGGAGGTGGCCTGATGCTGGAAATCAAAGACCTGCATGTGAAATTCCACACCCGGGACCGGGAGGCCGTGGCCGGGGTCAGTCTCACCATCCATGACGGTGAGATTCTGGGCCTGGTGGGCGAATCCGGCTCCGGAAAGTCCGTCACCGCCATGAGCGTGGCGGGCCTGCTGCCCCGGAAGCAGTGCGCCTATTCCGGGGAAGTGCTGTTGGACGGCACGGAGCTGCTCCACGCGGACCGCTCCATTCTGCGCAAGGTCCAGGGCAGGGACATCGGCGTGGTGTTCCAGGAGCCCATGAGCGCCATGGACCCCCTGATGAAGATCGGCCCCCAGGTGGAGGAGGTCCTCCGCATCCACACGCGGCTGCTCCGGGAGGAGCGGAAGCGGCTGGCCCTGGCGGCCCTGGACGCCGTGGAGCTGCCGGACCCGGCGGCGGTCTATGAGAAGTATCCCCATGAGCTGTCCGGCGGCATGCTGCAGCGTGCCATGATCGCGGCGGCCATCATTGCCCAGCCCAAGCTGCTGCTGCTGGATGAGCCCACCACCGCCCTGGACGTGACCATTCAGGCCCAGATTCTGGAGCTGCTGAAAAAGCTGAACCGGGAGTCCGGCATCTCCATGCTGTTCATCTCCCACAATCTGAACGTGGTGCGGAAGCTCTGTACCCGGGTTGCGGTGATGCAGCGGGGCGTTCTGGTGGAGGAGGGGGACACCGGCACGGTGTTTTACCATCCCCGGCACCCCTATACCCAGCGGCTGATCGCCGCCATTCCCACCCGGAAGCGGAAGGAGGACACCCTATGAACGAGGAACTGGTGCTCTCCGTCTCCCATGTCAGCGGCGGCTACCATGAGGGCGGCCCATTCCGCAAGGGGACCTATCAGGAGGTCCTCCACGACGTGACCTTCGACGTTCACCACGGTGAGATTCTGGGCCTGGTGGGCGAGTCCGGCACCGGAAAATCTACCCTGTCCCGGGCAATTTTAGGTATCATCAAGCCTGACCAGGGCAGCATCACCCATTATACCAAGCGGCCCCAGATGATTTTTCAGGACCCGTACAGCTCCCTGAATCCGGCCTATACGGTGGAATGGATTCTGGAGGAGCCCCTGCGTATCTACGGCAAGTACGATGGCCCGGAGCGCAAGCGTCGGGTCCGGGACATGCTGAAACGGGTGGAGCTGCCGGAGGAGGTCCTGGCGGCAAAGCCGTCAGAGCTGTCCGGCGGCCAGCGCCAGCGGGTCAGCATTGCAACGGCCCTCATCCAGCGCCCCCGCTTCCTCATTGCCGACGAGCCGGTCAGCGCCCTGGACGTGACCATCCAGGCCCAGATTTTGAAGCTGCTGCGGCAGCTGCGGGATGAGCTGGACCTGAGCTACCTGTTCATTTCCCACGATCTCAACGTGGTCTATCAGCTCTGTGACCGGGTGCTGGTCATGAAGTCCGGCCGCATCGTGGAGCAGGGGACCGTGGACGAGATTTTTGACCATCCCAAAGAGGACTATACCAAACAGCTGCTTGCCGCAGCCGAGTAACTTCTTCTTGAAAGACTGTAACGACACTTGATTTTGCGAAGCAAAATCTTAGCGGAGTACGTCCCTTGAGGAAAAAGTCGCCAGAAAGAACTTTAGCGCGCCACGACGTTCCCTGAGATCACAAACCGGCTGTTCAAACCGAAACATGGTTTATTCACAATACTTATGAGAACATTTTTCAACGCACATCGAAAACTCCATATCTTGCTGCTGGCAGACCTGTGCCTGCTGGCAGCCTTTGCCCTGCTGCGGGAGAGCCGCGGGGCCATGAACGCCTTCGTGGGCCATGTCTCCACCCCCATCCGCCGCTTTGTTGGGCGGCTGTGCTACCGGGTGGACTTCTCCGTGGCGGAGGTGCTGTGCGTCCTGCTGGTGCTGGCGGTCATCGCCTACGTGGTGTGGAGCATCGCCGCCGTGGTCCGGTCCAAGGGCCGCCGGAGCCGCCGGGCCTATGCCGCTTTCCTGGGCGCCGTCTGCGGTGCACTGACCCTGGGGGCGGTATTCTGCTGGTTCTGGGGCGCGGATTACTACACCGACAGCTTCCAGGAGCAGTCCGGCATCTACGCCCAGCCGGTGGCGGCAGAGGATCTGCTGCGGGTGACGGTGTACTTTGCCCAACAGACCGCCCTGACGGCGGACACCGTGGCCCGGGATGAAAGCGGCGTCTTTGCCGTCCCCCGGGCGGACATTCTGGCGGACAGCCCCCATGCCTACGACGCCCTGGAGGAGCAGTTTCCTTTTCTGACCTTCGATGACCTGGGGGTGAAGCCCATCCAATTGTCCCGCATCATGAGCACGCTGGACTTCACCGGCGTCTACTGCCCCTATACCGGGGAGTCTAATGTGAATGTGGACAGCCCGGCCTGTATGCTGCCGGCCACGGCGGCCCATGAGATGGCCCACCAGCGGGGCTACGCCTCGGAGCAGGAGTGCAACTTCCTGGGCATTCTGGCGTCTGTTACCAGCGGAAATGCCGCCTACGAATACTCCGGCTGGCTCATGGGATACATCTACCTGGGCAACGCCCTGTACCGGGTGTCGCCGGAGACCTACTGGGCCATCCGGAAGGCCCTGCCGGAGACGGTGGAGGCGGACCTGACTGATGACACCGCCTACTGGAACCGGTTCCGGGATACGGCGGTCCAGAAGGCCTCCAACAAGGTCTACGACGGCATGCTGAAGGCCTACGGCCAGGAGCAGGGCATCCAGTCCTACGGGACGGTGGTGGATATGCTGGTGGCCTACTACAAAGATGTGGTGTAAGAGAAGGGGAGACCTCCATGAAACGCGCATTATTTTTCGGATTATCAGCCTCCCTCTTTTTTGCCTTCACCTTTATCTTCAACCGCAGCATGAACCTGGGCGGTGGCTACTGGCTGTGGGGAGCGGCCCTGAGATACATCTTCATGCTGCCGATCCTGTGGCTGATCGTGTGGAAGCAGAACCGGCTGCGGGAGACCATCCATGAGATCAAAGAAGCTCCCGCGCGGTGGCTCCTCTGGAGCACGGTGGGCTTCGGCCTGTTCTACATGCCCCTGTCCATGGCCTCCGTTTATGGGGAATCCTGGTTCGTCGCCGCCACGTGGCAGGTGACCATCGTGGCGGGCGTGCTGCTAACGCCGCTGTTTGGAAAGAAGATCCCGGCCAGAAATCTTGCGTTTTCCATGGTGATCCTGGCGGGCATTTTCCTCCTCCAGATGTCCCATCTGAAAACGATGAAAACAGAGGGGCTGCTTGCGGCACTGATCCTGATCATCATAGCGGGCTTCTCCTACCCCCTGGGCAACCGGAAGATGCTCCAGTATTCTTCCCCTGAAATGACCACGATCCAGCGTGTTTTCGGAATGACCCTGTGCAGCATGCCCTTCTGGCTCCTCTGCGCGGGCTACGCTCTGGTGACGCATGGCTTGCCGGGAAGCGGACAGCTCGTCCAGTCCCTGGTCATTGCCGTCTTTTCCGGTGTGATCGCGACGCTGCTGTTTTTTGAAGCGACAAATATGGTCAGGCAGGACCTGAAGCAATTGGCTGTCATTGAGGCAACGCAGGCGGGTGAAGTGCTGTTCACCCTGCTGGGCGGCATCCTGTTTTTGGGAGGCCCTATGCCCTCTGCGGCGGGCTTCGCGGGAATTTTGATCATCGTGACCGGAATGATCGCCAACAGCCTTTCCGGCTGATCCGAAAATCAAACAGAACATAACAAGGACCGGCGCGGAATGAAAATTCCGCGCCGGTCCTTGTTGCGCAGCTGGCATTACCGCTTTCTGGCGGTGGAGGAGCCAATGCCCAGCTCCATGCGGTACTTGGCCACGGTGCGGCGGGAGACTTCCACACCGCCGGAGGACAGCAGCCGGCACAGGGCCTGGTCGCTGAGCGGGTGCTTGGGGTCCTCCTCCCGAATCAGGGCCAGCAGCTTCTGCTTGATGGCCTGACGGGAGGGGCCGCCCCCCACGGCGCGGTTGAAGAAGTACCGCAGGGGATAGGTGCCCTGGCGGCACTGGAGGTACTTGCCGTGGGTGGCCCGGGATACGGTGGAGGGATGCAACTCCAGAGCGTCTGCCAGGGAGACCAGACTCATGGGAGCCAGCTCGGAGGTCTTGCCGGCAAAGAAGGGCCGCTGGGCCTCCAGAATGGCCTCCGCGCAGCGGCGCAGGGTGCTGCCCCGCCGCTCCAGGCTGTTCAGCAGCCACTTGGCCTGCTGCATCTTCTGCTGCAGGTAGGCTTTCGTCTCCTGCTCCCCGGACTCCTTCAGTAACCGGGCGTAGTAGTCGTTGATGGAGACCCGGGGGAGATAGTATTCATTTAAAATGGCCTTCAGCTCCCCGTCCAGTTCCACAATGAAAATGTCCGGCCGTACATAGACCGTGGGCTCCGTCGGCTGGAAGGCCCGGCCGGGATGGGGCTCCAGAGAGGCAATCACTTTTTCAGCGGCCTGGACCTCCTCCGTGGTCAGGCCCAGCTCCCGGCAGATGGGGCCGTAGTGCTTCCGCCCTAGTTCCGGCAGGAAGCGGGCGGCGATATCCAGAACAGCGGGGGAGATGTTGTCCCGGCGGGCAAGCTGCAAAAGCAGGCACTCCGACAGGTCCCGGGCGCCTACGCCGGCGGGGTCCAGGCTCTGGACCGTCTCCAGCGCCTGGCCGATGAGACTTTGGGGGATATTCAGCTCCTGTAGTCCATCCAGGTCTCCGGCGTCCAGATACCCGTCCTCATCCACCATTTCGGCGATGTATTTGGACAGGGCCAGCAGAGGCTTGGGCAGCCGTTTCCGGTCCAGCTGGTCACAGAGAAAGGCCTCCAGACTCTCCGTCTCCCGGTCCGCACGGCCCCGTTCCGGCAGCTCGTGGGCCTCATGGGAGAAAGTGGGGCCGTAGACGCCACCGTCCAGCCAACTGGCCTTCTGGCGCAGCTCCTCATAGGCGCTGCGGAGATCTGTGTTATCCTCCTGCTCCACCAGGGGGTTTTCCTCGGAAATCTTACCCAGGTATTCCAACAGCTCCTGGGAATTCATTTGCAGGATCTCCATGGACTGCAGCAGCTGCGGTGTCAGCTTCAGCTCCTGCCGCAGCTCGGTTTTCAAAGAGACGAGACTCACAGCTTGTCCACCTCCTGTCAGGCTCTGGATACATATTTGGCGATCTTACGGGCGGCGGTGGCCTGGGAGATGCCCAGCTCCTTTGCCACCGCCACGGTGGTGCCGCAGCGCTGGTAGGAGTCCCGGATGATCTGACCCTCATAGGCGTCCATCCGTTCCGCCAAAGTTCCGCTCTGAGCCAGCAGAGCGGCGGGGGGGACGGCTTCTCCGGTGTACTCCACCGGCAGGGCGGTGACGTCAATGATGGGGTCCTGTACGGTAATGACCATGCGCTCGATGAGGTTTTCCAGCTGGCGGACGTTGCCGGGCCAGTCATACTGCTCCAGGAAGGCCAGAAACCGGGGACTGAAATTCAGGTTCTTGCCGTATTCTCCGCAAAACCGGGCCAGAAACTGGTGGGCCAGGGGGAAAATGTCCTCCACCCGCTGCCGCAGGGGCGGGATGTGGATGCGGATGACGTTGAGGCGGTAAAAGAGGTCGGAGCGGAACAGGCCACGCTGGACCTCCTCCTCCAGGTTGCGGTTGGTGGCCACGATGAGGCGGAAATCCAGCTCGATCTTCTTGGTACCGGACAGCCGCTCAATGGTCTTTTCCTGGATGAGCTGCAGCAGCTTGGACTGGATATGGGGCGGCAGCTCACCGATCTCGTCCAGAAACAGGGTGCCGTGGTTGGCCAGCTCGATCTTGCCAATCTTGCCGGAGGCGGAGGCGCCGGTAAAGGCGCCCTTCTCATAGCCGAATAGCTCCGACTCGATGAGGTTTTCGTGGAGCACCGCGCAGTTGACCTCGATAAAGGGACCGTCGGCCCGGTTGCTCATGGCGTGGATGGCCTTGGCCACGGCGCTTTTGCCCACGCCGGTCTCTCCGGTGATGAGGATGTTGGCCTTGGTGTTGGCAGTGTTCTGCATCAGGGTCCAGAGCCGATCCATGGAACGGCTCTTGAAGATCAGATGCGTGGATGTGGCCCGGGTCCGCAACTCGGCGATCTCCTCGGAGAAATGCGCCAGAGAGTCCTGAAGGTGCTGGTAATTCCGGTGGATGGTATTGATCTGCTCCATGGACACCGTGTTGAAGCACACGGCATATTTCAGCACCCCGTTGTTATCAAAGAGGGGGATGCCCACGGTCATGACGTTTTTGTGGGAGTGGTTGATGGTCTGGGTAGCGGTGATCTTCTTTTTCTGCCGGATGACCTCCGCCGTGATGCAGGGGGTAAAGACCCCGGCCTTCTCCAGGTCAAAGGCGGACTTGCCCACAATGGAGTCGTGGGCGAAACCGAAGTTTTTCTCGTAGTTCTCGCTGACCCGGAGAATGATGCCATCCGCATCGGACAGCATCATGTCGTCCGCCAGGACCAGATTGTTTTCCGGGCTGAGAATGTCGAATAAGCCCTTGAGGTTAATGTCGTCATCAAAAAGTCCGGTCAAATTTGTGGAGTTTGACAAAAAATTCCCCGCCCTTCCGATTCCCTGCATGGAATGGGATATTTTATTCATTTTTGAGTATAGCATATTCAGAAATGAATAGAAAGACGTATTTTCAAAAAAATTCGGGTGAATCCGACAGAATAAAACCCTTCAAAACTGGCAAGCCGCACAAAACCACTGGAAATTATTCGAAAAAATGGAAAATACAGACCCTATTCAAAAATGAATAGACTGAAGTGGAGGTAGAAGGAACTGACTGGTGCGGCGGGCTGAATTGCCAAAAAGAAGGCCGGAAAATAGGGCGGTCTGTACAGAAAAACGGGTATGGGAAAGAGAAAGTAAGGTAAAAAAGGTGGCACAAAAATTGCTTATATTTTATGGCAGCAAGGTTAGGGGATCTGGCCGCCATCCGGCCCGGCCCCATAATAAAAAGGAGGAAACGAACATGTATCAGACCATTCGTTACGAGAAGAACGGCAATATCGGTATTGCCACCATCAATCGTCCCGAAGCGCTGAACGCTTTGAACTCCACCGTGATCTCCGAGCTGGAGCAGGTGATCTCTGAGGTTGAGAAGGACACCGAGCTGCGTGCCTTCATTCTCACCGGAGAGGGCCGCTCCTTCGTGGCGGGCGCCGACATCGGCGAGCAGTATCCCATGGACGTGGCCGCCGGCCGCAAGTGGGGTCAGAGAGGCTCCGCCCTGTTCCGCCGCATTGAAAAGCTGGAGATCCCCACCATCGCTGCTGTCAACGGCTTCGCGCTGGGCGGCGGCTGTGAGATCGCCATGAGCTGCGATATCATCCTGGCTGCCGGCCCCAACGCCGAGGGCAAGGGCGGCGCCAAGTTCGGCCAGCCCGAAGTGGGCCTGGGCATCACCCCCGGTTTCTCCGGCACCCAGCGCCTGCCCCGCCGCGTGGGCATCGCCAAGGCCAAGGAGCTGATCTTCTCCGGAAAGGTCATCGGCGCTCAGGAGGCCAAGGAGATCGGCCTGGTCAACGCCGTGTATCCTCCCGAGGAGCTGATG
Source organism: uncultured Oscillibacter sp. (assembly GCA_964462715.1). GTDB lineage: Bacteria > Bacillota > Clostridia > Oscillospirales > Oscillospiraceae > Oscillibacter. The sequence continues at coordinate 11,457 of CAYWYW010000059.1, forward strand.
AACGGCGCCATCGCCATGGCCAAGTCCTTCACCGTCAACGCCCCCATCGCCGTGAAGTATTCCAAGGCCTGCATCGACCGCGGCATGCAGATGGACATCGATGACGGCATCGCTCTGGAGAACGAGCTGTTTGCCATGTGCTTCGCCACCGCCGACCAGAAGGAGGGCATGAGTGCCTTCCTGGAGAAGCGCAAGGAAAAGAACTTCCAGAACAAGTAAGCGGTTCTAAAATTTACATCTTATAAAGAGGGAAATGAGACATGAAAAAAGTACGTGTCATCACCGCTGAAGAAGCGGCCCTGATGGTCAATGACGGCGACACCATTTCAACCGGCGGCTTCGTCAGCTGCGCCTGCCCCGAGGCTCTGTCCATCGCTCTGGAGAAGCGGTTCCTGGAGACCGGCCATCCCCGTGACCTGACGCTGTTCTTCGCGGCCGGTCAGGGCCACCGGGACGGCACCGGCGGCGACCACTACGGCCATGAGGGCATGGTCAAGCGCGTTGTCGGCGGCCACTGGGACCGCGCTCCCAAGCTGGGCGACCTGGCTCTGGCCAACAAGATCGAGGCCTATAACCTGCCCCAGGGCGTCATCACCCACATGTACCGCGATATCGCCGCCCACAACATCGGTACCATTACCCACGTGGGCCTGTACACCTTTGCCGACCCCCGCAACGGCGGCGGCAAGCTGAACACCTGCACCAAGGAAGACCTGGTGAAGCTGATCGAGATTGAGGGCGAGGAGCGCCTGCTGTACAAGGGCTTCCCCATCAACGTCTGCTTCCTCCGCGGCTCTTACGCCGATGAATACGGCAACTGCACCGTCCACCGCGAGATTGGCCCCCTGGACGTCACGGCCCAGGCCCAGGCCACCAAGAACTCCGGCGGTAAGGTCATTGTCCAGGTGGAGAAGATCGTCCAGGGCGGCTCTCTGGACCCCAAGCTGGTGAAAATTCCCGGTATCTATGTGGACGCCATTGTGGTAGGCTCTATTGAGGACAACATGCAGTGCCTGGGCATGCCTTACGACGGTGCCCTGACCGGCGAGTTCCGCATCCCCGTGGACGCCATTCCCCCCATTCCCCTGGATGCCAAGAAGATCCTGGCCCGCCGTGCTGCCATGGAGCTGCCCCAGGACGCCATCGTGAACCTGGGTACCGGCGCTCCCGAGAAGATCGCCAACGTGGCTGCCGAGGAGGGCATCTCCGACAAGCTGACCCTGACCGTGGAGGCCGGCGGCATCGCCGGTGTGCCTTACGGCGGTACCCAGTTCGGTGCCTCCGCCAACGCCATGGCCATTCTGGACCACAACGTCCAGTTCGACTTCTATCAGGGCGGCGGTCTGGATGTGGCCTTCCTGGGCCTGGCTGAGACCGCGCCCAACGGCGACCTGAATGTGTCCAAGTTCGGCACCCGTCTGGCCGGCGCCGGCGGCTTCATCGATATCACCCAGAACGCCAAGAAGGTGGTCTACTGCGGCACCTTCACCGCCAAGGGCCTGAAGACCGAGTGCAGGGACGGCAAGCTGGTGATCGTCCAGGAGGGCGCCAAGAAGAAGTTCGTCAACCAGGTGGAGCACATCACCTTCTCCGGCGTCTACGCCAACAAGGTCCACCAGCCCGTGCTGTACGTCACCGAGCGTGCCGTGTTCGAGCTGCGTCCCGAGGGCGTGACCCTGATCGAGATCGCCCCCGGCATTGACCTCCAGACCCAGGTCCTGGACCAGATGGAGTTCATGCCCAAGATCGCCGAGGACTTGAAACTCATGGACGAGCGTATCTTCCGTGATGAACTGATGGGCCTGGCCAACGACTAAGTCCCCAATACCCCCAATTAATAAGGAGGAAAAAATAAAATGGCACTGATGACCGCACAGGAGTACATTGACAGCCTGCGCAAGCTGAACACCCGCGTGTACATGTTCGGCGAGAAGATCGACAACTGGGTGGATCACCCCATGATCCGTCCCTCCATTAACTGCGTGGCCATGACCTACGCTCTGGCTCAGGACCCCCAGTACGCGGACCTGATGACCGTGAAGTCCAGCCTCACCGGCCACACCATCAACCGCTTCACCCATCTGCACCAGTCCACCGAGGACTTGATGAACAAGGTGAAGATGCAGCGCCTGCTGGGCCAGAAGACCGCTTCCTGCTTCCAGCGCTGCGTGGGCATGGACGCCTTCAACTCCGTCTTCTCCACCACCTATGAGATCGACGAGAAGTACGGCACCCACTATCACGAGAACTTCAAGAAGTTCCTGACCTTCGTCCAGGACAACGACCTGACCGTGGACGGCGCCATGACCGACCCCAAGGGCGACCGCTCCAAGGCTCCCAGCCAGCAGGCCGACCCCGATATGTACGTCCACGTTGTGGAGCGCCGTCCCGACGGCATCGTGGTCTGCGGCGCCAAGTGCCACCAGACCGGCTCCATCAACTCCCACTGGCACATCTTCATGCCCACCATCTCCATGGGTGAGGCTGACAAGGACTGGGCCGTGAGCTTCGCCTGCCCCACCGACGCCGAGGGTATGTACATGATCTACGGCCGTCAGTCCTGCGACACCCGGAAGATGGAGGAAGACGCCTCCATCGACGTGGGCAACGCCAAGTTCGGCGGCCAGGAGGCCCTGGTGGTCCTGGACCACGTGTTCATCCCCAACGAGTACATCTTCCTCAACGGCGAGTATGAGTTCGCCGGCATGATCGTGGAGCGCTTCGCCGGTTATCACCGCCAGTCCTACGGCGGCTGCAAGGTCGGCGTGGGCGACACCCTAATCGGCGCCGCCGCTCTGGCCGCCGAGTACAACGGCGTGGAGAAGGCCTCCGCTGTCAAGGACAAGCTGATCGAGATGACCCACCTGAACGAGACCCTGTTCTGCTGCGGCATCGCCTGCTCCGCCCAGGGCTTCAAGACCAAGGCTGGCAACTATCAGATCGACCTGCTGCTGGCCAACGTCTGCAAGCAGAACGTCACCC
>CAYWYW010000060.1:0-14348 GCA_964462715.1 uncultured Oscillibacter sp.
ACAAGCCGGGAGGGCATGATTTTTATACGCCGGGAGATTTGACGGTTACCTTGTAACGCGCCACTCGGCGCAGCCGCCAGAGGGCGGCATTTGTACTGTTGTGGTGTTATGCGGAAATAGTCTTGAAACCGCAGGGGGGGCAAGGCTTTTTTATTTGCTGCTCATAATGGATTTGAAGAAATCGTATGCAAAGCAGGTCTCACCCCAACAAGAATTTTGACTCTGTATCATCCGCCTCGGGAATCAGCGCATGAATGTCCTTCCTCTTTCATAGAGTTTATCAATGATGCGAGGAGGGACTACCATGAAAAAAATCATTGCTCTGCTGGGCGCGGTATTGATTTTGACAGTCGGGGCCCGGGCGGTGGAGGTGGCGGCGCCGTCCGCCCTGCTGATGGAAAAGGAGACCGGCACCGTTCTGTACGCCAAGGACGAGCACGCCAAGCTGGAGCCGGCCAGCGTCACCAAGGTCATGACCATTCTGCTGACCATGGAGGCCATCGACTCCGGCCAGCTGACCTACGACACCGTGGTCACCGCCTCCGCCCACGCCTGCTCCATGGGCGGCAGCCAGATCTGGCTGAAGGAAAACGAGCAGATGACGGTCAGTGACATGCTGAAGGCCGTCTGTGTGGTGTCCGCCAACGACTGCGCCGTGGCTCTGGGGGAACAGATCGCCGGCAGCGAGGAGGCCTTCGTGGAGCGCATGAACCAGCGGGCCAGGGAGTTGGGCATGAACGACACCACCTTTAAAAACGCCACCGGCCTGCCGGCGGAGGGCCATGTCACCTCCGCCCATGACATCGCCCTCATGAGCCGGGAGCTCATCAAAAACCACCCGGACATCCGGCAGTACACCACCATCTGGATGGACACCCTGCGGGACGGTCAGTCCTCTCTGGTGAACACCAACAAGCTCATCCGTTTTTACGAGGGTGCCACCGGGCTGAAGACCGGGTCCACGGACAACGCCCTCTACTGCTTGTCCGCCACGGCGGAGCGGGACGGCATGGAGCTGGTGGCCGTCATTATGAAGGACGCCACCTCCGCCCAGAGGTTTGAGGACGCCAAAACACTGCTGTCCTATGGGTTCGCTACCTATGCGCTGAAAAATGTGACGCCGGAGACACCGCTGGTACCCATCCCGGTGATTCTGGGGACCCAGGCCACCGTCCAGCCGATCCTGGGTGAGAGCGCCACGCTGCTGCTGGAGAAAGCCAAGGCAGGAAACCTGCAGCAGACGGTGACGCTGGCGGAGTCCGTGGAGGCCCCGGTGGCCGCCGGGACCCCACTGGGCACCCTAACCGTCACCTCCGGGGAAGAGGTGGTGGCGGAGATCCCCCTGTTGGCCGGAGAGGAGATCCCCCGGGTCACCTATGGGCAGATGCTGCTGCGGCTGCTGAAAACGGCCTTCTTGGCAGACTGACCAGGAACTTCTGCTTTTTTCCACGTTTCTCCGACGGTTTTCTCTTGCCGCGCATGGCAATGAATGCTATACTTTTCCTAACAGGGCCGCGGGGCGCGCCGCGCCCCGATGCAAAAGAAAGGAAGAGTACATATGTTGGATGTGAAGCTGTTTGAGATGCAGAGCTTTCTGCCTCTGCCCTACAAGGAGGCTCTGGCACCCCGGCTGAAAAAAGCACAGGAGAAGCTGCAGAACGGCACCGGCGCCGGCGGCGAGTTCACCGGCTGGGTCCACCTGCCCCGGGACTATGACAAAGAGGAGTTCTCCCGGATCCAGGCAGCTGCCGCCCGCATCAAGGCCGACTCCCAGGCTCTGGTGGTCATCGGCATCGGCGGCTCCTATCTGGGTGCCCGGGGCGTCATCGACTGTCTGTGCTCTCCCAATTATAATCTGAAAAAGAAGAACACCCCCAACATCTACTTTGTGGGCAACGGCCTCTCCGCCGACGCCATGCAGGAGGTGCTGGACCTGGTGGCGGACGTGGACTTCTCCGTCAACGTGATCTCCAAGTCCGGCACCACCACCGAGCCCGCCGTGGCCTTCCGCTTCTTCCGGGAGGCTCTGGAGAAGAAATACGGCAAGGAGGGCGCCGGCAAGCGCATCTACGCCACCACCGACAAGGCCCGGGGCGCCCTGAAGTCCCTGGCGGACGCGGAGGGCTGGGAGACCTTCGTGGTGCCCGATGACATCGGCGGCCGCTACTCCGTGCTGACCGCCGTGGGCCTGCTGCCCATCGCCGTGGCAGGCGTGGACATCGAAGCCCTGATGCAGGGCGCCGCCCAGATGATGGATGTCTGCACCGACGGCTCCTACAACTCCCCCGCCTGGGAGTATGCCGCCATCCGCTATGAGCTGTACCGCTCCGGCCGGCCCATCGAGCTGCTGGCCTGCTATGATCCCGCCTTCCGCTTCATGAGCGAATGGTGGAAGCAGCTGTACGGCGAGAGCGAGGGCAAGGACGGCAAGGGCCTCTTCCCCGCCAGCGTGGACTTCACCGCCGACCTGCACTCCATGGGGCAGTACATTCAGGAGGGCAAGCGGCTCATGTTTGAGACCGTGGTGCGGCTGGGCGCCTCCAATACCCAGGTATACGTCCCGAAGGACGAGGCCGATGGCGACGGCCTGAACTTCCTGGCGGGCCAGTCCATGGACTTCATCCGGGACCGCGCCATGGAGGGCACCCTGCTGGCCCATACCGAGGGCGGCGTGCCCAACATCATCGTGGAGGCCGACGGCAAAACCCCCGAGGCTCTGGGTCAGCTGATCTACTTCTTCGAATACGCCTGCGGCCTGTCCGGCTATCTGCTGGACGTGAACCCCTTCGACCAGCCCGGCGTGGAGGCCTACAAGAAAAACATGTTCGCCCTGCTGGGCAAGCCCGGCTATGAGGACCGGAAGGCCGAGCTGGAAGCCAAGCTGAATAAATAACGAAAAAGCGGCGGCAAAAGCCGCCGCTTTCCTTATTTTCCCCCAATTGTCAATGCATAATATCCACAAAGAAAGAGTTTGCTTTTTTGCATTGTATTTTCCATTTCTTTATGCTATGCTTAACATAGCAAAGTTCCCCCCGCAAATAAAGGACAGGAGTGATTTACTATGGTTAGACTGATTATGGGCATGAAGGGTTCCGGCAAGACCAAGCAGCTCATTGAATTGATCAACAACGCGGCAAAAGACGAGCCCGGCAACGTGGTTTGCATCGAGGCCAACCGCAACATGACGTATGATATCCACTATCATATCCGTCTCATCGACGCGCAGGAGTACCGTCTGAACAACTACGACTTGATGCGCGGCTTCATCAGCGGCCTGTATGCAGGCAACTACGATATCACCCATGTGTTTATCGACAATCTGTGCAAGATCACCGGCCACGACGTGGACAAGGAGACCGAGCAATTCCTGAACTGGCTGGATGTGTTCGGTGAGCAGAACAACATCAAGTTCACCGCCACCATCAGCGCTGATTCTTCCGCCGCTACCGACGGCATGCAGAAGTATCTGTAAGTTCGTAAACGCTGTAAATTCAAGCCCCCATCCCAAACGGGATGGGGGCTTTTCTGATTTGATTTATGCGGCTGTGGTCAGCGCAGGCCGTTCAGCAGGTCCTGGCTAGCGGAGGCCCAGTCATCCAGGCAGATCTGTCCCACGCTGAAGGCCCTGGCCATCTGAAGCCGGGTGGCCGCCGCCTGCCGGTCCAGATACCAGACCACCACTTCTTTTTTGCTGCTGCCCACAGTGCCTGTGAGGTAGGCGCAGGCGTAGCGGTTGGAGTAATGGGTCACCGTTTTGGAATCGGCCAGAAGGGCTTCATATTCCTCCGAGGTAAGGCTGTACTTCTTCTGTCCGCTCCAGGCGGAGACTCCGGTGGTCACCATCAGAGCCAGCTTCCCGCCGTCGATGCTGTCGCACAGGCTCCCCAGGGCATAGTAGATCTCCTCCAGTGGGTCCACCGGAGCAGTAGGGAAGCCGTCGGAGAAAGTCTCATGGGGGGCGATCCGCAGTACCAGCCGGTCTGCCGCCGCGGCCAGGGCCCCGTACTCATAGCCGTAGGTCTTGCCCGCCCGGGAGGGAGCCTCCGCCATCACATACAGGAGCCTGTCGCCCAGGGCCGTGTCCAGCGCCTTCACCAGATTGGTCATGGCGCTGCTTTTCTTGGTGCTGAGTGTGGGGACATCCAGCAGGACGCCGTCATAGCCGCCGGCGGAGACCTCCGCCGCCACGGCGCCCGCGGTCCCAGCCGCTGTGCTGTTCAGCGCGGTGGGGCCGCCGGTGAGATACAGCAGCTTTTGGGCTCCGGCCTGTTGGGCGCTTTCCAGGATAGAGGCCGTTTCCATCTCGCTCATGGTAGTGTTGACCACAGGCTTGCCGCCGGCTGTGATCAGCCTGCCCGCCGGTACCGCCACCGCCTCCAGCCCGGTGAAATCTCCGGGGGCGAAGGCCACGGCGATCTGTCCCGGTCCCGCCTGATGGAGCCTGTCATACAGGCGCATCAGAATCACGGCCACCTGCTCCCGGGTAGCCGCCCGTTCCGGAGAGAAGGTATCCGCCGTGGTGCCGCTCACCAGCCCCAGGTCATAGGCCATGGTGATGTAGCCTGCGTTCGTGGTCACGTCCCGGAAGGGCATGGGCAGGTCCTGGGCCAAGCCCGCGATGGTGCCGTAGCCCATGGCCCGTACCAGCATGACCGCCAGTTCCTCCCGGGTGATGGGGTCGTTGGGGTGGAAGTGTTCCCTCTGGTCGGTGAGGGCCCCATGGCTGTATGCGGCCTCCACGGCGCCGGCGTACCAGGCGTCCGCCGGGACATCCTGATAGATGGTTTTGGCAGGGGTGGTGGTCTCCCAGCCGAAAAAGCGGCACAGGACCACCGCAAAGGCGGACCGGGTCATCTTCTGGCCCAGGCCGAACCGGGAGGTGGACTGCCCCTGGAAGAAGCCCAGCTTCACACAGCGCTGAATGCTCTCCGCGGTCCAGTGGTTTGCCGGAACATCGGCAAAGCCCGCCGCAGCGGCGGGAACACTCAGACTTCCCGCCAGCAGGGCGCACAGGAGCAGGCAGCTCAAAATTGCTTTCAGCCGTCTTTTCATCTCGGATCGACTCCTTTTAAATCGCTTTTGTTTAAAATTATGGATATCATATCAGAAATTACCACATCCGTCAAACAGGGCTTGTCGAAAGGCAGCGGCAGGTCCGATATTTTTCTTTACCTGGTCCCTGTTTTCTGCTATAATAAAATAGTTATCGTGGATTCATAGGCATTTTCTTACAGAAAGGAGGGGCATCCTGTGAAATTCAAAAAATGGAACATCGGCACACCGCAGGAGCAGGATGTGGCCCTCCTGCGGAGCGCCGGGTATCCCTACCTGTTGTCCACCGTGCTGGCAGCCCGGGGGATCACTTCGCCGGAGGACGCGGCGGAGTTTCTGGACCGGGAACGCCATCTGACCATCTCCCCCATGCGGATGCGGGACATGGACAAAGCCGTCAGCCGCATCCAGCGGGCCATCAGCGTTGGGGAGACCATCGCCGTTTTCGGCGACTACGATGTGGACGGCATCACCTCCACGGTACTGCTGCTGGACTATCTGAAAAGCTGCGGCGCCCACTGCCTGCGCTATATTCCCCGCCGCATTGAGGACGGCTACGGGCTGTCCAAAGACGCCATCCAGGGGCTCCACGACCAGGGGGCATCCCTGATGATCACCGTGGACTGCGGCATCACCGGCAATGAAGAAGTAGACTTTGCCAATTCCCTTGGTATGGATGTGGTGGTCACGGACCATCATGAGTGTAAGGAGGCCCTGCCCAACGCCGTGGCCGTGGTGGACCCCCACCGGCCGGACTGCCCCTACCCCTTCAAGCACCTGGCGGGCGTGGGCGTGGCGCTGAAGCTGGTGCTGGCCCTGGGCGGTGAAAACCGGGAGGACGCCCTGTTTGCCCGCTACTGCACCCTGGCCGCCATCGGCACCGTCGCGGACGTCATGCGGATGGAGGGGGAGAACCGGACCATCGTGTCCTGCGGCCTGGAGGCCCTGCCCCATACGGATTTCGTGGGCGTTCACGCCCTGCTGAAGGAGGCGGGCCTGCTGGGCAAACCCATCACCTCCATCCAGATTGGCTTCGTCCTCTCCCCCCGCATCAATGCAGCGGGCCGCATGGGCGCCGCTGACCTGGCGGCGGATCTGCTGGAGACCGATGACCCCGCCCGGGCGGAGGAGCTGGCTAAGGAGCTGTGCGACCTGAACCGGGAGCGGCAGGCGGTGGAGCAGGCCATCTGCGCCGACGCCATCGGCCAAATCCAGAATCTGCGCAATGAGGAGCGCAGCGCCCTGGTGCTGTCCAGCGAGGACTGGCATCAGGGAGTGGTGGGCATCGTGGCCTCCCGCCTTAGTGAGAAATACTCCTGCCCCAGCTTTATGATCCATCTCAAGGACGGCACGGGCAAGGGCTCCTGCCGGTCCTATGGCGGTTTCAACCTGTTCGCGGCCCTGGAGTCCTGCTCCGACCTGCTGGACGGCTACGGCGGACACGAGCTGGCCGCCGGCTTCACCATCCCCGAGGGCAACATCGATGCCTTCCGCCAGCGGATGAACCGTTACGTCCGCTCCGCCATGGACGGCGTGCTGCCGGTCTCCTCTCTGGAGCTGGACGCCGCCATCGCCTGTCCCGGCGAAGTAACCCTGGACCAGGTGGAGCAGCTGAGCCTGCTGGAGCCTTACGGCGCCGGCAATCCCCGCCCTGCCTTCGCCCTGCTGGGCGCCACGGTGGACGCCATCCAGTCCGTGGGCCAGGGCCGGCACTTGAAATTCAGACTTTCCAAGGGCACCTGCCGGTTCGACGCCATCTTCTTCTCCGTCACGGAGCAGGAGTGCGGCGTCACCGCGGGCAGCCGGGTGGACGCGGCCTTCTATCTGCAGGCCAACACGTTTCGCGGGAATACTACGCTGCAGCTGCAGCTGATCGATATTCGGCCCTCCCTGGTCCCCAGTCGCCACGAGGCGGCGGACCTGGAGCTGCTGGACCGGCTTATGTCCGGCGGTCCCGTCACGGCCCAGGAGACAGCCCGGCTGGGCGCCTCCCGGGACCAGTTCGGCGCCTGCTGGCGGGTGCTGGAGCGGCACCTGCGCCAGGGAAAAGCAGAGGAGGACACCCTCCCCTATCTGCGGCGGCTGGCCGCCCAGTCCGGCGGCAGCGAGAGCTTCCTGCGCACAGCGCTGGCGCTGCAGGTCTTCTGGGAGCGGGGACTGATCTCCATGACGGTCCAGGGCGACCGGACGACCCTCTGTCTCAACACCACCCAGGGCAAGGTGGATCTGTTCGCCTGCCCTTATCTCTCCCGCTTGCGGGATGACCCTACTGACCGAAACCGAGGTGACCAGGCATGACCCTGCAGGAACAATACGACCAACTGGAAAAAACCATCCGAGGTTACAACGCCGCGGCGGACTTTGACCAGATCCGCGCCGCCTTTGAATACGCGGACAAGTGCCACGATGGGCAGAAGCGAAAGAGCGGCGAGCCCTATATCATCCATCCCCTGGCAGTGGCCCAGATCGTGGCGGACCAGAAGCTGGACTCCGAGTCCATCATCGCCGCCCTGCTCCACGATGTCATTGAGGACACAGAGGCCACCCATGAGGATGTGGCCCGGCTCTTCTCTCCCACCATTGCCAACCTGGTGGAGGGCGTCAGCAAGCTGACCCGTATCCAGTACGCCACCAAGGAAGACGAGCAGATGGAGAACCTGCGGAAGATGCTCTTTGCCATGAGCAAGGACATCCGGGTCATCCTCATCAAGATCTCCGACCGGCTCCACAACATGCGGACCATGGAGTACCAGTCCCCGCCCAAGCAGAAGCAGAAGTCCCTGGAAACCATGGAGATCTACGCTCCCATCGCTCACCGGTTGGGCATGCAGCGCATCAAGTGGGAGCTGGAGGACCTGTCTCTGAAATACCTGGACCCCGTCGGCTATGAGGAGATCGTCTCCAAGCTGGACGCCAAGAAGCCCGAGTATGAGGCCTTCATGCAGCGCACCCGGGACCAGGTGGACCAGCGGCTGAACGAGCTGGGCATCCAGCACATCGTATACGGCCGCATGAAGCACCCCTATTCCATCTACCGGAAGATGTTCAACCAGAACAAGTCCATCGACGAGATCTTCGACCTGTTCGCCTTCCGGGTCATCGTGGAAAACGTGGGCGACTGCTACAACGTGCTGGGCGTCATTCACGATTTATACAAGCCCATTCTGGGCCGGTTCAAGGACTATATCGGCACCCCCAAGCCCAACGGCTACCAGTCCCTCCACACCACCGTCATGGGCAACGACGGCTATCCCTTTGAGGTACAGATCCGCACCAGGGAGATGCACGAGATCGCTGAGTACGGCGTGGCCGCCCACTGGAAGTACAAGCAAAACGGCCAGGGTGCCGGCACGGAGGGCCGCTACGAGTGGGTCCGCCGCCTGCTGGAGAACCAGGAGGGTGCCGACGCCGAGGAGTATATCCACTCCCTGAAGATCGACATGTTCTCCGACGAAGTGTTTGTCTTCACCCCCAACGGCGACGTGCAGAACCTGCCCGCCGGCGCCACCCCCATCGACTTCGCCTACGCCATTCACTCCGCTGTGGGCAACCGGATGGTGGGCGCCAAGGTCAACAACCGCATCGTGACCTTCGATCACGTGCTGAAAAACGGCGACATCGTGGAGATCCTCACCGCCAAGAATGCCAAGGGCCCCAGCCGCGACTGGATGAAGATTGCCAAGAGTAGCGAGGCCCGCAGCAAGATCCGCCAGTGGTTCAAGAAGGAGCGGAAGGAAGAGAACATCGCCAACGGCCGCGCCTCCTTTGAAGCGGAGCTGAAGCACTGCGGTCTCTCCATGCGGGATGTGACGGACCCTGAGGTCCTGCCGGGTATCCTGAAAAAAGTCTCCTACCCCTCTTTGGAAGAGATGTACGCCGCCATCGGCTACGGCGGCTTCTCCGCCCAGAAGGCCGTCAGCCGGATGCAGGGCGAGATCCAGCGTGTCGCCAAGCAGCACCAGCTGGAGCAGCAGGCGGCGGAGGCCGCCGAGGTCAAGCCTGTCAAGGAGGAGCCCCGCACCTCCGAGCCTAAGAAGGTCAAGAGCGAGCAGGGCATCATCGTGGAGGGTCTGGACAACTGCCTTGTAAAGTTTTCCAAGTGCTGCACCCCGGTGCCCGGCGACGAGATCGTGGGCTTCATCACCCGGGGCTACGGCGTGTCCGTCCACCGGGCGGACTGCCCCAACGCCTCTCCGGAAAAGCGGGCCGCCCCCGACCAGGCGGGCCGCTGGATCAAGGTCTCCTGGGGCAGCGACACAAACGAGAGCTATCCCACTATCCTGGAGGCCCTGTGCAAGGACCGCCACAACCTGCTGCTGGATATCTCCGCCGCCCTGTCCACCACCAACACCTTTGTGCTGGGCATCAACACCCGCTCCACGGAGGACGGTTTCGCCATCTGCCGCCTGGAGGTCCGCATCCGGGACGGCCAGCAGTTGAAGATGCTGATGAACAAGCTCCATCAGATCTCCGGCGTTTTGAGCGTTACTCGGCCCTCGGGCTAATGCCTTTTCAAAGGGGGACTTCGTCCCCCCTCGACCTCCCCCCTCACCAGTCTGCGGACTGGTGAGTTTGCCCCAAGGGCAAACAGGTCGGGGAATTTTCGCCACGTACACGCGCGGTGAAAATGATTGAATGTTCTTGATTTGCCGCAGGTAAATCAACTGGGGGAACCGTAGGTTCCCCCTAGTCCCCTTCCCCCGGTTGCTGCAAATTGAGCGGCAGCGGAAAAAGAATGGCAGGCCATACGATGACCACCCCGAAAGCAAGTTGGAAGTCTCCGCTTGCGGCGGCGGGCTATCCCGGTTCCGCCAATGTTGGGCGCACCTGCTACAATCTGTCAGATTACCGCCGCACCAGCCACGGCAACTCCGGTTCTTCTCTTTTGGACCGCCCAGCGGCCCGTTTTCTCTTCTTCGCAAGAAGAGAAAACGGGGGGCTAGCCCCGCGGCGGAGCCGCATTCCCCCGTGCGCCCCGGCAGGGGCGCCAGAAAGGAGCACCTATGCGCGCAGTCGTCACCCGCGTGAAGCACGCCTCCGTCACTATCGACGGGAAAATCAACGGCCAGATCGGCGAGGGCTATCTGGTCCTTCTGGGGGTCGCTCCCAACGACACCCATGAGACCGCCGTCAAGCTGGCGGGCAAGATCTGCAACCTCCGCGTCTTTGAAGACGAGAACGATAAAATGAACCTGAATCTGGAGCAGGTGGGCGGCAGTCTGCTGGTGGTCTCCCAGTTCACCCTCTTTGCCGACACCTCCTCCCGCCGTCCCGGCTTCTCCGGGGCCGCCAAGCCGGACCTGGCCATTCCCCTGTATGAGGACTTCATGGCCCATTGCCGGGAGCGGGGTTTCACCGTGGAGCACGGCGAGTTCGGCGCCCAAATGGAAGTGGAGTCCCTGAACCACGGCCCCGTTACTATTCTCTTTGACACAGACCGCCCCTGAAAAGGAGACACCTATGAACATCAAGACCTTACAGGTGGGTCCCATCGGGACCAACTGCTATATTCTCTGCGACGAAACAGAAAAGCTGTGTGCCGTCATTGACCCCGGCGGAGACGCCGTCCGGGTGGCCGCCGCCGTGGAAGAGACCGGCTGCGCACCCTGCGCTATTCTGCTGACCCACGGCCACTATGATCACACCGGCGGCGTGGCGGAGCTGCAGGCCCGGTGGCCGGAGGTCCCCACCTATCTGAGCCGTCGGGACCAGGGCGCGGGCGACAGCTATATGCGCCAGCTGTTCCCTCCGGTAGACAACGCAAAGGACTACGGGGAGGGCGACACCCTCCAGGTGGGTGGCCTCACCCTGGAGGTTCTGGCCACCCCTGGCCACTCCGAGGGCAGCGTCACCCTCCGCTGTGGGAATGTGCTGTTCTGCGGGGATACCCTGTTCGCCGGCTCCTGCGGTCGGACGGACTTCCCCGGCGGCAGCATGAAGAAGATCATGGCCTCCCTGAAACGGCTGGGTGCGCTGGAGGGAGACCTGACGGTCTACCCCGGCCACATGGAGTCCAGCACTCTGGACCAGGAGCGGTCCTGGAATCCCTACCTCCGCCAGGCCATGAACGGATAAGGAACGGATATGAAATTGGTATTACAGGGCCACGACGAGCGGTACGTGGTGGAACAGAGCCTGATGAACCTGTTTCCCGGCGAGCTGCCGGTCTACGAGCCCATTCTGCCCGGAGACGACACCTGGGCCATCATCTCCCTGCGGGAGGAGGACAGCCTCTGCCATGTCACCGTGGAGCTGAGCGTTCACGGCAAGGCGGCGCCGTATACCCTGGACTGTCCCCTCTCCGGCACGGATTTTGAACAAGAGGGCCAGCGGCGCCACGCCGTCGCCCGGTGCTTCTTCCTGGCCGCCCGGTCCGTCACCGGCGTCACGCCTCCCTGGGGGATGCTGACCGGCGTCCGGCCCGACAAGCCCGTCACCTGGGCCCTGGCGGAGGGCAAAAGTCCGGACCAGGCCCGTGCCATGCTGGAGGGCGAATACTTCGTCACCCGGTCCCGGGCAGACCTGGCCCTGGAGACCGGGGCTATGGCCCTGCAAGCCTCCCGGCGTCTGGAGCCGAAGGATATTGACCTTTATATTGGTATTCCCTTCTGCCCCACCCGCTGCGCCTACTGCTCCTTCGTCAGCCAGTCGGTGGAGCGGAGCTTTTCCCTGGTGCCCCCCTATGTGGACGCCCTGATCGAAGAGATCAAGGCGGGCGGCCGGATGGTACGGGAACAGGAGCTCCGGGTCCGGGCCTTCTACATGGGCGGCGGCACCCCCACCACCCTGACGGCGGAGCAGATGGACCGGGTGCTGACGGCCTTTGAGGAGTCCTTCGACACTCTTCCCTGCGAAGAGATCACCGTGGAGGCGGGCCGCCCGGACACCATCACGGCGGAAAAGCTGGCGGTGCTGAAAAGCCACGGCGTCACCCGGGTCTCTGTGAATCCCCAGACCATGGAGAACCACGTTCTTCGGGCTATCGGACGGCACCACAGCGCCGGGGACATTGAGGCCGCCATGGAGCTGGTGGACAAATTTGGGTTCCCTCACGTGAACATGGACCTGATCGCGGGCCTCCCGGAGGATACCCCCGAGGGCTTCCGCCGGTCCCTGGACCGCTGCCTGTCTTTCGGTACGGACAACGTCACCATCCACACCCTGGCGCTGAAGAAGGGCAGCCGCATTCTGACGGAGGGCCTGACCATTCCCGGTCCGGAGGCCGTCAGCGAAATGCTGGACTACGCGGCTCCCGTGCTGCGGCAGGCCGGCTACGCCCCTTACTACCTGTACCGTCAGAAGTATATGTCCGGCAGCTTTGAAAATGTGGGCTGGAGCAGACCCGGGGCGGAGTGCTGGTACAACATCGACATCATGTCGGAGCTGTGCTCCATTTTGTCCTTCGGCGCCGGAGGGTCCACCAAGATGGTGGAACCCGGGACCAACCATATTGAGCGGGTATTCAACCTGAAATATCCCAAGGAGTATACGGAGCGGCCGGAAAAATGTCTGGCAAATCAGGCAGCCTTCGCCGCGTTCTATGAAAATCTGGATCTTTGAAAGGAGCGTTTCTCATGGCATACTCCCTGAAGCAGCTGAATGAAGCCATCCGCAGCGATCCCCAGGCCTTTGTGGACGAGTGCGACGCCGCTTTCCACAAGAAAGTGGAGACCGCGGCCCAGAAGATCGCCGACCACCGCAGCGAATCCCACATCATCCTGTTGTCCGGTCCCTCCGGCTCCGGCAAGACCACCACGGCCCTGAAGATTGAGGAGCAGCTGGAGAAGATGGGCATTGAGACCCACACGGTCTCCATGGACAACTATTTCAACACCGTGGACCCGGAGACGGCCCCCCGGAACCGGGAGGGCGCCATCGACTATGAGTCTCCCTTCTGCCTGGACGTGGACCTGCTGAACCGCCATTTCGCCATGCTGGACCGGGGTGAGACTATCCACATCCCCAAGTATGAGTTCGCCCGCCAGATGCGCTCCGACATCATGTCCCAGCCCATGCACCTGGGCCCCGACGAGCTGGCCATCTTCGAGGGCATCCACGCCCTGAATGACATCATCGTGGGCAAGAACCCCCACGCCTTCAAGCTGTACATCGCCGCCCGCAGCAACCTGCTGGACGAGGACGGCTCCATGGTGTTCCAGCATCCCTGGCTGCGGCTGTGCCGCCGCATCGTCCGGGACTATCAGTTCCGGGGCAGCGACGCTGCCTTCACCCTGAAAATGTGGTCCAATGTGCGCCGGGGAGAAAAGCTGTACATCTCCCCCTACAAGGAGAACGCCGACCTGATGTTCGACTCCTCCCTGGCCTTTGAGTTCGCCCTTCTGAAGCCCATCGTGGTACCTCTGCTGGAGGCCCTCCCCGCCGGGAAGTACGATGTGGTGGACGATATGCTGCGGGGCTTTGAGAAGATCGAAGCTCTGGACGAGAAGTATGTGGCCCCGGATTCTCTGGCCCGGGAGTTCATCGGCGGTTCTACTTACGATAACCATTAAACAGAGGCGGGGACTTCGTCCCCTCTGCCCCCTCCGCTGCATGCGGCGGGAAGATAGGAGGAGCTTATGAACGAAAAATTGGCAGCGTTACTGGAATCTGTTCAGCGCACCGCCGTACAGGCGGGAGATGTGGCCGCGGATGTGGCTTTCGGCATGGGGAAAAAGGCCGGAGAGCTGCTGTCCGTGGCAAAGCTGCGGGTGCGGATCGCCTCTCTGGAAGCGGACGTGAAGGACCGCCTCTCCCAGGTCGGCGAACTTCTGTATGCCACCCACACCGGCGCCCCCACGGAGTCTGAGGTCCTGCTGGAAAAGCTCCAGGAGATCGACGGTCTCAAGGCGGAGATCGCCCAGCTGCAATCTGAAATCCGCAAGGAGGAAGCGGCCCACACCTGTCCCACCTGCGGAGCCTTCGTGAAGGAGGGCGACGCTTTCTGCGGCGCCTGCGGAGGACAGCTGTGATGGAGCAGTACACCTATCAGCAGTACCAGGAGAGCGCCGAGGCCCTGCGAGCCCGGCTGGGGGGCTTCCGCCCCGATGTCCTGCTGATCCTGGGCTCCGGCCTGGGTGCTCTGGGCAACGAAGTGGAGGACCCCACCGTGGTGCCCTATGGCGATGTACCCCATATGAAGCACTCCACCGCCCCCGACCACAAGGGCCAATTCGTCTTCGGGCGGCTGGCAGGCCGGAACGCGGCGGTCATGCAGGGACGGCTCCACACCTACGAGGGCTGGTCCTTCACGGACGTCAGCTACCCCATTCGGGTGCTGCGGCTGCTGGGGGTGGAGA
>CAYWYW010000061.1:0-14291 GCA_964462715.1 uncultured Oscillibacter sp.
GGCGGAGTCTGTCGTGCCTTTTTATGGTCCTCTCTACCAGGCGTCCTGGGTACCAGAAGGATATACGGCCGATGAGATGCTGGGTGATGATTATGACTGTTTGGTCATGTATCACAGAGATGATTCCGACAGGGTCCTGTCCTTCCATTATTTCTACAGTCACTCCGGTACCGGAATGTCCGTATATGCGGAAGACGATAACTACAAAGAAGAAACTGTCAGCATAAATGGCTGTCACGGTGACTTTTATCGTTCCACGATAGAAAACGAATCCAGTATGCTGGTATGGTTTGACGAGGACAACGGAATCACATTTTCGATTGGAGGATTCCTTGATAAGAGCGAACTGCTGAAAATGGCCAAAAGCGTGGAAAAGGTTCGTTAAATAGGAAAAGCGTCCAGTAGAGCTATCATTCAGCTTCACTGGACGCTTTTACGTTGGATGAGCCTTCCGCTATTTTTTATTGACAATTCAATCTACTTCGTGTAGACTCTCATTAGAGGCTACAAATTGTAGACTGGAGGCTGTGCAATGAGTGAACTGAGAATGGGTGCTATTGAATCCCGCTTTGCGGATATGATCTGGGAGAACGAACCTGTCCCTTCTCCGGAACTGGTGAAGCTGGCGGAGCGGGAACTGAGCTGGAAGAAGTCCACCACCTACACAGTGCTGAAGCGGCTGTGTGAACGTGGAATTTTCCAGAACCAGGGCGGTATCGTGACCTCCCTGATCTCCAGACAAGATTTTTACGCTGTGCAGAGCGAGAAGTTTGTGGAGGAGACCTTCTCCGGCTCCCTCCCGGCGTTTCTGGCTGCCTTTACTACCAGAAAGAAACTGTCTGAGGAGGAAATTGCGGAGCTGCAGGCGCTGATCGACCAAAGCAGGGGGTGACATGGAATGGGCAACTTTATCTCCTATGAACTGCTTCCCATCGTTTTCAACATGAGTATGACGGCCAGCGTGGTCGTCGTGTTTGTGCTGCTGGCGAGGCTACTGTTGAAAAGGGCGCCGAAAATTTTCTCCTACGCATTGTGGGCTGTAGTGCTGTTCCGTCTGCTTTGCCCGGTGTCCATCACCACAAATCTTTCCCTGTTGGGTCTGTTGGACGCGCCTGTGGTCGAAGCCACGACCCACACCACAGCGGTGGAATACATCCCCCAGGACGTAGTCCATACCTCTGCCCCGGAAGTAAAACTTCCTGTGCCGGGCGTAAATCAGTCCGTCAATGAAGCGCTCCCGCAGGGAGACGAACAGACGGCGGCTGACCCGCTGAAAGCGCCTGTGGCGCTGGCGACTCTGGTATGGCTGGCGGGAATTGGCGTCCTGGCCGCTTACAGCGTGGTGTCCTTACTGCGGCTCCGCCGCAAATTGATAGGTGCCCTGCCGCTGCGGGATAACATTTATCTGGCCGACTATATCGACTCTCCCTTTGTCATGGGCATCTTCCGACCGAAAATTTATCTGCCCTCCTCGCTGACCGAGCAGGAGCAGGGCTACATCATCCTCCATGAGCAGCACCACATTCGCCGGGGCGACCATATCATCAAGGCTCTGGCCTTTTTCGCCCTGTGCATACACTGGTTCAATCCGATGGTCTGGGTGGCCTTTGTCCTCTCCGCTAAGGACATGGAAATGAGCTGCGACGAAGCGGTGGTGAAGAAGCTGGGCGAGGGCATCCGAGCGGATTACTCCGCCTCCCTCCTGAGCCTTGCCACTGGCCGGCGCATCATTGCCGGGACACCTCTGGCCTTCGGCGAGGGCGACACCAAGAGCCGCATCAAAAATTTGTTGAGTTGGAAGAAACCCAGAGTGTGGATTACTGTGATCGCCGCTGTGGTCTGTGTGGCGGTGGTGGCCGCCTGCGCCGCGAATCCACAGGGAACGCCTGCGGAAACACCCAGAGACACCTCCGCCATGACCGGACAATTTGTCAGCATGGAAGAGTATGCCCAGCGCACCATGGACGGAAAGAAAACTGCCCACTACTACCGCCCGGACGGCACGGAGGCCACCGCCAACGTAACTGGCACGAAGCTAGCCTGGCTGGAAAAGAAAGGGGAAGTGGAGGGGCTTGCCCCGGAGGGCACACTGGAGGCCTGGACCTTCAACTATCTTGTGCAGGTGGATGTGGACCCGGAGCAGATTATGCTGGTGGGCGGCATATATGAGGAAGACGGTTGGTATGACCTGGAAGGCCAGGGTGGCCACAATCTTGTGGCTCTGCGCTATTCGGACGGCAGCTATAACCTGGTCTATAACGCCGTCGTTAACGACAACCTGGACTTCTACGGCTACCACAACAGTTATGAGGAAGCAATTTTCGACTGGTATGTGTCGGAGAACGGGCTGGACCTGCCGCTGTATGTAAAGAATCTGACAGTGGGCGGCGAAATTGCCCCTGCCCACCGCTATGACGGGGATGGATGGTACATCTATATCCCGGTATCAGGGTGGAGACAGGCCAGGGTGACAGGAGACAACGAGGACTACACATGGGGGTGGAGCTCTGCCTATGATACCGGCGCTTACTTGATCGTTGCTTACTTCAGCCCGGAAGTCGCCCCGTCTCTTCGGGGATACAGTTCCTACTTGAAACCGTTGGACAGCGAAAACCGCGTCTGGGAACAGCGGGGCGATGATTATGCCCGCCGGTATTTCACCGATACACCGGACGGCGGCTGCTGGCGGGTGTCGGTTCTGCTGCCCTCCGGCAGCACCAGAGATCCAGGAGAACTGGAGGCCCTCTACGCCATGGCAGAGAGCTTCACCGTGGACAGCCGCTTTCAGGGTTCCACCAAGCCGCTTCTGACTTTGGATGATGTGCTGGCGCTGTCAAAAAAGAGCGAGGCATTGACCTGGGCCGATTTTGAGCCGTACAGTTACATTGAGAAGGGCAACGGCGATAATCTCTACATCCGAATCTATCCCATCAGCGGGACAGGGCTCGCCGTGAGCATTGGCGGCGGACCGCTCACTGACCCACCGGGGTATATCAATCTTGCTGACAGCGACGAATACATCGACATCCGTACAGGGGATGTGGTCGCATTCATCCGCAGCCATCAGGCCGGAGAAAGCGGCGCAGAGCCATTGACCGCGGAGGAAGTGGCCTGGTTCAACGACTGGTTCGAACCCATCGTGCAGGATAAGCAGGGCAATGACATCGGCGTGAATCCCCGCTGCTGCTTCCTGACTTCCTATTATGACGATGTGACGGAGCTGAACTTTGAGGAGTTCATGCGGTACTTCCCCGGAGACGGAAGCCGAACCAGCGAAGCGGAATTTGAAGCCCTGCGGGAAGTGGACGGTTGGCCCTTCGGCTGGGTGGAATCGCTGGAAAAGATGCCGGTGCCCGTCCATAAGTACCCGAAACGGCTGGTAGACCTGATCCTCGGCGAGTACGCGGGCATCTCCACGGCGGACCTGAACACAAAGGACGTGGCTTATCTGCCGGAGTACGACGCCTACTACAACTACACCTCGGACTTCGGCCCCGGCATGTTTGTCTGCACCCGCGGCGAACGGGACGGGGATATAATCCGGCTGTACAGCGTGAATGGCACAGATCTGCTGACGCTGCGCCAGGTGGACGATACGTCCTATCAAATCGTATCCCTCCAGCGGCTGGAAAGCCCTGTGGGTTGATAGGGTAACCGCAGAGAAGGGGTGTGCTGTATATGGATGAAACACCATGCCGGAATCCCAATCCCCACACCGTCTGGCTGAATGAACAGTCACGGATTGCATCTTTCCATCATGTTGCAGGATACGAAAAACGCTCCTTCACTTGCCATGAGTTCTTCATGGGATTTCTACACAGCTTGCAGGAGCGGGGATATCGGTTTCAGTGATTGCGAGTTTTTCTTGTTATTATTCGTCTTGTTCATATACTTCCCCACCATCTGTTGGAGTGGGGCTGGTGCAAGGCAAACCACCAGAGAGATCGCCGTGACTGGTGAGGCGAGTTGGATTTCCCAGAACACATTTAAGTCATAGCTTGAGCTGGTATAACCGAAATTGCGGCGCAGTCTGAAGAATCAGGCTGCGCCGCAATTTTAGCTGTACCATCTTTTGGCGTCATCTCTATCGGAGACAGAACGGACACTTCCATTGGCTCTATCCGTCATAATATTCATAGATTCCATTTCAATCCCTCAGAGCAAAATGCACAGAGGAATGATTAGGAATGGAAATGCCATCTTTTTTCACCGCATCCGTCATATAGAGCGCACAGTTTCTGGTCCGGATTGCTTCCATCGCAACGCAGGACGGGCAGTCATCCGTACGGGTATTGGATACGGAGATCACCGCGTGCTGCGGAGCCAGCATATCCAGCAGTTTGGGCGTAATGGAGTCCTTGTGACCATGGTGGGGCAGTTTCATGATGGTGCAAGGCGAAAGGTCATGCTTCTCCCAGCAGGCCGCATAGACGTCTCCCGGCAACTCCACAGAGGTCTCCCCGCAATTCAGGCGCATCCGGATGCTGGTATTGTTGATGAAATGGTCCAGTTCATCCAGTTCCGCGTCACTGGGGCTTCCCTCCAACACGTTTTGCCAGATCTCCTCCTGCCGTCGAAACAGCGCCCGGTCCTCCAAATAGATCTCCGTATGCAGGTCCGTTGTAAGATCGACCGCCATTGGAGAATCTTCCATCAAGCGGATGGCCGTATTCTGCGCTTCCATGGTTTTCAGCGCCGCAAGAAAAATGCTCAGAGACTCCAGCAAACACCGCGACCCGGCAGAAAAGGTCTTCTCCACGGGAACCTGCACACCCCAGTACCTGTGGGGCGGTAGATAATTACACCAAAACTCCTTGACACGGACGGCCTTCAGCAGTTCTGTCAGTCCGCCACTGTGATCCCGGTGCAAATGGGTCAGCACCAGCAGATTCAGGGTATGAATGCCCTCCCGTCGGAGAAATTCCGCCGCGGAGATACGCTTGGACTCCGGGCCACCGTCGCCCACGGTAATATCCCCGCAATCCACCAGCATGGAAAATGCCGCGTCGGTGTCCCGAATCAGAATGGCATCTCCATAACCGACATTGATAAAATCAAGAGTCAGCATCGGTACCACCGTCCTTCAAAATGTGGAGCTTATGCGTATCCAGGCACAGTTTCACATTACCAGAACGGGCGCCGGTCAGGTCCACATTGGCGTCGTCGATGACAAAGGTCTCCTGACCGACCCGCACCCAATAGCGGATCATCCGGCCCAGGAAGCTGTAATTCTCGATGACGCCGTCCAGCACCGCACCTTCAGGAAGAGACTCGCCTTCGGACGCCAGATGGATGCACTCAGGACGCACTACCAGTGTGATCTCGTCTCCGGTGGAAGCCGGGACCTCCGTGGGGACCCGCAGCTTCATGCCGCAGTGTTCCACAACCAGAGCTTTTTCATCAACTTCCAAAACCTTGGAATCCAGGAAGTTGACTGTTCCGACAAAGTCTGCCACAAAGCGGTTGGCCGGTCGGAAGTAAATCTCCCATGGAGTACCCACCTGCTCCACACGGCCCTTGCGCATGACCGCGATGATATCGGACATGGACAGGGCCTCGTCCTGATCGTGGGTCACATAGATAGCCGTGATGCCCAGCTTCCGCTGGATCTGCCGCAGTTCGGTGCGCACATCCACACGGAGCTTGGCGTCCAAATTGGACAACGGCTCGTCCAATAGCAGGATCTCCTGTCCCATGACCAGCGCCCGGGCAAAGGCCACCCGCTGCTGCTGTCCGCCGGACATCTCCTTGGGGAACCGCTTTTCCAACCCCGTCAGGTTGAACATCTCCAGCATCTCCGCCACCCGACGGTCCATTTCCTCCTTGGGGGTTTTGCTCAGCTTCAGTCCGTACGCGATGTTCTCGTATACAGTCATGTGGGGAAACAGGGCGTATTCCTGGAACACCAGGGGTGTATTGCGCTTGAAGGGCGGGAGGCCATTCATCCGCTTGCCGTCCACCAGCACGTCGCCCTCCTCCGGTTCGGAGAAGCCCGCCAGTTGGCGCATCAGGGTGGTTTTGCCGCAGCCGGAGGGCCCCAGCAGCGTCACAAAGGAACCCTTGGGGATCTCCAGCGAGACATGATCCAGTGCCGTAAAGTCGCCAAACCGCTTGACGACGTTTTTAAATTCAATATATGCAGCCATTTTGCTTCCCTCCTTGTTACAATTCCAGTTTGATGCCCTGCTTGCCAAGGACCCACTGTGCCAGCTTCAGCACCGTAAAGGCAATGGTGATCAGGACGATAGTAAAGGCGGCGGCTTCACCGTACTGGCCGCTCTGCACCAGCACCATCACGGAGATCGTACCCACTGTGGTCTCCGGCGCATACAGGAAGATCACCACGCTCAGACAGGTCACGGAACGCAGGAAGGACAGCACGAAGCTGGACATGAAGGGTGCTTTCAGCAACGGGATGATCACATCCTTAAAGGAGCGGAAGCTGTTGGCGCCCAGGTTCAGCGCCGCATCCTCCACGGAAGCGCCAATCTGCTGGAGGCCTGCTGTGGCGGAGCTGTAACAGGTGGGGATATTCCAGAACAGCAGCGCAAGGATCATGATGAGGGAGGTGCCGGTCAGCTCCAAGGGCTTGGTGTTGAAGGCCATGACAAAGCCGATGCCCAGGAACATGCCGGGGATGGCACCAGGCAGGATACCCAGGAAGTCCAGGAACTTGTTGATGCCCACCTGCTTCTTCTGCACGATGTAGGCCAGCACCATGGCCAGGAACGCCGCTCCCAGAGAGGCCATGAAGGCGTAGCGGATGGAGTTCCAGATCTGCTTGCCCTTCAGGAACACATACTGGAGATTCTCCAGCGTCAGGGACCAGTCGTAGCCCCAGGTCTTGGTAAAGGCGCCATAGAACAGCGTTCCATACACCAGCAAGATGAACAGGGAGATGAACATGGTCAGGGCAAACAGTCCCCACTTCACCCACTTGGGCACCGGGAAGGGATTCAGGGAGATCTCCTTGCCGGTGATGGTGACATAGGACCGCCGTCCCACCCAGAATCGCTGCACCATAAACAGGATCACCGCCGGGATCAGCAGGGCCACTGCCAGAACGGAGGCGGTCTTCATATCGTACCAGCCGGAGATCTGCATGTACGCCTCCGTGGGAAGCAAGGCCAGATCGCCGCCAATCATCTGGGGATTGCCGAAGTCGGTCAGCACGTTGCAGGCTGCTACCAGCGCGCCGCCGGCCACACCGGGCCGGCACAGGGGCCAGAACACATCCCGGAACACCTGCCAGCGGGTGGCACCCATGTTATACGCCGCATATTCCAGATTGGTGGAGATGGAGCGGATCACGCCATAAATGACGGAATAGGCATAGGGAAAGAAGGTGACGGTCTGCACGATCCAAAGGCCGAACCAGCCGTAGATGTCCACGTGCAGGCCCAAAAGCTGCTTGGTCACAATGCCCTGCACGCCGAACAGCAGAATGTAGCTGAGAGCCACAATGAACGGCGGGGAGACAATGGGGAGCAGCGTCACGAATTTGAACAGGCCCTTACAGGGCACATCCAGCCGCGCGATGACATAGGCAAACAGGAATGCCACGGCGGTACAGGTAATGGTGGAAATGAATGTCATAAACAAGCTGTTTTTAATCGCCTTGAACCAGCGAATCTTCGTAAACAGCTTCATGTAGTCCTCCGCGCCGGGAAAGATGATGACGCGGATGACCGGGTATACCACAAAGAATCCGACAAACAGAATAATGGCCAGGATCGCCAGCAGGAGCAGCGGCTCGTTTTTCAGCCGTTTCATCTCTTTGACTGCCTCCCGGGCGGAAGTTCGTGCTGCCATTTGGGGTCACTCCTTTCGGTGGTCAGAGAAAGCGCCTGCCTGCTGCGGCAGGCAGGCGCTCAAATTGCCGGGATTATCGGTTGGAGGTGATCTCAGCCTCGAACTTCTCCAGGACAGCTTCCTTCATGGAGGAAGCCTTGGCACGGTCATAGTTCACCAGATCCACTTCGCTCAGAGCGGGCAGGCCCTTGGGAGCAGCCACGTCGTCGCGGACGGGATAGCGGTAGGAGGTGGCAACGCTCAGCTCCTGGGCTTCCTTGGTCAGCAGCCAGTCGATGAAGACCTTGGCGTTCTCGGTGTTGGGGCCGCCCTTGACGATGGCGGAGCCGCCGATCTCGTAAGCAGTCTGCTTGGGGATGATGAGCTTCAGAGGATAGCCTTCCTGCTGGGTCTTGAAGCTGTCATGGCCCCAGGCGATGGAGGCGATGAACTCACCGGTGGCAACAGGGCTGATGACGTCACCGGCGCCCTTGTAATAGTGATGTACGTTCTTATCCAGATTCTTCAGGTACTCCCAGGCGCCGTCCTCACCCAGCCGGAAGATCTGGCAGGCGGTGGCGATGTAGGCGCCGCCTGCGGTGGTGGGATTGGCCCACACGAACACGTCCTTATAGGCGGGATCCAGCAGATCGTCCCAGGTCTCAGGCATCTTTACGCCCTTGGGAGCCAGTTCCTTCTCGAAGCGTTCCTCGTTGACGATGATGCTCAGAACGCCCATGTACCAGCCCTGCCAGAAGTGGTTGGGATCATTGAAGCGGTCATCCAGGTCGTCATTGTTGGGGGAATCATAGGCCTCAAAAGCACCTGTGTCGGACAGGGAGCCGTACAGGTCCACGGAGCCGCCCACCAGGATATCCGCCTTGGGGCTGCCCATTTCCGCCTGCACACGGGCCACGGCGTCGCCGCCGCCCAGAGAGATGTACTCGATCTCAATTCCGGTATCCTGCTTGAATTGCTTGGCAATGGCGATGGTATTGTCTTCGTTCAGTGCGGAGTAAACCACAAGCTTGCCGCCGGCCTTGTTCCCTTCGGCGGGCTGTTCCGTTTTCTCGGGTTCTTTCTCGGGAGCGGGTTCTTCCTTACCGCCGCCGCAGGCTGTCAGAGACAGGACCATTACCAGCGCCAGTATCAGGCTCAGAAGCTTCTTCATGTGACACAACTCCTTTTCATCAACATAATAATTGAGGGATCCGTTCCTCTATGGTCTCACTGTAATCTAAAAATTGGAACGTGTCAATTTCTTTTTCACATTTTTTACATGAGCAACGCAACATTCTAACATATTGCTCGTTTTGCGTTTCTGATTTTATGCAGTTTTACCATGAAAAAATGCGTAAATTTTACCTTGTCAAGTCATTTCCGCCATAGTACAATAAGAAAAACAGCAATGCGGGAGGGATCTTCATGCCTACCATCAAGGATATTGCGCGGGAAGCAGGCGTCTCCCATGGCACGGTGTCCAATGTCATCAATGGCCGGGGAAATGTCAGCGTGGAAAAAATCCAGTTGGTCTGGCAGGCAGCGGAAAAGCTGGGCTACAAAGTGAACACCAAGGCCCAGAGCCTGCGTCAGGGCAAGGACCGGACCATCGCCGTCCTGCTGCCGGGCATTGAAGATATCCGGTATGCCGCCATGTACGAGGTTTTTCAGAGCGAATTTGTGCAGCGGGGCTACTCCGTGCAGCTCTACTCCACC
This sequence comes from uncultured Oscillibacter sp., assembly GCA_964462715.1. Classification (GTDB taxonomy): domain Bacteria; phylum Bacillota; class Clostridia; order Oscillospirales; family Oscillospiraceae; genus Oscillibacter. The sequence goes on from CAYWYW010000061.1 coordinate 9,508, forward strand.
CGCTCCATGGAGACTACGGAACGGGCCATGCTGTCCGACGCACTGAATGCCCGAGTCAGCGCGGTCATCACCAGCTCCTTCCTGACGGATGCGGTCAACCGGTATCGGGCAGAAACCACGGATCTTCCGCTGGTGTTCCTTCAACGGTCCGGGCCCGCATATACAGATGTGATGTATGCCGGTTTTGACCCGGAACGGGCGGGGCGCGAGATCGGCCAGTACCTTCGGCAGCACCGCGCCGGCAGGATCGGCCTTTTTACAGAAACGTCCTCTATGACAGATGCTTCCCTGTTCCTGCAGGGCTTCCGGGCCGTCTATCCCACGGATGACCCGTCTGTCACGGTCATAGACTGCCCGAACCACCAGATTGATCTGCGGGCCTTTGAGTTCTTTGAGCCGGACACCGCATACGACTATATCATTTGCACGGACTCCCGGCGGGAAGCCGCTCTGCGGGCAGCGTCCGCCTACGCCAGCCGTCAGGCCTGCCCCCGCTTTATCACCCAATCCATCCGCTCTGCCGTGACAGACCCCAATGCTCTGGTCTACGAGCTGGACTATAAGCGGCTGGCTCACCGGATCGTGAAAACTCTTTGCAGCCGCTTGGATGAGGAAATGCCGCTTCCTCCGCAGCTTTATATGGAAAACAGCGGCTTCCGTACCCCCGTTTCCACCCCGGCGCTGTCTGAACAGTGTCTGCGGATGCTGACCATGGCCTCGCCTTCCACCGCAGCCCTCTCGTATCTGCTGCCCCACTTGGAAAAAAGCACGGGTATCCATTTGGAGCTGACGGTCCTCCCGTCTCTGCGGGATGTCTATGATGTGCTCCAAACGCCTGCCCGCAGCCGGTATGACCTGATCCGAATGGACGTCGCCTGGATGGATGAGCTGGCGGAGCGGCTGTTCCGTCCGCTGGATCAGATTCCCTTTGACTGGGACAGCCTGCTGTCGAAGGTGATCCCGGAGTTAGGCGAGAACTATACGACCTCCCGCGGTACACGGTACTGCGTCCCCTATGACCCCAGTACGCAGCTGATGTTCTACCGCCGGGACCTGTTTACCGATCCTACCTATAAGCGCATGTACTTCGAGACCTTCCGCAAGGAGCTGGAAGTCCCTCAAACTTTCCAGGAGTATAACCGTATAGCCGAGTTTTTCACCCGCAGCCGCAATCCCGGTTCTCCTGTACAGTATGGTTCGGCTGTTGCTGTGGGAAATGTGGTCACAAGCCCCAGCGAATTTATGCCCCGTCTGTTTGAAGCCGGTGGTGATCTGCTGGACAGCCACGGGCGTATCACCATCAACACACCGGAAGCTCTGTCCGCGCTGAAAAACTATCAGCAGACCTACGCCTGCTCGGACCGCACCATCCACGATGTCTGGAAAAACGTGCTGGAGGGCTTTGCCGACGGTTCCGCTGCCATGACCGTGGTCTTCATCAACTACGCCTCCCACATTCTGAACTCCAAAATGTCCAGCATCACCGGGAAGCTGGGATTCGCACCGGTCCCTGGCGGCATTCCCCTTCTGGGCGGCGGTGTGGTCGGCATTACACGGGACTGCGCACACCCGGAAACCGCCTGCGCTTTCCTGTCATGGCTGTATTCAGACTTGGTCGCCCCCGTCTTCACGACCCTTGGCGGTCTCTCTCCCTGCCGCTCTGCCTACGGGAACCGGGATATCAACGAGCGGTATCCCTGGCTCTCTACGGCACGCCGCAGCTTCCCCCGCGCGCACCGCCGCGTGAACAGCAACTATTACAGCAATTTCAGTGAACTTCAGTTAGAAAACATCATTGCTTCTTGCGTACAGAAAACGCTTCTGGGCGTCATCGGCGCCGAAGATGCCTTGCAGCAGGCACAGGTAAGCTGTGAAGCTTATTTCCATCCCAGTTTATAGGTCTACTCTCCTTATTTCAGTCGTATTTTATTGTTATGGTTCGTATTGTTCATATATTCCCCTCCATCTGGTGAGGTATGGGTGGTACAGGCTGTGCAGCCGGAACATATAAACCATACTTGACAATTATGCTGATTGAAGCTACTATCACGGCAACAAGGTTTCTGCCTGAGAAAAGGACCGTCTCCGCCTGGTTTGGCGGAGACGGTCCTTTGACCAATACGCTGACCAATATCAGAAAATCAGCGGGTGGACACAGTGGACAAGGCAGTGATTTGTACCCGCAGAAAGTGGGGTCAAAAGTGCCGAAAAGCACCCAATAGCAGGGCTTTGACGACCCGACGTATCTCACACGCAGGAGGTCACTGGTTCGAATCCAGTAGTCTCCACCATCTGAAGTCCTAGAACCGCAGCGGTTCTAGGACTTTTTCTTTTTTGGCCGTTCTCCATTTTTTGTAAAACTACGACAAACACACGACATTTTTGAATTTTTCATCTTTTGGATGTCGGCGAAAAACGCTAAATCTTTCAGGAGGGAACGACCATGAGTGACGCTACATCTGCTATTTCCGGGAATATTACACTTCCGCCCACGGTCACTACAGAGCAATTACCAGTAGATTTGCTTAATCGCCAAGCCCTCGTAGATCAAATCATTTACTTGCTGGATATTCTATCCGATACTCGTGGCTCTTGCACCCTTGTGCTGAATGGAAAAAGGGATTCTGGAAAAACTTTTGTTTTGAATATGCTGGAACAGCAATTACGCGAGTATCAAGATGGTGAGAAGTAATTGTATTTCACAATAACTGTTGACAATACGATTACTATGACGAACCATTCGTCGCAATTATCACATCAATGTTAGACCGTTTGGATGAGCAAACGCACAATTTCCCTTCTGGTACGCACGAGGCTTTTCGTAATAAAATGATGGCAGCAAAACCGATAGTTAAAAATATTGCTGCTTCATTTGCAAAAATCCGAAACGGAAGTACCTTGATTTTTGTGAAGGACTGGGAATAGAGGCTGATTCTTCTAAGTAAAAAAAGCTATATCAAAAGAAGAAACCGTTCTGGACTGTTTACGGGATCATGTTTCCGATGTGATGGCTGCTGCAAAATCCAAAGATGTGCAGTCTTGGTTTTTGCAGCAAGCTGTTACATTTCATTTTACAGGAATCCTTTTTGCAGGCTAATCTCAATACAGCACGTTCCAGCAAAAAACAGCTTCGGCCATGAAAAATGGCCGAAGCTGTTTTTTAGATGATTTCATCAGCACATTCAGGAGGATGTGCAAATCAACCCTCCAGAGGCAGGAGATTCTTCTCGGTCTCGGGGTCAAAGAGATGGATCAGGTCGCCCCGGAAGGTGAAGTGGACCTGATCGCCATAGGAGAAGCCACCCTTGTGCTCGCTGGCCAGTTCCGTGGTGGGTACGCGCAGCACCACGTCGTGGCCTCCGGCATTGACGTGCAGGTGGATCTCGCTGCCCATCATCTCGCTGACGTCCACGCTGCCGGTCAGGCAGTGGGGACCGGCCTCCGGTGCGAAAGAAACGTGCTCGGGGCGGATACCCAGGGTCACGGCCTTGGAGGGGACGTTCCTGGCCTTCAGCTGGGCCTGGATCTCAGGAGAGAGCTCCATGACGGCGTCCATCACCTGGACGGCATACGTTCCGTCGTCTGCTACCAGCTGGCCCTCGAAGAAGTTCATCTGGGGCATTCCGATAAAGCCTGCCACAAACACGTTAGCGGGATGGTCGAAGACCTCCTGGGGCGTGCCGATCTGCTGGATGTAGCCGTCCTTCATGATAACGATACGGTCGCCCAGGGTCATGGCCTCGGTCTGGTCGTGGGTGACGTAGATAAAGGTGGTGTCGATCCGCTGGCGCAGCTTGATGATCTCAGCGCGCATCTGGTTGCGCAGCTTGGCGTCCAGGTTGGAAAGGGGCTCGTCCATCAAAAACACCCGGGGGCTGCGGACGATGGCGCGGCCAATAGCCACACGCTGGCGCTGGCCGCCGGACAGGGCCTTGGGCTTGCGGTCCAGGTACTGGGTGATGTCCAGGATCTCGGCGGCCTCACGGACCTTCTTGTCGATCTCCTCCTTGGGGACCTTGCGCAGCTTCAGGGCGAAGGCCATGTTCTCGGCCACCGTCATGTGGGGATAGAGCGCGTAGTTCTGGAACACCATGGCGATATCCCGGTCCTTGGGCTCCACATCGTTCATGCGCTTGCCGTCGATGAGCAGATCGCCCTCGGAGATATCCTCCAGACCGGCCACCATCCGCAGCGTGGTGGACTTGCCGCAGCCGGAAGGACCCACCAAAACGATGAACTCCTTGTCCGCGATCTCCAGATTGAAGTCGTGGACCGCTGTCACCTTGTTGTCGTAGATCTTCTTGATGCCTTTGAGAGAAACAGTTGCCATTGCATTGACCGTAAGAGCCCTGCCTCCGCATGGGCTCCCTCGCGGCAGAAGAGCAAAACCTCTGTCGCGTTACGGCAGGTCTCCACACTGCCGCACCGCCGGCCGGCGGATGGGATCTCCTCCTTTTTTATGGCTGACCGGACGCTATGGAAATGGAGTAGCGGACGGCGCCTGACTCGAAATTTGGGAAACGCTGATTATACCAAATTGCCCTTAAATACGATGGTGCGGATGGACAGGCCCTCCTTGTCCAGCAGGACAAAACTTGCTTCCTTGCCGGTGTCCAGACTGCCGGCCCGGTTGGCGATACCCACGGACTGGGCGGGGTTATAGGTGCAGGCCCGCACCGCGTCCGCCACGGGGATGCCGAATTTCACCGCCTGCCGCAGGCAGCCCATGAGGCTGGTGACAGACCCGGCCAATGTTTCCGGGTGGCCAACAATGGTGGCGCGGT
>CAYWYW010000062.1:0-14284 GCA_964462715.1 uncultured Oscillibacter sp.
GTACGCCATGCTGGGCGAGGCGCCTGCCGGTCAGCCATACGACGTGGTGGTGGGCGACCTCATCAAGTGCTCCCAGCGCCCCACCTATGGCCGGTATCATAAAAACCTGGGCTGTCCGGAGCGCGGCTGCGACGTGTATACGGGAGATATGCGGCAGCTGCTGATGGACAGCAACTTCCTCGCCATGAGCGTGCAGGCCATGCTGATCCGCCGGGAGATGCTGGTGGAAAACCATCTGGAGCAGGTGCCCGGCGCTGTGGGGGAGGACACCCTGTTCAGCTGGGAGGTCGTAGCCCACGCCCATTCTATCCGCGCCACGCCGCTGCCCATCCATATCTATTACGCCATGGTGGGCACATCCACCACCAATACGGTGGGGAAGAAATTCTTCCTCAAGTCCCAGCTCATTGAAGCGCCCCGCCGGGAATTCCTTCAGCGGTACCGCCTTTTGCAGTTCTATGCGGAGCACCGCTATAACCGCTATTTCACCGGCTGGATTTTAAAAGCGCTCTGCCGCGCCAAACCGGAGGAGGAAGAGGCGTGCGCCCGGATCGTCTACGAGATGCACCTGATGTACCAGGACTGCTATGACGGAAAGAGCCGCGTGATCAACGACTTCGCAAAGCACTGCCAGGCCGGGCAGTACGGCCAGGCGCTCTCCGCTGTTCGCCAGGCCAACCAGGAGGGACGGCTGTAAAAAAACAGCGGCAATCCGCGCCGTTCACGCGGGCAATCGACTGTTATGAAAAATTCATCTCATGGGGGTGCCCCCATGTTGCGTCTCGCAAAGCAAGACATCCCCCACTCTTGAATCGGAAGGGCTATATCCATGCTGTTTACGACCTTTTCCTATGTACTGTTCCTGCCGGCGGTGTGCCTTCTGTACTATCTGCTGCCCCACCGGTTCCGCTGGGCACTGCTTCTGGCTGCCAGCTACTTCTTTTACGGCTGCTGGAATGTAAAATATACCCTTCTGATGCTCACCAGCACCGTCATCACCTTTGCCTCCGGCGTTTTGATGGACCGTGTCCAGCGTCTGGGCGGCGCGCATGTCGTCCGCCGCAAAAAATGGCTGGTAGCGCTGTCCTTTGCCGCGAACCTGTCCATTCTGGTGCTTTTCAAATATTATGGCTTTCTCACCGAAAATTTGCAGGCGCTGATGAATGCTGCCGGCATGACGCTCCATTTACCGGATTTCTCTCCGCTCCTGCCCGTGGGTATCTCCTTTTATACCTTTCAGGCGCTCAGCTACACGGTGGATGTCTACCGGGGAAATATTCCCTGCCAGCGGCACTTTGGCAAGTATGCGCTGTTCGTCTCTTTCTTTCCTCAGCTGGTGGCCGGCCCCATTGAGCGTTCTGCCAACCTGCTGCCGCAGTTTGACGAGGTGCATACCCCGGACGCGGAGGAGATTCGGGATGGATTGATGCTCATTGCGCTGGGAATGTTTCAAAAGCTGGTGATTGCGGATCGCCTTGCCAAGCTGGTGAACACGGTCTATAACGACGTGGGCTCCTACGGCGGCCCGGCCTATATTCTGGCCACCTTCTTTTTCACCTTTCAGATCTATTGCGATTTCGGCGGCTATTCCAACATCGCCATCGGCAGCGCGAAGCTTTTGGGCTTCCGCCTGATGCGCAATTTCCATCACCCTTATCTGGCACGCTCCATTGCCGACTTCTGGCGCCGCTGGCACATTTCGCTCTCCACCTGGTTCAAGGACTATCTTTACATTCCCCTGGGCGGCAACCGGGTGTCACCGGCACGCTGGATTCTGAACATGATGGTGGTCTTTCTGGTCAGCGGCCTGTGGCACGGCGCGGCGTGGACATTCGTCATCTGGGGCGGCCTTCACGGTCTCTATCAGGTAGCCGGCCGCTTCACGGCGCGCACCCGGAGCCAACTGCGGCAGGCGCTCCATATCGGAGAGGATTCCCTTCTCCGGAAGGTCGTTTCCACCTTTGTCACCTTCTGCCTGGTCGCTTTCGCATGGGGCTTCTTCCGGGTAAACTCCTTTGCGGATGTGGGCGTGGTATTTTCCCGGATGCTGCAAGGCTGGGACTTTGTCAGCATCTGGCGGGTGGTGCACGCCTATGGAAAGCAGGAGTTTATTCTCTCCTGCGCTCTGATTCTGCTGTTGTATGTAATGGATTGCCTTGCGGAAAAGCATGACCTTTGGGAAATGCTCAAGCGGCGCTGCCTGCCGGTGCGCTGGGCGGTGTATTACGCCGTTTTGCTGATGATCATCCTCTTCGGCGTTTACGGCCAGACCGGCACCTTTATCTATTTCCAGTTCTGAGGAGGGGGAGAGATCATGAAAGAAGCGATTCCTCAGTCTGCGCGCCCCCGGGGCATCCACCGGCGGGACGTTCTGGCATTTACAGCCTTTTGCCTGATTTTTGTCCTGATCCTGGGCGGACTGGATGCTTTGTGCTATGATGATTCCAAACTGTCTACGACATGGAAACGTATTCAGAGCGGAGATTATCCGGAAGTTTTAATTATGGGAAATTCTCACGCATACACCGCATTCGTCCCGGATATCATTGAAGAATCCACCGGGCTTTCTTGCGGGATTGTCGCTTCATCTTCAGAAAATATGTTCTTTACGCTTGAATCTTTCAAAACCGTTCTTCGTTCTTATATTCCGAGGATTGTGGTTCTTGAAGCTTATACAATTTTGTCTGCAGAAAAGGAACAGCTTCAGACTACCCTGCAGGAGGGAATGTACCGCACCACAAATGGTATGACGTCCTTTTCAGACCGGATTCGCATGTCGTTTCACGCCTTTCATCTGGATGATGTTCCCGTCGGAGTTTCTCAGCTTTTTCAGCCACAGTATACATGGACTCGGTGGGAGACCGCCCGCTCCAGTTTTCAGTCGGTAACTCCGAAAAATCGTTATAAGTTGATTGATGTTTCTGGTTATCGTTATCTGCATACATATACTGGCGGAACAATTACACCGGATATTGTTGCCGATTTCTATGAAAGCGGCTATAACAGCCAAGAGAAATCCCCCATTCCACTTCTTGATAATGAAAAAGCGTTTGTAGAATTCCTGGAACTGGCCGAAAAGAATAACATTACCGTCCTAATTGTCCGGAACCCCGACTTGTGGATGGTTTCCGACAGAATCCAACAAATGAATACCGTTGCGGAAATCGCTGCAAGATATTCCTGTTGTAAACTGGTACGGGATTTTCATTCATCCATGCCGGATATGGGGCTGACCCGCGAGGATTTTTATGACGGCGGGCACCTGAATCGCCGTGGCGCGGTGAAATTCACTACCTGGTTCTTAGATCAGCACTTCCTTCCCCAGCAGCCGGAACCGGACTACCAGCCGGTGTTTGCCTACCGCACGGAGTCTGTGGAACCGTTGGGCGACGGTGTTTACCGCTATACCATGGAGAATTTTGACGCTGACGCCCAGTACCGTTTCCGCCTCGGCTCTGAAACCGTGCAGGACTGGTCTTCCGTCAATTTCTGCGATGTGGCGCTCGATCCCGCCTCCGCGGATAAGCTGTACTGTGATATGCTTCCTGGTGACTACCCGGAGGCGGAGCGCCAGATCCTTCAGCTCCAGCTGCCCTTTATGAAGCAAAACGCCAGTGTAGTCGACGCACCGGCGGCTTAGGATCATGTAAAAGGAGATCATTGCATGAAAAAGTTCCTGTCTCTTTTGTTGTTGGTGTTTCTTTTGGGAAACCTTGCCGGTTGTGGTCAACAGCCGGCCCAATCTGCCGAAGAAATCCCCGACACGCCGCTTTATCTGGTGTTGACTGTTGACACCGAGGATAAATATGGAAATGTTCCCAATATGTTTGAATGCGACTTTTCTGATGGAACCTCCTGCGGTGTGGATTATATTATGGATACGCTGGAATCCCATGATATGAAGGGCGTTTTCTTTGTGAATGTCTATGAGGAGGGGCTGTATTCCGGCGAATATGAAGGCTATATGGAAGACCTTTTGAAAGATATTCATAACCGTGGACATGAGGTTGGCCTTCATGCCCACGATGAGGAGAGCGTCCTGCCTGACTATAATGCCCGGATCTTCACTTACGATTTGGAAAAGCAGACAGAGATTCTGGAATGGGGCTGCAAGTATATTGAAGACGCCATTGGCGTCCGGCCTATATCCTTCCGCGGCGGCGGCTATTGCTGCAATGAGGATACGTTCCAGGCGCTCGAGAATTGTGGTATTCTCTATGACTCCAGCTATTATTACGGAAATTCCGGAAACAAATTCCAGACCTATGAAACGCTGAATCAAATCTGCAAGATTGGAAATCTGGTGGAATTCCCGGTGGTTCAGACCATCCGTTCTGACGATCTCCGTTCAAAGCTGGACTTCAATAATATGCCAACCAATGATATTATTGCCGTTCTGGAAGAGATGAAGGCACGGGATGGGTTCAACGCCGCCACATTGATGTTCCACTCTTTCAGCTTTATGGATCAGAACTTCCAGGACGGTGTCCTTCCGGATTTCCAGGAGGGAACGCACAACGCCTACGGTGCCAATGCCAATCTGGAGGAGAAATTTGAGACTGTTCTGAATTATATTCAGAATGATCCGGACATTGAGGTCGTTACCTATCAGCAGATTCACGAAGAGGGTCTGTCTCTCATTACCAAAGATCAAATTGATGCGGACAGTCTGTTTTCTGCCAAAACAGATTCTAAAACTCTGGCGGAATTTACGTTCAACCCAGAAAATCCCCACTATTTGGCCGATACGGCTACCTGGGAGCAGCCTGCGTATAAAGTTGCCTGGTTGTTGCCACAGGATGTAACCGTAGATGCTCATGGGTTAACAGCACATTTGGAAAACAGCTACCGCAAAGCGGAGGGCGATGCGAGGTACAGCTGGTATATCGTAGATTGCGGCTCGAAGGAAAAGATTATAGAGACAGAGCCTGCCGCAGAGAACACTTGGGATTATACCTTCTCTCAGCCCGGAACTTACCTTCTCTATGCGACTGTTACGGACGCCAAGGATAAGAGCAATTCCAAGGCAGTGGCGCAGGTCGATTTCAAAGCAGGTGCATCGGAGCTTGAGATCACACTCGCAAACCCCTCATAAGGATATCGCCGTTCCGGCGTGCAATCGAAAATCATACATGATAAAACAGGAGGCACACCGCAGTGTGCCTCCTGTTTTTATGCCTGGAACTGTGCCAGAACCTCCGCCAGTTCCTCTTCGGTCAGCTTCGGATAATCTTCCAGGATCCTGTCAAGCTGCTCTCCTTTGAGGATTCGGCGCCGTATTACCCGGCACAAAAGCGTCAATGCGGACGTCATACCGTCTCACCTCCAAACAGCAAACTTGCCATCAGCGCCTCCAGCTCGTCCAGACGGGCTTCGGATGAAGGATTATCTCTGTACCAATTCGCTCTCAGAGTCTCCGAACAGTCCGGCAGGGAGGACAGCTCGCTGTTTTCCGCGAAAGGCCCGTAAATCCCCTCCTCGGTGACAACCTGATCCCCTGTATATGAGATCACCTTCTCCATCGTGAGCAGCACCTTCCGCGTGCCGCAGTCATAAAGATACAAAACCATATGCCGCCTCCTTTAAATCACCGCACCGTTGTAGACAATAAGACCGCTGCTGTTCTGGTTGCTGGCGCCGCCGAGCAGCTGGGGTGTTCCGGAGCACAGAATGATGATTCCGCCCCAGTAGGTATGCGCTCCGATGTTGTTGTCGGAGGCGGTGGCTCCATCGACGCCCACAATGGAATAGGAAACCGAACTGACGGCAGTTGCAAACCCCGTGATCGTGCAGTTATACAGCCGTCCATTTCCGCGGGAGGTTAAAACCGCTTTCGCTGTTCCGTCGCCGGTAAAAGAACATGTCGCCAGGGTCAGGTCCTTCATATTTTCGCTGTAGACCACCGCCTGGTTGAAGGTGTCCGCCGCCTTGCCGGAGTCCACAAAAGCCAGATTGTCCAGCTTGATCGGGATCGAACAGCGGCTGGCATTCACTACGTCCGTCACTGTACAGTTTCCCAGGGTATCCCCGGTAATGATGATGCGTCCGCTTCCGTAAAAACCGGTCAGCTCCAGAGGAGCCGTCACGGTGCCCGTTGTCTGGATCGTGAGATACTCTGTGATCAGACGGGGCAGCGCCTTCAGATAGGCGGGGAGCTCCTCTGCCGGAACCGTCACATTCCGGGTTGGCGCCGACACGCTCTGCACCTTTTCCAGCACAGGGTCAAACTCCGCTTCGGTAATGATCCCGGCAGGGGAGTCGGGAACCGTTACCTCCACTTCTTCGGAGACAGTCTCCTCCAGGTAGAACCGCAGCACCATCCGGCTCCCGGCCACGATGCTGACCGGGGCGTCCAGCTTGTAAACCTTGTAAAGGATCTCACCGTCATCCGGGTCTGACGCGTAGACGCCCAGTTCCGTCAGGCTGTAATCCTCCGGGGCCTCGGCGGCCATCAGTGTGGCGGGGATCGTGGCAGTGTTTTCGGACTGGGCAGGCGTATTGACTGCCAGCTTCTGCCTGGCCTGGGGCAGGGAAACCGCTTCCCGCACATTTGCCAGCACGCCGCTGTCCGCCATGATCCGGGTGATGGTGAGAGAGGCCCCCGCCGACAGCTTGGCGCCGAGATTCAGTCCTTTTTGCGTGAAATAACCTTGTATTTCCATAAAACTTACCTCCTTTATGGTTTTCTCCAGTGTACTGCCGCCTTTGGAAAAGCTCTTGGGAAATAAGACAATAACCTTGTTCCGAATAATGGGAATTGATCGGTTGGTCTTTCAATTTGTCAAAAGGTGTGATATATTGTCTTGGAAAGGCAAAAAAATAGTTGGCTTAACAAAAATGTGGTGGTATATGTCTGTGAGTATCCCGCCATTTAACAGAAAGGCAGAAATTACTGCGATGAATCGCTATCGGAAACAACTTCTTTTTTTATGTGACAGTACGATTTTGCTGGGAGTCACTGTTGTTCTTTCCGTATTCTCACTTCGATATGCGCTGCCAGATGCTGTTGGGCAGGGGAAACTCCCTCTCCATATGTTGCTGTTGTATGGCTGCACGGTGGTGTTTCAGCTCTTGTTCCACACCTATGACAGCTTGTGGCGGTATGCGGAGAGCCGGGAATACCTGTCCCTGCTGATGGCCGCGTTCTTTGGCTTTTTCACATATGAGGTGATCAGCCGGCTCTTTATCGATACGGTTATTTCCTTTTTGCTGCTGACCTCCATTGCCAGCCTGTGGGTGCTGGGAATGCTGTTGATGCGCTTTACATACCGCGTGTACCGCAGCTATGTGTTTTCCCGGCGGAGGGCGCGCCAAATTCCCGTCGCCGTCATTGGCGCCGGCGCCGCGGGCGTCCAGCTGCTGGAAGAGCTGCAGAGCAACCCAGCCAGCCGCTATGCTGTGCAGTGCTTTTTTGACGATGATCCGGGCAAAATCGGCAAGCGCATCCACGGCGTTGAGGTAAAGGGCCGCATTGCCGACATTCCGTCCCGCCTGCGGGCTATGGACATCCGGGAGATCCTGGTGGCGATTCCCTCCATCACGGAGGAACGGCGGCATGAGATTTTAAAAGAACTGTCCGGCCTTGACCGGGTAAAGGTGTCCGTATTGCCCAGCGCAATTGACCTGATCGACCAGAAGCCCATCCGCTCCCAGCTGCGGGAGATTCAGATTGAAGACCTGCTGGGGCGGGACACGATTCAGCTGGACCCGGCTCCCGTGGACCGCTTTCTGGGCGGAAAGGTTGTGCTGGTGACAGGCGGAGGCGGCTCTATCGGCTCCGAGCTGTGCCGCCAGATTGTCAAGCACGCCCCCAAAAAACTGGTCATTGTGGACATTTACGAAAACAACGCCTATGACATCCAGCAGGAGCTTCTGTATCACTGCGGCGACCGCCTGGATCTCTCGGTGGAGATTGCCTCTGTCCGGGACGGGGAGCGGCTGCGGCAGATCTTCGCCATGTACCGGCCCGATGTGGTGTTCCACGCCGCCGCCCACAAGCACGTGCCTCTCATGGAGCAGAGCCCCCAGGAAGCCGTGCGAAACAACGTGTTCGGCACCTGCAATCTGGTTCGGACCGCCGATGAATACGGCGTTTCCAAGTTTATTCAGATTTCAACGGACAAGGCAGTGAACCCCACCTCGGTCATGGGCGCCACCAAGCGCCTGTGCGAGATGATCGTCCAGTCCATGAAGGGCCGCAGCAGGACGGTGTTTGCCGCGGTGCGCTTTGGCAACGTGCTGGGCTCCAACGGCTCCGTGGTGCCCCTGTTCAAGCGGCAGATCGCCGCGGGCGGCCCTGTCACCGTCACGGACAAGCGGATCACCCGCTACTTTATGACCATCCCCGAGGCCGCCCAGCTTGTCTTGCAGGCGGGGGCCATGGCGGAGCAGAATGAGCTGTATGTTCTGGACATGGGCCGCCCGGTGAAGATTCTGGACCTGGCGGAAAACCTGATCCGCCTGTCCGGCTATGTGCCCTACCGGGACATCGACATTGTGGAGACGGGCCTGCGGCCCGGGGAGAAGCTGTATGAGGAGCTGCTGATCGCCAGCCGGGACATCGAAAAGACGGAGAACGACCAGATTTTCGTGGAGCGGCAGCCCGGCGTCACCCCGGAGGAGCTGGAGGGCAAGCTGGCCATCCTGGAGGCCGCCCTGGAGAAAAACGACCCCAGCGTCATCCGGGACGCCCTGCACCAGGTGGTGCCCACCTTCCACGAGCCGGAGGAACTGAACCAGGAGCAGGGACAGGAAGTCCGTATTCCTGCGCAGCCATGTGTGAGGTGAATGCCTATGCTTTACATCCGTGCTGAAGATTTTTATGAAGAGGCCCGCTCCTGTTCCGCCATGAGCCGGCAGGAGGAGCTCCAATGCGCCCGGCAGATGAGAGAGGGGGACGCTCTTGCCCGGGAGCGCCTGATCCGGAGCTATCTGCCCATGACGGCGGCCTATATCAGCCGTCTGCCAGCCCATATGCAGAGCCTGCGGCTGGTTCTTGGCTGCCGGCAGGCCCTGGAAAAGGCCGTGGACGCCTTCGATTTTCTCCAGGACAGCGAGCCCTTTTCCCACCGGCTCAACTGGTATCTGCGCAGCGCGGTCACGAAATACATCGCGGACCGGTAGAAACGCTGTCGGGCCAAAAAAGAGCCGGGGAATCCCTTGATATCATCCGCCTGAGGCAGGCCGACGCTTCGCAGACCAGCGCAGGTCGTCTGAATCCCGGACAGCGCCCTCCACACCCGGAACCTCTTGAAAAACGGCTTTATCTGAATGAATCAGAACCCCCCAAAGCAACCGCGTCTCAGACGCCGCTTTGGGGGTTCTTTTGTTTTTTCCCGTACAGGCCTTCCACAGCCGCCGAAGCCGCTTCATGCCGCCCGTGACAGTTCAATCAAAAAACAGCCTGCGCGCCGCCGTAAACCGGCCTTGGCCTGCGGCGGCGTTTTTGTACGTCAGGGCGGGAAAATTAACATAGGATAATGCGGTAAAATGGCACCCTCTGTATTATAAAACATGGGATATCAGGTCACACAGAAGGACTTTGCTGACAGGCACGGCAGAGCTGCCGTGCTATTTTCTTATGGAGGATGTCGAAATGAAAAGAATTTGCGGTTTGCTTTTGACCCTGGCCCTGGTGCTGGGCCTTGCGGCCTGCGCTAAGGCCCCCACCTGGGAGGAGCAGTATGACCTGGGCGTGAAATACCTGTCCGAGGGCAATTACCAGGAGGCCATTATCGCCTTTACCGCCGCTATCGAGATCGACCCGAAGCGGGCGGAAGCCTACGTGGGCCGGGGCGACGCCTACATCGGCAGCGGCGAAACGGCGGAGAATCTGGCGGCGGCCCTGGCGGACTATGAGCAGGCCGCGGCGCTGGACGAAACGAACCCGGAGGCGTACCTGGGCATGGCGGACGTGTACATCCGCATGGGCGAGTACGACAAGGCGCTGGAGATTTTGCGGCAGGGCCTGGACAAGACCGGGAACGACGAATCCATCGCCGAAAAGATCGCGGAGATGGAGAGCGGCACCATCACCGACGCCTCCGGCAAGGTGCGGCGGACCAGCGGCTACGACGAGAGCGGCGCGCTGAAATGGTACTGGGACCACACCTACGACGCTCAGGGCCGGAAGGCCACGGTGACGGCCTATGACGCCTCCGGCAGTCAGATGGGCTTTGTGGAGCTGGCCTATGATGAACAGGGAAATCCATTGCGGGATTACTATTACTTTCCAGATAGCGGTGAGATCGGGGTGGTTGAGAATACCTATGACGAAGCCGGGAATTGTACCGGAGAGGTATGGTACAAGTTGGATGGAACGGTTGAGCACCGCACTTCTTATACCTATGAAAATGGACTGGTGGTGCGGGAGGATGAGTATGACAGCGACGGTGCGCTGTCGGGCTACTGGCTCTATGAATATGACGGGCAGGGAAACCGCACAAAACGGTCCAATTATGACACCGACGGCTCTCTGAACTATTACCAGACCTGGGAGTACAACGAGGATGGACATGTTTCGGTGTACACGGAGTACGAGGAAAACGGAGAGCGAAGCTGGTATCACGTTAATCTCTATGATGAGCAGGGAAACTACCTGGGCTATGAGGAGCACGACGGAGACGGTACGCTGACCGGAACCATTATGCAAAACGGGTAAAGGGGAACGTGGGATGAAACGGATTTGCGGTTTGCTTTTGACCCTGGCCCTGGTGCTGGGCCTTGCGGCCTGCGCTAAGGCCCCCACCTGGGAGGAGCAGTATGACCTGGGCGTGAAATACCTGTCCGAGGGCAATTACCAGGAGGCCATTATCGCCTTTACCGCCGCCATCGAGATCGACCCGAAGCGGGCGGAAGCCTACGTGGGCCGGGGCGACGCCTATGTGGGCACGGTGGATTTGTCCGCCGCTGCCGCGGAGCTGCCGGAGGAGAGCCGGGGGGCCTGTGAGAGCGCCCTGGCGGACTATCTGGAAGCCATCGGGCTGGACAAGCTGCTTGCCGCCGTGTACGGCAAGGCGGCGGACATCTACCTGGCCCTGGGCGACGAGGACAGCGCCATTGCCATCCTGGAGCAGGGCTATGAGGCCACCGGGGACGCGGAATTGCTCTCCCGCCGGCAGGCGCTGGGCGTGGCCGGCTCCGACGAGGTGGTCTGGACGGACCCGGTCTTTGAACAGCTGGTGCGGGCGGCGCTGGGCCTGCCCGACGGCCCTGTGTATGTCCGGGACCTGGACGTGGTGGAGCGTCTGTACATCTACGGAGACCAGTTCACCTTTGTCAACGAGGATGACGACGGCATGGGCTATCGGTATTTGTGGGGCACCACCGGCGGCGGAGAGCTGTTCGCCTACTATGGAGTGGAGCGTGACGGGGAGGACGGCCAGGAGTTCACCCAGCGGGGCGGCATCACCAACGTGGACACGCTGCGGTATTTCCGGAACCTGAGCAGCGTCATGATCCTGGCAAACCATGTGACGGACATCTCGGTTCTGCGGGAGATGAAGCAGCTGAACCATGCGTGCTTCTGGGCCAATGACATCGCGGATCTGTCGCCGTTGGAGGAATTGCCCGGTTACTACGCGGATGAACCCGAAGAACAATTTGTGGAGATCGGCGATATTCTGGAGATTTGACCGGAAAACGGAGGAAGATGGAATGAAACGGATTTGTAGCTTGGCTTTGACACTGGTTTTGATTCTGGGCCTGGCGGCCTGCGGGCAGAAGGCCCCCGCGTGGCAGGAGCAGTATGACCTGGGCGTGAAATACCTGAGCGAGGGCAACTATGAGGAGGCCATTATCGCCTTCACGGCGGCCATCGAGATCGACCCCAAGCGGCCCGAGGCCTACATCGGCCGGGGCGGCGCTTACATCGGCAGCGGCGAGACGGCGGAGAACCTGGCGGCGGCGTTGGCGGACTATGAGCAGGCCGCGGCGCTGGACGAGACCAACGCCGAGGCGTACCTGGGCATGGCGGACGTGTACATCCGCATGGGCGAGTACGACAAGGCGCTGGAGCTTTTGCGCTCGGCCCTGGACAAGACCGGCGGCGACGAGCGTATCGCCGGAAAGATTGCGGAGATCGAAAGCGGCATTTACACCGACTCCTCCGGCAGAAAGCGCAGGGAGAGCAGCTATGACGGAGATGGAAACCTGATCTGGTACCGCATTTATGGGTACCCGGAAGGAAAATCTTACGAGGTCACCTCCTATGACGCCGCGGGCAACCAGACCGGCTATGCCTATTCGGCGTCTGACGGCAATGGCAACCAGACCGCAATGGTAGGTGGCAGCCAGATCGACGGTACCGTCAGCCAGAACCTCCGGGAATTCGATGGCAGCGGCAACTGCGTCAAGTCCACCCATTATACTGCGGCGGGCGAGATCAGCCAGTATACCGTCTTTACCTATGATGCCGCCGGCAACTGTACCCGGATGGAAACCTTTGGCCCGGATGGAGCCCTCCGCAACTACGACGTTTTGGAATACAACGCCGCAGGCAACTGCGTCAAGCGCATGTATTTCGGCGCGGATGGTTCCCTGACCCACTATCAGGAGGACGAGTGGGACGAGCAGGGCCGGCTGACGGAAGACCGTGTCTATAACAGCGACGGAACGCTGAGCAGTTATTCTGTGCGGGAGTACAACGAATATGGGCTGTCAGCTTCTTACGGCTATAACGGCGACGGCACCCTGGGCAGCAAAACCGTCTATGTGTATGACGAGCAGGGAAAGCAAATCGGCGAGGAACGCTACGACGGAGCGGGCAACCTGACCCAGTCCACCGTTCAAGAATGAAAGAGTGGGAGACGTATGAAACGGATTTGCAGTTTATTTTTGACGCTGGCCCTGATTCTGGGCCTTGCGGCCTGCGGGCAGAAGGCCCCCACCTGGCAGGAGCAGTATGATTTGGGCGTAAAATACCTGAGCGAGAGGAATTACCAGGAGGCCATCATCGCCTTTACGGCGGCCATCGAGATCGACCCCAAGCGGGCCGAGGCCTATATCGGGCGGGGCGGCGCCTACATCGGCAGCGGCGAGACGGCGGAGACCCTGGCGGCGGCCCTGGCGGACTATGAGCAGGCCGCGGCGCTGGACGAGACGAACCCGGAGGCCTGGCTGGGCATGGCGGACGTGTACATCCGTATGGGCGAGTACGACAAGGCGCTGGAGGTGCTGCGTACCGGCCTGGACAAGACCGGCGGCGACGAGCGTATCGCCGGAAAGATTGCGGAGATCGAAAGCGGCATTTACACCGACTCCTCCGGCAGAAAGCGCAGGGAGAGCAGCTATGACGGAGATGGAAACCTGATCTGGTACCGCATTTATGGGTACCCGGAAGGAAAATCTTACGAGGTCACCTCCTATGACGCCGCGGGCAACCAGACCGGCTATGCCTACGCGGCCCATGACGGCAATGGCAACCAGATCGCAATGGTAGATGGCAGCCAGATCGACGGTACCGTCAGCCAGATCCTCCGGGAATTCGACGGCAGCGGCAACTGCGTCAAGTCCACCTATTATACTGCGGCGGGCGAGATAGAATCCTATGTGATCTATACCTATGATGCCGCCGGAAATGTCGTCCGGTACGAAAATTTTAATCCGGACGGAAGCTCCCTCGGTTACACCCTCAACGAATACGACGCCGGCGGCCATCGTATCAAATCCAGTTCCTTCGGAGATGACGGCGTCCTGCGCTCTTATCAGGAGTGGTCCTATGACGGGCAGGGCCGGCAGACAGAGAGCCGTGCCTATAACAGCGACGGAACGCTGAGCAGTTATTCTGTGCGGGAGTACAACGAATATGGAGAGGCAGCCGATTATTACTACAACGGTGACGGCACCCTGGGCGGCAAAACCATCTATGTGTATGACGAAAAGGGGCAGCAGATCGGCCAGGAACACTACGACGGAGCGGGCAACCTGACCCAGTCCACCGTCCAGAATTGAGAGAGCGGGAGAGAACGATGAAACGGATTTGCAGTTTATTTTTGACGCTGGTGCTGATCCTGGGCCTTGCGGCCTGCGGACAGAGCAAGTGGCAGGAGCAGTATGACCTGGGCGTGAAATACCTGAGCGAGGGGAACTACGAGGAGGCCATCATCGCCTTCACGGCGGCCATCGAGATCGACCCCAAGCGGGCCGAGGCCTACATCGGGCGAGGCGGCGCCTACATCGGCAGCGGCGAAACGGCGGAGAATCTGGCCGCCGCTCTGGCGGACTTCGAGGCCGCTCTGGAGCTGGACGAGACCCTTGCGGAGGCCTGGCTGGGCCTGGCGGACGT
>CAYWYW010000063.1:0-13778 GCA_964462715.1 uncultured Oscillibacter sp.
CCAGCAAGATGAACGACGCCGCCGCCTGCCGGGAGGCCATCGCCGCCGGCATTGACGTGCTGGGAGAGAACCGGGTCCAGGAGATGACCCAGAAGCTCAGCGAGCATGCCTATGACGGCGCTCCCCTGCACTTCATCGGCCACCTGCAGCGCAACAAGGTAAAGCAGGTGGTGGGCCACGTGGCCATGATCCAGTCTGTGGGATCCCTGGCCCTGCTGGACGAGATCGAAAAGGTGGCCGCCGCCAGGGACCTGGTGCAGGACATCCTGTTGGAGGTCAACATCGGCGAGGAGGAGGCCAAGAGCGGCTTTGCTCCGGCGGAGATCTTCGCCGCGGCGGAGGAAGCGCAGAAGCGGGAGCATGTCCGGGTGCGGGGACTCATGACGATCCCTCCCGCGGATGCCGACCGGGATACCAATATGCAGTATTTCCACAAAGTTCGGGCACTTTATGTTGACATCAATGCGAAATTGTTCCATAATGAATTAGAATATCTCTCTATGGGCATGAGCGGCGATTATGAAGACGCCATCCGCGCCGGTGCCAACATGGTCCGCGTGGGGACCGCCATCTTCGGCGCCCGCCATTATACTTGAGGAAAAACTCCAACGAGGAGGCTGCTGCCATGGGCTTTATTGATGAACTGAAAAAGCTGACCCACCCCTATGAGGATGAGGACGAGGAATTTGAGGAGTTCGAGGAGACACCCCGCCGGGATACCTTCGAGGACCGCCGCAATAAGCCGGAGGACCGCCGCAACAAGGTGGTCAATATCCACGCCACCACCCAGCTGAAGGTGGTGCTGGTGAAGCCGGAGCGGTTCGAGAATGCCTCTGAGATCGCCGACCATCTGAAGGACAAGCGGACCGTGGTCCTGAATCTGGAATCCACCAACAAGGACATCGCCCGCCGCCTGATCGACTTCCTGTCCGGCGTGGCCTATGCCGGTGAGGGCAAGATCAAGAAAGTCTCCGCCAACACCTACATCATCACGCCCTACCATGTGGATATCGAGGGCGACCTGATCGACGAGCTGGAAAATAACGGCTTGTACTTCTAACAGGGGGAGAGACAGATATGCTGACACCACAGGAAGTTTCCACACACGCCTTTGCCAAGGCGGTCATGGGCGGATACAACATGGCCATGGTCGACGAGTTCCTGGACGAGCTGACCGATGACTATACCGCTCTTTACAAGGAGAACGCGGCCCTGAAGGCCAAGCTGAAGGTCCTGGTGGAGAAGGTGGAGGAATACCGCGCCACCGAGGACTCCATGCGGGCTACCCTGCTGACGGCCCAGCGCATGGCGGACTCCATCGTCCGGGACGCCGAGGCCAAGCGGGACGAGATCCTGGCCAAGGCCGATACCGACGCCAAGGAGAAGACCGTGCAGTACCAACAGGAGCTGATTGTGGCTCAGGAGCGTCTGGCCCAGGGCCAGCAGGAGCTGGCGAAGTTCATCTCCGCCAGCCGGGACCTGTGTGCCCGGGAACTGAAGTTCCTGGAGCAGCTGCCCCAGCTGGAGGTGGAGCAGCCCGCTCCCGCCCGGGAGGAAGCCCGGGTGGAGGAGATTGGCGAGAACGTGCTGGCCGCCTTCGCCGCCCAGCAGGCGGAAGACGCCGAAGAGGAGCAGGAGGAGGCTCCTGTTGAGGAGGCTGCCCCGGCAGACGACTATCCCACGGGCGATCCCTTTGCCCGGGAGGATCTGGACGCCACCCGCCGCATCAACCTGGATGACCTGAAGTTCGGCCGCAACTATACCGGCGAATAAATCACGCAGCATGGAAAAGCGGCTCCGGAGAGGAGCCGCTTTTTTCAAATGAGGAGGACCTATGGAAAAGCAGATGCCCATTGTGGCCTTTTTATACGATTTTGATAAGACCCTCTGCACCACCGATATGCAGGACTACGCCTTCATCCCCTCTTTGGGCATGACTCCCACGGAGTTCTGGGCCCTGGCCAACGGCTTTGGCCGCCAGCACCGCATCGACGGTATTCTGGCCTACATGTACACCATGCTCCGGGAATCAGAGCGGAAAAACCTTCCCTTCACCCGGCAGGACCTGGTGGAGAAGGGCCGCGGCATCGTGCTGTTCCCCGGCGTACAGGATTGGTTCCGCCGCATCAATGAATTCGGCAGGTCCCAGGGCGTGCAGGTGGAGCACTACATCATTTCCTCCGGCCTGCGGGAGATCATTGAGGGCTCCTCCATCAGCGGGGAGTTCAAGGAGATCTACGCCAGCGAATTTTACTACGATGAAAACGGCCATCCCGTCTGGCCCAAGCTGGCGGTCAACTTCACCGCCAAGACCCAGTTCGTCTACCGCATCAACAAGGGCGTGCTGGATGTGTCCGATGACAAGACGCTGAATGATTCCATGCCCGATGACAGCAAGCGGGTGCCCTTCACCAACATGGTCTACATGGGAGACGGTCTTTCCGATGTGCCCTGCATGAAGATGATGCGGGCCTACGGCGGTCAGGCCATTGCCGTGTATCAGGACAGCAACCGCATGGGTGTGGAGGACCTGCTGGCCAAGGGCCGGGTGGACTTCATCTTCAAGGCGGATTACAGCGAGGGCACCGCCCTGGACCTGACGGTGAAGAACATCATCCGCAAAATGGCCATTTCCGACCAGCTCTGGGAGGAGAATACCCAGCAGCTCCGCAGCATCGGGGGCGATGTGCTGCCCAATCAGGTGGGGTTGTTTTGAAATGTCCCCCTTGACAGGGGGCTTGGGGGAAGGGGGACATTTCTCTTTTGAAAAGAGAAGTGTCCCCCCACACCCCCCAAAGAGAAACCCGGGGGGATTTCATTTCCCCCAGGACCCCCTTAAAACGACACAAAGGGGAGGGGCCGCGGCCCCTCCCCTTTGGATTCCCCACCCCGGGGACGGGGGAGCGGCAGCGGAAAGAGGAGCAGGGACCATACGATTACCACCCCGAAAGCAAGTCCGCAGTTCCGACATGCGGCGGCAGGTTATCGTTGTTCGACCTGTGTGGAGCGCACCTGGTACAAGCCTGCAAGTCTGCACCGCACCGGCCACAGCAATTCCCGCCCAAGCGCCTTTCTTTTCCACCGTTGCGGCGGCGACTTTTCTTTGGGCGCAACCCAAAGAAAAGTGGGGGCCGCATTCCCCGCAGCGCCCCGCCAGGGGCGCTATCTCTTCCCCTAAATCCTCTTTACAATCCGTATCCAATTTGGTAAACTATACAATACGTATTAAAAAGAAACGCTTCATAAAGGAGAACCGATATGGCTTCCGAATTTTCCAGAACCCTGTCCCTGCTGCGCAAGGAGCGGGGCGTTTCCCAGCGGACCGCTGCCAGCGACCTGGGCATTTCCCAGGCCCTGCTGAGCCACTACGAAAACGGCATCCGGGAACCGGGCCTTTCCTTCGTGGTGAAGGCCTGCGACTACTACCACGTGTCGGCGGATTTTATCCTGGGCCGCACCCTGTCCCGGGAGGGCAGTATGCTGACCAGCGAGGAGATTTTGAACGCCGCCGAGCCGGGCAATGTGCTCCAGGGCAGCGTCATGGCAACCCTGCAGAGCAAGCTGCTGGGCGGCGCCATCGGCGTGCTGTTCGGACTGCTGGGCAAGCTGGGGGACAAGGCCGCCATCAACGCGGCGGCCGCGTATCTTGGCAGCGGCGTCTATCAGTTGTACCGTCACCTGTACCGGGAAGCCGGCGCCAACGAGGCCTACTTCGCCCTTGACGCCAGCGACTGCACCATGGGCATGGCCGAGGTGGACATGAAGCTGGAGGAGACCCGGTTTGTCCATGCGTTGAAGCAGCAGGCTGCCCAGAAGGCAGCCTTCCCTGCCCTGGCGCCGGATGCCCTGGCGGAGGCCTATCCGGGCCGGAACCAAAGTATGACCCAGGTGCTCAGCTCCGCCGACGCCCGTCTCAACGGCCTTTCCCAGCAGTGATATGAGCGTTCAGTCGCTGGCCTTTCTGGCCTTTTTGATACTGACGGTATCGGTTTGCCTGTGGGTGGGACACCGAAGCCGCCGGACGGGGACGTGGCTGCTGCTGGCGGCCTGCGCGGTGTTCTGCCTGTGGGGCTTCCCCGACCGAAAGGTGTTGGGTGGGTTTCTGGTGCTGCTGGGCGGCTGCGTGGTGACCTGGGCGGCTGCCAGAGATTTCCCGGCCCATCCCAAGCGGAAAAAGACTGTGTTCCTGGTAGCCCTGCTCTGGCTGATCGGAACGCTGTTGTGGTATAAGTACGCCGGTGTGTTCACCGGGGGCTGGATGCCCCTGGGCCTGAGCTTCTTCACCTTCCAGCAGATCTGGTATCTCAAGGAGGTCTACACCGGCGCGGCAGAACCTGTGGGAAGAAAGGGCTACCTGCTGTATACCTTCTTTTTCCCTACCCTGACCTCCGGGCCCATTCTGCGGCCCTCCGCCTTTTTTCCCCAGCTGAGCGGCGAGACCTTCCTGCGCCCCGGCTGGCGGGACATCTCCGCCGCCCTGTACGCTATCTCTCTGGGCATGGCGAAAAAGGTGCTGCTGGCGGACTCCCTGGGGACCGTGGTCTCCAACGGCTGGGCCATTTTGGCGGACCTGACGGCTCCCGGGGCATGGCTGGTGATGCTGACCTATACGCTCCAGCTGTACCTGGATTTCTCCGGCTACTGCGACATCGCCGCTGGATGCGCCCGTTTGTTGGGCATCCACCTGCCGGTGAACTTTGATTCCCCCTACCGGGCTTTGAGCGTGGGGGAGTTCTGGAAGCGGTGGCATATCACCCTCACCACCTTCCTGCGGGAGTGCCTGTACTTCCCCCTGGGCGGCAGCCGGAAGGGAAACGCCCGGACGTACCTGAACATCCTGATCGTCTATCTGGTCAGCGGCATCTGGCACGGCGCCGGATGGACCTTCCTGGTGTGGGGTGGCCTTCACGGGTTGGCTCAAATCATCGAGCGGGCCTGGGGCCCCCGGCGGGAGCGGCTGCCCAAGGCCCTCCGCTGGCTGTTGACCTTCCTGTTCGTCAACCTGGCCTGGGTGTTCTTCCGGGCTCCCAGCCTGGGGGCGGCGGGAGGACTGCTCTCAACGGCGGTCTCCGGCGGCGCGGGCCTGCCCCTGTCCGCCCTGGCGGCTGGGGTGCTGGACAGCGAGACTGCTGCCTTGACCACCCTGCTGCCCATGCTGGCCGGGCGGGTGCCGGGGCTGGTGCTGGCGGCGCTGTTGGCGGTGAGCCTGACGGTGTCCCTGTGGCCCCGGAATACCATCCGAAAGATGGAGGATTTCCGCCCCAGCCTGGGCACCGCCCTGGTGTGCGGCGTGCTGCTGGTGTGGGCGGTGCTGTCTTTCTCCAGCGGGGCCACCTTCATTTACTCCAATTTCTGAGGAGGCGCGGCCTTGAAACGACCATATCAACGCTGGGCGGCTGCGCTGCTGCTGACCGCCGCGGTACTGTTGACCCTGTGTGCCGGGACGGTGCGGCTGGTGGACCCCTTTTTCCACTACCACGACCCGGATCCCGAGGGGGAGGTCTGGTTTGACCAGCGGGCCCAGGGGGCGGGGCTCCTGCGGAGCCAGGAGTACGAAACGCTGCTGATGGGCTCCTCCCTGGCGGCCAACTACCGGCCCTTCTGGTTCGACGTGTTCTACGACACCTCCACCGTGAAGGTCACCTTTCCCAACGGCGGCTTTGGGGAATTCACGAAGGCGCTGGACTATGCCTGCACCCAGCAGGATGTGCAGCGGGTGATCTTTGGGCTGGACCCCAACCTGCTGGCCCGGAGTCCGGCAGAGGCGCCTGAGGAGCTCCCGGACTATCTCTATGACGACGACCCCTGGAACGATGGGCAGTACCTGCTGAACAAGGACGTGCTGCTGCGGTCCGGCTATACCTTGCTGAAAAGGGCCAAGGGGGAGACCCAAACCATTCAGGACGCCTTCGTGTGGGACGGCAATGTGTTCTTCTCCAAAGAGCTGGCCTTGGCAGGCTATGAGCGGCCGGAGGAAACGGGTGCCGCGCTGCCCGCGGACGCCTTTCTGGAAAACTGCCGGGAAAACCTGGCGGTGGTCACCGGCTGGCTGGAGGCTCATCCAGGCACGGAGTTCATCTTTTTCTTCTCCCCGTACAGCATCCTGTTCTGGGACAAGATGGACCGGCTGGGTCAGACGGAGGCCATGCTGGCCCTGCTGGAGGAGACCACGGAGACCCTGCTCCAATATGACAACGCGGAGCTGCAGTTCTTCATGGCGGACACCGATGTCATCACGAACCTGGACAACTACGCCGACCACATCCACGTGGCGGGCCGGGTGACCTACCGCATGGCCCGGGCCATGCCCTCCGGGGAGTACCGGCTGACAGAGGAAAACCGGGTAGAAGTGCTGGACGGTCTGCGGGACTTTGTGGTACACTACGATTACGACGAAATTTGGAAATGACCTCATGGAGGTACTTGATATATGAGTAAACAGGCAAATATCCGAAATTTTTCCATCATTGCCCACATTAATCTCGTCGTCGCAAAGTCCGTTTTGTTCCGTTCCCGCCTGCGGCGGAAACTGCACGCACTCCCTTGCTCCTCCTCTCCCCAAAAAGCCTGACGGCTTTTCGGGGACCCCGATTTTGATTAAAAGTAACGGCGCTTCGCGCCGCCCCGCTATGCGGGGCCCCGCGTGGACTTGCCGATGGAGGTTATACGTTTATGTCCAAACAGGCAAATATTCGTAATTTCAGCATTATTGCCCACATTGACCACGGCAAGTCCACGCTGGCGGACCGGCTGTTGGAGAAGTGCGAGGCGGTGGCTCAGCGGCAGATGGCCGACCAACTGCTGGACAACATGGACCTGGAGCGGGAGCGGGGCATCACCATCAAGGCCCGGG
Source organism: uncultured Oscillibacter sp. (assembly GCA_964462715.1). GTDB lineage: Bacteria > Bacillota > Clostridia > Oscillospirales > Oscillospiraceae > Oscillibacter. The sequence goes on from CAYWYW010000063.1 coordinate 6,854, forward strand.
CCGTCCGCCTGAACTACAAGGCCCAGGACGGGGAGGTCTACGAGCTGAACCTCATCGACACCCCGGGCCATGTGGACTTCAACTACGAGGTCTCCCGGTCCCTGGCGGCCTGCGAGGGCGCCGTGCTGGTGGTGGATTCCACCCAGGGTGTGGAGGCCCAGACCCTGGCCAACACCTACCTTGCCATGGAGCACGATCTGGAGATCCTCCCGGTGTTCAATAAGATCGACCTGCCCGCAGCCGACCCTCTGAAATCCAAGCAGGAGGTGGAGGACATCATCGGCCTGCCTGCCATGGACGCACCGGAGATTTCCGCCAAAATGGGCATCAACATCGAGGCCGTGCTGGAGGACGTGGTGAAGAACGTGCCGCCCCCCACAGGGGACGAGAAGGCACCTCTGAAGGCCCTGATCTTCGACAGCCAGTATGACAGTTATCGGGGCGTCATCGTCTATATGCGGCTCATGGAGGGCACTCTCCAGGTGGGCCAGACGGTGAAAATGATGGCCTCCGGCGCCAGCTATCAGGTCATCGAGTGCGGCCACCTGCTGCCCCTGGGCCTGGAGCCCTGCCAGGAGCTGCTGGCCGGCGAGGTGGGCTACTTCACCGCCTCCATCAAGAACGTGCAGGACACCCGGGTGGGTGACACCGTCACCGACGCTGCCCAGCCCACGGCGGAGCCTCTCCCCGGCTACCGCCCGGTGCAGCCCATGGTCTACTGCGGCATTTACACCGAGGACGGCAGCAAGTACCCGGACCTGCGGGACGCTCTGGAGAAGCTGCAATTGAACGATGCCTCCCTCAGCTTTGAGCCGGAATCCTCCGTGGCTTTGGGCTTCGGCTTCCGCTGCGGCTTTTTGGGCATGCTCCACATGGAGGTCATCCAGGAGCGGCTGGAACGGGAATTCGACCTGGACCTGGTGACCACCCTGCCCTCCGTCATTTACAACGTCTATAAGACCGACGGCACCATGGTGCGGGTGGACAACCCCCATAACTACCCGGACCCCGGCACTATCGAGCACGCCGAGGAGCCCTATGTGAAGGTGAATATCATCAGCCCCAACGAGTACGTGGGCAATATCATGCCCATGTGCCAGACCCGCCGGGGGGAGTTCAAGGACATGCAGTACCTGGATACCCACCTGGTGGAGCTGCACTACCAGATGCCCCTGAACGAGATCATCTACGACTTTTTCGACACCCTGAAGGCCAACACCAAGGGTTATGCCTCTCTGGACTACGAGCTGTCCGACTACCGGCCCAGCGAGCTGGTGAAGGTAGACCTGCTGCTCAACGGTGACAAGGTGGACGCTTTGAGTTTTATCGCCCACAAGGACAAGGCCTATCCCCGGGCCAGACGGCTTTGCGAAAAGCTGAAGGAGAACGTGCCCCGCCAGCTGTTTGAGATCCCCATCCAGGCGGCCATCGGCGGGCGGATCATCGCCCGGGAGACCATCAAGGCCATGCGGAAGGACGTGCTGGCCAAGTGCTACGGCGGCGATGTGACCCGAAAGAAGAAGCTGCTGGAAAAGCAGAAAGAGGGCAAAAAGAAGATGCGGAGTCTGGGCACGGTGCAGGTGCCGACAGAGGCATTTTTGGCAGTCCTCAAACTGGATGAATAAAGAGCAAACACGCCGCGGGAAAATGCCCGCGGCGGTTTTTTCGTGGTGGGGGGCAAAAACCCTGACAGAAATTAGAAAATAGGTCGACCTTCTCGGAAATGCACAAAAAGTAGTACCTCTCTCCAGGGGAAAGTCTACTTCTGGAAATGCGTGGGGTCGTTGACTGTTGCGGGAAAAACCATCATAATAACATGGAAATCGAAAAAAATGGGAAAATACGGGCAAAAGGCAGGAGGAAGCTATGAAAAAGGGCTATTTGGTGCTCCAGGACGGCCGGGTGTTCGAGGGCATCCGCTTCGGAGCCGGGGCTGACGCCGTGGGCGAGCTGGTGTTCACTACCGGCATGTGCGGCTACATCGAGACCCTGACGGACCCCAGCTACGCGGGGCAGATCGTCATGCAGACCTACCCTCTCATCGGCAACTACGGCATCATCCGGGAGGATTTTGAGGGCGATTGCTGCGTCAAGGGCTACGTGGTGCGGGAGTGGTGCGACACCCCGTCTAATTTCCGCGCGGACTGCGACCTGGACACCTATCTGAAGGAGCAGGGCGTGCCGGGCCTGTACGGAGTGGACACCCGAGAGTTGACCCGTATCATTCGGGAGCACGGCGTCATGAACGCCGCCGTCTGCGACGAAGTCCCCGCCGACCTGACGCCGGTGGAGACCTACGCCGTCACCGGCGTGGTGGAAGCTGTCACCTGCAAGGAGCCTGCGGTACACCCTGCCGTGGGTGAGGAACAGTTCAAGGTCTCCCTCATCGACTACGGCGCCAAGCGCAACATCGTTCGGGAGCTGCAGAAGCGGGGTTGCACCGTCACCGTGCTGCCCGCCACTACCTCCGCCGAGGACATTCTGGCGGCGGACCCCGACGGCGTTATGCTGTCCAACGGCCCCGGCGACCCGGCGGAGAACGTTTACCAGATCGAGCAGATCAAAAAACTGCTGGGCAAGGTCCCCATGTTCGGCATCTGCCTGGGCCACCAGCTGACGGCCCTGGCCGCCGGAGGAAAAACCTACAAGCTGAAATACGGCCACCGTGGCGTGAACCAGCCTGTCCGGGATGTGAACGGCGTCCGCACCTACATCACCAGCCAGAACCATGGCTACGCCGTGGATTCCGACAGTATCCAGACCGGCCGCCTCTCCTTTGCCAACGCCAACGACGGCACCTGCGAGGGCATCGACTACCCTGACCTGAAAGCCTTTACCGTGCAGTTCCACCCCGAGGCCTGCACCGGACCGAAAGATACATCCTTCCTGTTTGACCGCTTTGTGGACCTGATGAAAGGAGGCGAGCTGTAATGCCTTTGGATACTTCCATTAAGAAAGTCCTGGTGATCGGCTCCGGCCCCATCGTCATCGGCCAGGCCGCCGAGTTCGACTACGCCGGCGCCCAGGCCTGCCGGGTGCTGAAAGAGGCCGGCGTCAACGTGGTGCTGTGCAACTCCAACCCCGCCACCATCATGACCGACCAGGCCATGGCGGACGAAATCTACCTGGAGCCCCTGACCACCGAGACCATCAAGCGCATCATCCTCAAGGAGCGGCCAGACTCCATTCTGGCGGGCCTGGGCGGCCAGACCGGACTGACTCTGGCCATGCAGCTGGACAAGGAGGGCTTCCTCGCGGAGCAGGGCGTCCGCCTGCTGGGCACCGATGCCAAGGTCATCTCCCGTGCCGAGGACCGGGAGCTGTTTAAGGAAGCCATGGCGGAGATCAACCAGCCGGTCATTGCCTCCGACATTGCCGAGACCGTGGAGGATGCCCTGGCGGTGGCTGACCGCATCGGCTATCCCGTCATCGTCCGCCCCGCCTTTACCTTGGGCGGCGCCGGCGGCGGTGCGGCCCAGACCCCGGCGGAGCTGCGCATCATCGCCCAGACCGGCCTGGACGCCTCCCCCATCACCCAGATACTGGTGGAAAAGGCCATCTTCGGCTGGAAGGAAATTGAGTTTGAGACCATGCGGGACGGCGTGGGCAACGTCATCGCCGTCTGCTCCATGGAGAACCTGGACCCCGTGGGCGTCCACACCGGCGACTCCATCGTGGTGGCCCCCACCCAGACCCTGGCGGACAAGGAGTTTCAGATGCTCCGCAAGGCGTCTCTGGACATCATCACGCATCTGGGTATTGTGGGCGGCTGCAACGTGCAGCTGGCCCTGAATCCCGACAGCTTCGAGTATGCGGTCATTGAGGTCAACCCCCGTGTCAGCCGCTCTTCCGCCCTGGCCTCCAAGGCCACCGGCTATCCCATCGCCAAAATCACCACCAAGATCGCCCTGGGCTACACCCTGGACGAGATCAAAAACGACATCACCGGCAAGACCTGCGCCTGCTTCGAGCCGACGCTGGACTACATCGTGGTGAAGATGCCCAAGTGGCCCTTCGACAAGTTTGCCGATGCCAGCCGCACCCTGGGCACCAAGATGAAGGCCACCGGCGAGGTCATGTCCATCGCCCCGAATTTTGAGATGGCCCTCATGAAGGCCGTCCGGGGCGCGGAGATCGGCCAGGACAGCCTGAACCGCAAAAAGGACCCGGAGGACACCGCCCCCATCTGGGAGCGGCTGCGCCGGGTAGACGACCACCGGATCTTTACCGTGTTCGAGGCCCTGAAGAGCGGCATCTCCATCGGGGAGATCCACAGCATCACCAAGATCGACCGCTGGTTCCTGGCCAAGCTGAAAAAGATGGCCGACTTCGAGCTGGCCCTGGAAAAGGAAGGCCTGACTGCCGAACACTACGAGACCGGCAAGAAGATGGGCTATCCCGACGCCACGTTGCTGCGTCTTTCTGGAACGGACAGCATGCCCTGCGGCAGCAAGACCGCTGTCTACAAGATGGTGGACACCTGCGGCGCGGAATTCGACGCCGAGACTCCCTATTTCTACTCCTCTTTTGATCAATTCTGCGAATCCCGCACCTTCCCCCGGTCCGGCAAGCCCGTCATCATGGTGCTGGGCTCCGGCCCCATCCGCATCGGCCAGGGCATTGAGTTCGACTACTCCTCTGTCCACTGTGTGTGGACATTGAAGGAGCTGGGCTACGAGGTGGTCATCGTTAACAACAACCCGGAGACCGTCTCCACGGACTACGACACCGCCGACCGGCTGTACTTCGAGCCGTTGTTTCCCGAGGATGTCATGCACATCATCGAGGTGGAGAAGCCCGTGGGCGTGGTGGTGGCCTTCGGCGGCCAGACGGCTATCAAGCTGACTCAGTTCCTGGACAGCCACGGTATCCCCATCCTGGGCACCTCCGCCGAGTCCATCGACATGGCCGAGGACCGGGAGCGGTTCGACGAGCTGCTGGAGCGCTTCCACATCAAGCGCCCCAAGGGCTGCGGCATCACCGGCATGCAGGGCGCCCTGGACGCTGCCCACGAGCTGGGCTATCCCGTGCTGCTGCGCCCCTCCTACGTCATTGGCGGCCAGAACATGGTCATCGCCCACAACGACGAGGACGTGCGGACCTACATGGAGGTCATCCTCTCCGGCAAGATCGAGAACCCCGTTCTGGTGGACCAGTACCTCATGGGCAAGGAGCTGGAGGTGGATGTTATCTCCGATGGCAAGGACGTCCTCATCCCCGGCGTCATGCAGCACATCGAGCGGACCGGCGTCCATTCCGGTGACTCCATTGCCGTGTACCCGCCCTTCTCCATCAGCGACAAGATGCTGGAGGTCATCATCGAGTGCTCTGAAAAGCTGGCCCTGAGTCTGGGCACCAAGGGCCTCATCAACATCCAGTACCTGATCTATCAGGGCGAACTGTACGTCATCGAGGTCAACCCCCGCGCCTCCCGCACCGTGCCCTATATCTCCAAGGTCACCGGCGTGCCCATGGTGGACCTGGCGTCCCGGGTCATGGTGGGCCAGCCCCTGGCCTCCCTGGGCTACGGCACCGGCCTGTACCAGCAGCCGCCCTACGTGGCGGTGAAGGTTCCCGTTTTCTCCTTCGAGAAGATCACCGACGCCAACGCCGCCCTGTCTCCTGAGATGAAGTCCACCGGCGAGGTGCTGGGCCTGGGCAAGAACATGCAGGAGGCCCTGTTCAAAGGCTTGGTCTCCGCCGGATACAAGGTGGAAAAGAGCGAGCACGCGGGCGTGCTGATCTCCGTCAACCGCCGGGACCAGCCGGAGATCGTCAACATTGCCCGGAAGCTGGACGACATGGGCTTCAAGCTGTACGCCACGGAGCGCACCGCTCAGGAGATCTCCCGTCTCGGCACCGATGTGGAGGTCGTGGGCAAGCTGGGCCAGGACAACCGGGTGTTCCAGCTTCTGGAGGACGGCAAGATCGACTACGTCATCCTCACCGGCTCCACCGAGCCAAGTTACATCAAGGACTTTATCCACCTGAACCACCGCTGCGTCCAGCTGGGCATCCCCTGCCTGACCTCCCTGGATACCGCCAATGCCCTGACGGACATCCTGGCCTCCCGGTACAACCAGCACAACACGGAGCTCATCGACATCTGCCACCTGCGGACGGAGCGCCAGAAGCTGAAATTTGCCAAGATGGAGACCTGCGGCAATGACTATATCTTCCTGGAGAACTGGGACGGGGCCATCACCTGCCCCGAGTCCCTGTGCGTCACCTTCTGTGACCGCCATCACGGTATTGGCGCCGACGGCATCGTGCTCATGGAGCGCTCCCGGAAGGCCGACGCCAAGATGCGCATGTTCAACGCTGACGGCAGCGAGGGCATGATGGCCGGCAACGCCCTGCGGTGCATGGGCAAGTACCTGTATGACAACGGCATCGTCAAAAAGGACGAGCTGACCATCGAGACCGGCAAGGGCGTCAAGACTGTGAAGCTCTATACCGCCGGCGGCAAAGTGACCTCTGCCTGCGTGGATATGGGCTACGCCACCCTGGACACGGCGGCTCTGAAGTTCGCCATCTCCGAAAAGACGGTGGTGGACTATCCCGTCCGCATCGGCGGTCGGCCCTACAACATCACCTGCGTGGACATGGGCAACCCCCACTGCGTGGTGTTCTGCCCCCGGGTGGACGCGGTGGACATGGAGTTCATCGGTCCCCGGTTCGAGCATGCCCCCTATTTCCCGGAGCGGGTCAACACGGAGTTTATCCGGGTGGTGAACCCCAGCACCATCAAGATGCGCGTCTGGGAGCGGGGCAGCGGCGAGACCATGGCCTGCGGCACCGGCGCCTGCGCGGCGGTGGTGGCGGCGGTGGCCAACGGCCTTTGCGAAAAGGGACGGGATGTCACCGTCCGGGCCAAGGGCGGCGACCTGATCGTCAACTACACCGACGAGCGGGTGACCCTCAC
>CAYWYW010000064.1:0-13692 GCA_964462715.1 uncultured Oscillibacter sp.
CCTCACCAAGCTGGACGGCGACGCCCGCGGCGGCGCTGCCCTCTCCATCCGGGCCACCACCGGCAAGCCCATCAAGTTCGTGGGCACCGGCGAGAAGCTGGATATGATTGAGCCCTTCCACCCCGACCGCATGGCGTCCCGTATCCTGGGCATGGGCGACGTACTGTCTTTCATCGAAAAGGCCGAGGCGGCTTATGACGAAAAACAGGCCGCCAAGCTGGAGGAAAAGCTGCGGAAAAACCGCTTCACCCTCCAGGACTATTACGACCAGCTCCAACAGCTCCGGGGCATGGGCGACCTGAGCCAGCTGGCTGGCATGATGCCCGGCAACCTGGGACGCCAGATGCAGGGCGCCACCATTGACGAGAAGGTCATGGCTCACACCGAGGCGATCATTCTCTCCATGACCCCCCTGGAGCGGGAGCACCCCCAGATCCTGAACGCCAGCCGCAAGAAGCGCATTGCCGCCGGCTGCGGCCTGGAAGTGGTGGATGTGAACCGGCTGCTGAAGCAGTTCGACATGATGCAGCAGATGGTCAAACAGATGAGCAAGGGCCGGATGCCCGGCATGGGCGGCATGGGTGGCCGGATGCACGGTTTTGGCCGTAAAAAGCGCTTGAAATAAGATATAGATGCACCCGCATTTATAGATAAATCATCAAACAATATAACATTTTTGGAGGTACAAATCATGGTTAAGATCAGACTGCGCCGCATGGGCGCCAAGAAGGCTCCCTTCTACCGCGTTGTGGTGGCCGACTCCCGTTTCCCCCGCGACGGCCGCTTCATTGAGGAGATCGGCACTTACAATCCCTGCGTGGCTCCCGCCGAGATCAAAATCGACACTGAGCGCGCTCAGGCCTGGATCAAGTCCGGCGCCCAGCCCACCGACACTGTCAGAGCTCTGCTGAAAAAAGTGGAAGTCCTCTGATCCGGAGGGCGGATCATGAAAGACTTGCTGCTCTACATCGCCAGAAACCTTGTAGATGACCCCGAGGCCGTCTCCGTTACGGAGATCCAGGGGGATCAGGAACTGACGTTGGAGCTGCGCGTCGCCCCAGACGACATGGGCAAAGTGATCGGCCGCCAGGGCCGCATCGCCAAGGAGATCCGGACGGTGATCCGCTCCTACGCCCAGCGCACCGGCGTGAAGGTTTCCGTGGATATTGTAGACTAATTCGCCTAAAGAGGAGGAGTGTTTACTCCTCCTCTTTTTGTTCCCGTCCATCCCCCTTGCTCTTTCCGTCAAAACAGGCTATACTGATTCCATCAACAAAAAGGAGAATCCTCCATGAAACTGGAAACCATCAATGTGGGCCGCATCGTCAACGCCCACGGCATCAAGGGCGAGGTCCGGGTCCAGCCCCGGGACGGCGACCCCTATTTTCTGACGGAATTCAAGACCTTCTATATCGACGGCAAACCGGTGACGCCCACCGCCAACCATGTCCACAAGAGCCTGGTGCTGATGAAATTCCCCGGCGTGGACGACATGAATGCGGCGCTTACCTGGAAAGATAAAGTCCTTTACATTCGCCGTGAGGACGCCCATCTGCCCGAGGGTGAATACTTCGATGACGAGCTGCTGGGCATAGAGGTCTACAACGAAGCCACCGGCGCCCTGCTGGGGGAGATCAAGCAAGTGGAGACCTACCCTGCCAGCAAGGTCTACACGGTGAAGGGTGAAAAGGAGTACCTGGTCCCGGCGGTAAAGGACGCCTTCATCCGCTCCGTGGACCTGGACAAGAACCGTATGGAGATCCATCTGTGGGAGGGACTGGCCACCGATGAACATTGACATCATGACGCTGTTTCCGGACTCCGTGGATGCCATGCTGCACGTCAGCATTCTGGGCCGGGCCATTGAGCGGGGCTATATTTCCATCCGCAGCCACCAGATCCGGGAATACACCACCAACAAGCAGATGCAGGTGGATGACTACCCCTACGGCGGCGGCCGGGGCGCCGTCATGCAGGCGGACCCCCTGTACCGCTGCTGGGCCCACATCGTGGAGACCTACGGCCCCGGCCGCACCATTTTCATGTCCCCCTGCGGCCGAACCTTCAACCAGGACGTAGCACGGGAGCTGAAGGAGCACTATGACCACCTGATCCTGGTCTGCGGCCACTACGAGGGCATCGACCAGCGGTTCATCGACGAGTGTGTGGACGAGGAGATCAGCATGGGCGACTTTGTCCTCACCGGGGGCGAGATCCCCGCCATGGCGGTGGCGGACGCGGTGTGCCGCATGGTGCCCGGCGTCCTGCCTGACGCGGAGTGCTTTGAGGAGGAATCCCACTGGAACGGCCTGCTGGAGTATCCCCAGTATTCCCGCCCCGCAGAATGGCATGGACGGCAGGTCCCCGAAATCCTCCTCTCCGGCGACCACGGCAAGGTGGCCGCCTGGCGGAAGAAGGAGAGTTACAAGCGCACCATGCGCCGCCGCCCGGACATGTTCGCTAAATTTGATGAATCCCAGCTCAAGACAAAAGCGGAGAAAAAAGTCCTCCAGCAGGCCAAGGATGAGCTGGCCCAGGAGGACAGCGACGAATAGCTCCTAAAAAAATCAGGCACGTTTCCGTGCCTGACTTTTTTAATTTCTGGAACACTTCTCCGCGTCGATAGCCAGCACCAGCATCAGCACCGCCAGGGCGTCGATGGGGTTTGCCACGTCGATGACGTAGGTATCCGTCCAGTTGAACAACTCCTTTGTGATGCGGGCCACCAGAGCGCCGCAGGGCTCCGTCACCTCGTAGTCCCACTCCATGAAGCTGCCCTGTACCTGCCAGCCATTGCAGTCGATGTCGAACCGGGGCGTGAAGAAGGTAAAGGCCTTCTGGATGCAGCCCACATACCGCTCCCCCATGTACATCTCAAATTTCGGCAGGAAGGTCAGCACCCGCTCCCGCACCGTACCAATGTGGTTGCCGGAGGCATCCAGGATATGGAGACAGTGGCCCCAGGAGAGCTTTCCCTCCACCGTATAGACGGTGTTCCCGTTTTCGTCGTAGATATCATAGCTGTCAAACCAACTGAAAAACCGCTGCTTGAAATAAAGTCTCATGCCTTTACACCTGCTCATTCACAAGGTATGTATTTCCGGAACAGCTTCGCCATCCGCCAGAGATACACCAGTTTCAGGACCGCAACCGCAACAATGCCGATCAGCACCGCGATCAGCGCCAGCAGCCCCAGAACGACGCTGATCATCACAAGGAGAATACAGCCAAACAGCCCCAGCAGGAACCCGATCTCCCATTTCCACAGCCTCCGCCAGTTCTCCGCCAAGCCGTCATCCAGGCCCTCCAGCACCTCCGCGTGGGCATTGTACTCCTGGTAGGTCCCGTACAGACTCACCACCATGGCGGGGATCAGGATCACCAGTGCCAGGGTCGCCCTGCCCAGGCTGCTTCCGTCCCCGGTCAGGAGCGCGGCCAGCCCATTGGCCCCTGCCGCCACAAAGCCGCAGACCGCCGCCGTGCGGTAGCGGTCCCATGCCTCCCGCAGCTGCCACAGAATGAAGGCGTAGGCCAGGCCGCACAGCAAACTCAAAAGTTCTCCCGGCACCCGCAGTCCGGGCACCAGGGCCACAATATTCTCATTGGTCATGATGTTTGCAATGGCATTGGGGATCACCAGCCAGAACAGCAGCCATAGTCACTTCCCCAAATGGGGCGCCTGCGTCTCGAACCACTGTTTCCGGGCCTGCTCCGCCTCCAGACGGTCCTGCCGGCGCTGGGGCATCTCCACCTGCTGGTCCCGCAGACGGCAGCCAGGCAAAAAGGAACAGGTTTCACAGCGCTCATGGCCCTTCTCCCGGCAGCAGGCCGCAATGGCTCAGTCTCCGGACAGGGGCCACCCCGGCCCGTCGCCGCAGCCCGGGCACCCCAGCTCCGCCCGCCAGGTGCAGTTGTCACAGTCTCTCCCGCAAAAACCTTCCATATCGCTCCCCTTTCTCACGCCTTTCGCACCAGTTCGTCACGCTCGTTCCGCAGAGCCTCCAGCTCCGCTTCCGTCTTTTCCAGGTCCCATTTCAGGCCCTCCTGGATGCCCCTGACCTGGCTTTCCAGATTCAATAGTTGCTCCCGGGACTGGCGGATGCGGTCCAGCACCGCCCAGTCAGAGAAAAAATTATCAAACCAAATATCCATCGTCTGTGTAAAGTTATCAGGCTTCACATCTGCTTCCACGGTCCGGGCTACATCCGCCAGCTCCGCCCGGTAGCGCCGCAGGGCACTGGCTACTTCGCAGAGCTGCTGCTGGGCGTCGTCCAGCCGGGAGTACTTCATCATATCCGACACCAGACCGCCGCCAAACACATCCCAGGTGCCCCAGCCCTCGGCCTCCTCCAGATGGTCCAGAGCACCATTCAACTGGAACAGCACCTGCCGTCCGGCCTCCTCCGCCTCCCGCAGCTCCTTTTGCCGGGCTGTCAGTTCCAGTTCCTGCCCCTCCAGGGCCGCCAGCTTCTCCGCCAGGGCCGGATCGCTTTTGCGCAGCTCGCCCTCTTTTTCCCGCAGCAGGGCCTCATATTCCGCCTCGCAGTTCTTATTCTTCGTAATACGCCGCTGCCGGTCCAGAATCTCCTCCCGGACCTCCGACAGCTGCCGTTCCGCCTCCTGCAGCCGCAGCCGGGCAGCGTAGGCCTCCGCCCGCTCCCGGTCCATGTCCTCGTCCTTACTGCCCCGCAGGGAAGCAAGGATAGAGGAGATAGTCAGTCTTTCCAGCTTCTCCACATCCCGCTCCTCTTTGCCCAGCTGGGCAGTGCGGGCCTCCACCTCCCGGCGGCAGTCCTCTTCCTGCCGCCGTAGGCACTCCAGCACAGCCTGATCCTCCCGGCGCTGGGCCATCCGCTCCCGCAGGGCATCCAGTTCCCGCTGATAGTCTCTCATAGGCACCTCCTTTTATCTGGCACCATCATATCACGCGCCGTTCCTACAGTGTGTAACAAATCAATGACAAAAGCCGGCAAAACCGCCGGCTTTTGTAAATCTTATCTTAAATTTGGATGCCCTCCGGGCCCATTCGGAAGCTTCTGCCGAAATAGGCCGTCATGGCCCGCGCCAGATACTCCGTGTCCCTTACCCCTGCCACTTCATAGGTGGAGTGCATGGCCAGCTGAGGCAGGCCGATGTCCACGCTGGGGATGGACAGGTGGGCGGTGCTGATGTTGCCCAGGGTGGAGCCTCCCGGCAGGTCCGCCCGGTTGCTGTACCGCTGGACCGGCACGCCGGCATCCCGGCAGACCTGGCTGAACACCGCCGCGGAAAGGGCGTCGGTGGTGTAGCGCTGGCTGGCGTTGTACTTGAGGACAATGCCGCCGTTCAGCACCGGGGCCTCGTTGGGATCGGCGTACTCCGGGTGGGCGGGATGGACCGCGTGGGCATTGTCCGCCGACACCAGGAAGCTGTTAGCCAGTGCCGTCAGCCAGTCCTCCTCCCCACGCCCCATGGCGCCGTTGACGCGCCGCAGCACATCCGTCAGGAAGGTGGAGTCCGCCCCCTGCCGGGTACCGCTGCCTACCTCCTCGTTATTGAACACCGCCAGCACCGGCACGCTGCTGCTGTCCTCCGCTGCCAGAAACCCCTTGAGGCAGCCGAACACGCACTGCAGATCGTCCAGCCGGGCGGAAGCCACGAATTCCTCATTGGCTCCTGTCAGGGTCCCCTTGGTCCGGGGATACAGAAACAGGTCCGTGGTCAGCAGGTCGGTTTCCTCCACTCCAGCTTCCACAGCGATCAGGCGGCGGAACTGCCCCGGCTCCTTTCCTTGGGCGAAGATGGGCAGCAAATCAATGTTGGCCTTCAAAGGGGTGCCCTTGTTGACCTCCCGGTCCATATGGATAGCGACGCTGGGGATCACCAACAGGTCCCTGTCCACATTCACCAGCCGGGAGACCACCTGGCCGTTCTCCCGTACCATGACCCGGCCCGCCACTGACAAGGGCCGGTCCAGCCAGGAACGCATGACCATGCCGCCGTAGGGCTCCACGCTGAGCCGCAGGCAGTTCCCGGCGGAGGACACCTCCGCTGTCTCCCGCACCTTGAAGGTGGGGGAATCACTGTGTCCGGCGGCCATCATGAAGCCCCGGAAGTCCCGGTTGGGTACCCGGAAAGCGATGAGGCTGGACTCTCCCCGCAGGGTGAAATACCGTCCTCCTTCCTTCAGATGCCAAGGTTCACTCTCATAAAGCCGGGTATAGCCAGCCTCCAGCAGCTCCTTCGCCACATTGGCTGCCGCGTGATAGCAGCTGGGGTTGGCGTCCAGGAACGCCAGCAGCTGCCCGGAAATGGTCACATCCATCATAAACACCTCTTGTTTTTGATTCTTTCTATTTTATGTATCGTATCACACATTGCAAGGTTCTTTCAACCATGCTAGAATAGTTCCGTTATAAAAGCAAGAAAGAGATTTGGTACTGTACATGATCGTATTAGACCTGGAATGGAACCGCGGCTACGACAAGACGCCGCTGGAGGAAATTTTGCAAATCGGCGCCGTGCGGCTGGACAGGCTGGGTGGAACGATCCAGGACACCTTCAGCATCTTTGTCCACCCCTGTGTCCACAAAAAGCTGAACCGGACGGCCAAGATCCTGCCGGAACTGAGTTCCGCCCTGAACTCCCCTTATGACTTCCCCACCGCTTTGCGGGCTTTTACCGACTGGTGCGGAGAGGACGCCGTGTTCGCCGACTGGGGCGGCGACGACTTTGATGTCCTGCGGCAGAATTGTGATTTCTGGAAGGTCCCGGCCCCCGTCCCCGCCCAGCTCATTGATTTGCAGATGGCCTTCTCTCTGCAGGTGGGGACCAGTCAGGGCCTCGCACTGTACCGGGCGGTGGAATACTGCGGCATCCCCGCCTCCTTTACCTTCCATAATGCCCTGAACGACGCGGTGTACACCGCCATGGTCAGTGCCTGGATCGACAGTGAAACCATGATGCTGCTGGCCCTCCCCAAGGAAATCCGCCGCCTGCGTGGCGCACCTGCCTTTCCGCCCCAGCCGGACCGGCAGGCCGGCCCATACAGCTCCCTCCAGGCCGCCCTCAACGGCCGGGGCTGCCGCCGTCCCCACTGCCCCCTGTGCGGCGAGGCAGTGTGGGTCCGCCGCTGGTACTCAGAACAGCCGGACACCTACTTCTCTGATTTCCGCTGCAAGACCCACGGCAGCTTTCTCTGCCGCCTGAGCCTCTCTCCCACAGAAGGCGGCCAGTGGCAGGGCCGTCTGGCGGTGCCGGAGATGACCCCCTCCCTGCTGCGGGAATTCGACAGTGCCATCCACGCCGGGTCCATCCCCTGCAAGGCCTCCAAGCCCCGGAAGGACCTCCGCCGCCGGCACCCCCGCCGCAAGACGGCATCCGGACAGTAAGGAGGTCTCCCTGTGGATATTAAATGCGTCGCTCTGGACCTGGACATGACCACTCTGAACCCGGAAGGCCGCCTGTCGGAGGGCAACCGGAAAGCCCTGGAATATGCCATCGGTAAAGGCGTCCACATCATCATTGCCAGCGGGCGGGCCTTTGACTCCCTCCCGGCGGACGTACTGACGGTCCCCGGCATCGAATACGCCATCACCTCCAACGGCAGCGCCGTCTACCACATCCCCACCAAGCGCCGCCTGATTGGCTACACCCTGGCGTCCCATTCCGTTCGGGAGATCATGGCCCGCACGGCGGACCTTCCCCTGACTTATGAGGCCTTTCTCGACGGCGTGGCCTATGCTGACGCCGGATATGTGAAGGACCCGGTGGCCCATGGAGCCGCTCCCCGGGCCATCCGCTATATCCAGACCACCCGTCATCCGGAGGCCGACATCCGGGGCTTCATCCTGGCCCACTGCGGCCAGCTGGACAGCCTGGACCTGATCACCGGGGACCCGGAGCTGAAGGCCCGGACGGAGGATCTGCTGCGCAGGACTGTGCCGGACATCTACGTCACCTCCTCAGTTCCGCAGCTGATCGAAGTCTCCCACCGGAACGCCGGCAAACACAGCGGTGTCCGGTTCGTGTCGGAGCTGCTGGACCTCTCCCCTGCCCAGGTGTCCGCCTTCGGCGACGGAGACAACGACGCGGACATGCTGTCCTATGTGGGCTGCGGCATCGCTGTGGAAAACGCCACGCCTGCCTGCCGCTCCGCCGCCCGGTATGTGACAGCCCGCTATGATGAGGACGGCGTTGCCCGGGGGATTTACGACATTCTGCATATCTGACTGTAAGAAAGCAGCCCTTTGGGGCTGCTTTCTTACAGCAAATTTGCCAAAATATATTATATATTCTTATATGGTCTCCCAAATCCATCTCTTGTGTTGCAAATATCACTTTTATGTTTCTGATACCATTTTATACTGAATCCGTAATAATCATCCCTGGGCGCACAGCACAGCCCGAAATCTGAAAAGGAGGAACTCTACGATGATGTATCAGACCACACAGGCACACGAAGAACTGCGGGCAAAGGTACGTGCCTTTGCGGAGGCGGAAGTGAAGCCCATCGCCTTCCTGTTGGACCAGGAGAACCGCTTCCCCACGGAAGCCGTGAAGAAGATGGGAGAATTGGACCTGATGGGCATTCCCTATGAGACCAAGTACGGCGGCGCCGGACTGGACGCTCTCAGCTACGCCATCGCCGTGGAGGAACTCTCCCGGGTAGACGGCGGCACCGGCGTCATCCTCTCCGCCCACACCTCCCTGGGCACTTATCCCATCTATGCCTTCGGCACCGAGGAGCAGAAGATGAAGTATCTGCCCGACCTGTGCTCCGGCCGCAAGGTGGGCGCCTTCGGCCTGACGGAGCCTAACGCCGGTTCCGACGCCGGCGGCACCGAGACCACCGCCGTGGACATGGGCGACCACTGGCTGCTGAACGGCGAAAAGATCTTCATCACCAACGGCGGCGAGGCGGACACCTACGTGGTCTTTGCCGTCACCACGCCGGATATCGGCACCCGGGGCATCTCCGCTTTCATCGTGGAAAAGGGCTGGGAGGGCTTTACCTTCGAGCCTCACTATGATAAAATGGGAATTCGGTCTTCCGCCACCTGCCAGCTGAACTTTAATAACGTGAAGATTCCCAAGGAGAACCTGCTGGGCAAGGAGGGTCAGGGCTTCAAAATTGCCATGAGCACTCTGGACGGCGGCCGCATCGGCATCGCGGCCCAGGCACTGGGCATCGCCCAGGGCGCTTTTGAGGCAGCGGTGGAGTACTCCAAGGAGCGAGTCCAGTTCGGACGGCCTATCTGCCAGCAGCAGGTCATCGCCTTCAAGATCGCCGACATGGCTACCAAGCTCCGCTGCGCCCGTCTGCTGGTATACAGCGCCGCCGACCTGAAACAGGAGCACGCCCCCTACGGCATGGAATCCGCCATGGCCAAGCAGTATGCCTCCGACATCGCTCTGGAGGTCACCAACGACGCCCTCCAGATCTTCGGCGGCACCGGCTACCTGAAGGGCATGGAGGTAGAACGGTTCTACCGGGACGCCAAGATCACCACCATTTACGAGGGCACCAACGAGATCCAGCGGGTGGTCATCGCCTCCCACATCCTGGGCAAGGCCGGCAAGGCGGACCCCGCCCCTGCCCAGAAGCGCGGCCCGGAGACCGGCGAGCGCAAAAAGCAGATCCTGAAGGACGGCACTGCTCAGGAGCGGGTGGACGCCCTGGTGGCGGCTTTGAAGAAGGACGGCCACGACTTCACCGTGGGCATCCCCATGGACACTCCTATCTCCCAGGCGGAGCGGGTGGTCAGCGCCGGCAAGGGCATCGGCGAGCGGGAGAATATGAAGCTCATTGAGGACCTGGCGAAGGCCGCCGGTGCCGCCGTGGGCTCCAGCCGTCCCGTGGCCGAGACCCTTCATTATGTGCCGCTGGACCGCTACGTGGGCATGTCCGGTCAGAAGTTCAAGGGCAACCTGTACATCGCCTGCGGCATCTCCGGTGCCGGCCAGCACCTGAAGGGCATCAAGGATGCCTCCACCATCGTGGCTATCAACATCGACCCCAACGCCCGCATCTTCAAGAATTGCGACTACGGCATTGTGGGCGATGTGAAGGAGATCCTGCCCCTGTTGGCGGCGGCGCTGGACACCGGCGAGAAGCTGCCGGCGCCTCCCATGAAGAAGATGAAGCGGGCCGCACCCAAGAAGGTCTCCCAGCCCAGAGCCCTGTATGTCTGCAACGGCTGCGGCTACGAGTACGATGTGCTCAAGGGCGACCCTGAGAACGACGTCAAGCCCGGCACCGCCTTCAAGGACCTGCCGGAAGGCTGGGTCTGCCCCCACTGCGGTGAGGAGCCCGGCCAGTTCATCGAAATCGAAGTTTAAGGCATCTGCCTGAATATGCAAGGAGGTTTCACCATGTACAATGTCCGTAAAGTCACTGACGACCTGTATTGGGTAGGTGCCAATGACCACCGTCTGTCCTTGTTTGAGAACATCCATCCCCTGTATCACGGCGTCAGCTACAACTCCTATCTGCTGTTGGATGAGAAAACCGTGCTGTTTGACACCGCCGACTGGGCCGTGGGCCGCCAGTTCATTGAAAACGTGAAGGCTGTCCTGGATGGCCGTCCCCTGGACTACCTGGTCATCAACCATGTGGAGCCGGACCACGCCTCCTCCATTGAGGAAATTCTGCTGCGCTGGCCCAAGGTGAAGATCGTCACCACCCCCAAGGCGGTCATCCTTCTGCGCCAGTTCGGCTATCCCCTGGAGGCCGATCAGGTGGAGGAGGTCCGGGAGGGCGACAGCCGCTGCTTCGGCAAGCATACCATCGTCTTCGCCATGGCCCCCATGGTCCACTGGCCCGAGGCCATGGTGTCCTTCGATACCACCAACGGCGTGCTCTTCTCCGCCGACGCCTTTGGCTCCTTCCGTGCACTGGACGGCAAGCTCTTTGCCGATGAGTTCGACTTTGACCGGGAGTGGCTGGACGACGCCCGCCGCTACTACACCAACATCGTGGGCAAGTACGGCCCCCAGGTGCAGGCCCTGCTGAAAAAGGCCTCAAAACTGGATATCCAGTACATCTGCCCCCTCCACGGTCCCGTGTGGCGGAAGGACCTGGGCTATATCATCGACAAGTACGTCCACTGGAGCACCTACGAGCCGGAGGAAAAGGGCGTCATGATCGTCTACGCCTCCATGTACGGCAACACCGAGACCGCCGCCGAGGTCCTGGCCTCCAAGCTGGCGGACCGGGGCGTCACCAATACCCGGCTCTATGACGTGTCCAGCACCCATGTCAGCTATCTCATCAGCGACCTTTTCAAATACAGCCACCTGGTGCTGGCCTCGGTCACCTATAACCTGGGCATCTTCCCGCCCATGCACAACTTCCTGGCGGACATGAAGGCCCTGAACCTACAAAAGCGCACCTGCGTTCTGATGGAAAACGGCTCCTGGGCTCCCCGCTCCGGCGCCCTGATGCGGGAAGAGCTGGAAAAGCTGAAGAGCATGACCATCCTGGATGAGGGCCTGACCCTGTCTTCCTCCCTCCACAGCCAGAATCTTCCCGATCTGGACGCTATGGCCGACGCCATCGCCGCCTCTGTCAATGGCTGACCGCTTCTTCTGATTTTCCCATCCCCTTTCCAAAGGATACCGGCGCGGGAGTTTCTCCCACGCCGGTATCCTTTTGCCTGTCTATTGGTGGAACCCACAAAAATTTTTCTATATTTAGTCGCATTTGCCACTCGTATATCCATATATTGTGTAGTATAATGAGCACGTTGCAATAGATATAGATATAGTGCGGCCAGGCCGTGCGAACACGATATGGAGGAAGCAGCATGAATGTCATCAAGAGAAACGGGACCGAGGTCGTTTTTGATATTGAAAAGATCGTGGCGGCCATCAGCAAGGCCAACGCCAGCGTGGACGAAAAGGCTCGCATGACCCCCCTGCAGCTGCAGCGCATCGCGGAATTCGTGGAGCTCAGCTGCCTGAAAATGAACCGCGCCCCCTCCGTGGAGGAGATTCAGGACCTGGTGGAGTATCAGATCATGGCTCACGGCGCCTATGAGGTGGCCAAGAACTATGTTACCTACCGGTATACTCGCTCTTTGGTCCGCAAGAGCAACACCACTGACGAAAAAATCCTGAGCCTCATTGAGTGCTGCAACGAGGAGGCCAAGCAGGAGAACTCCAACAAGAACCCCATCGTGAACTCCACCCAGCGGGACTATATGGCCGGCGAGGTCTCCCGTGATCTCAGTGAGCGCCTGTTGCTGCCTCCCGACATCGTGGAGGCCCACCGGGAGGGCATCATCCACTTCCACGATTCCGACTACTATGCCCAGCACATGCACAACTGCGACCTGGTGAATCTGGAGGACATGCTCCAGAACGGCACCGTGATCACCGGCACCCTCATTGAGCGGCCCCACAGCTTCTCCACCGCCTGCAACATTGCCACCCAGATCATCGCCCAGGTGGCCTCCAACCAATACGGTGGCCAGTCCATCTCCCTGGCCCATCTGGCTCCCTTTGTGGACGTGAGCCGGAAGAAGCTGCGGAAGGTGGTCGAGCAGGAGATGGCCGCCATCGGCATCAACCCCGGCGAGGAGAAGCTCTCTGAGCTGGTGGAGGCCCGTCTGCGGGACGAGGTCCGCCGCGGCGTCCAGACCATTCAGTATCAGGTCCTGACTCTGCTGACCACCAACGGACAAGCCCCCTTCGTCACGGTGTTCATGTACCTCGGCGAGGCCAAGAACGAGCAGGAGAAAAAAGACCTGGCCCTCATCATCGAGGAAACTCTGGAGCAGCGCTACCAGGGCGTGAAGAACGAGGACGGCGTGTGGATCACCCCTGCTTTCCCCAAGCTCATTTATGTGCTGGAGGAGGACAACATCCACGAGGGAGGCCCCTACTGGTATCTGACGGAGCTGGCCGCCAAGTGCACCGCCCGCCGCATGGTGCCCGACTACATCTCCGAGAAGAAGATGCTGGAGCTGAAGGGCGACGTGTACACCTGTATGGGCTGCCGCTCCTTCCTGACGCCGGACCGCTTCACCGACGCGGGCATCGGCAACATTGCCAACGCCGGCAACTACGAGCCGGGCAAGCACAAGTACTACGGCCGGTTCAACCAGGGCGTGGTCACCATCAACCTGCCAGACGTGGCCCTTTCTTCCGGCGGCAACGCGGAGAAGTTCTGGAGCATCTTCGAGGAGCGGCTGGAGCTGTGTCACCGGGCCCTGCGCTGCCGTCACGACCGGCTGAAGGGAACCCTCTCTGACGTGGCCCCTATTTTGTGGCAGTACGGCGCTCTGGCCCGGCTGGACAAGGGCGAACCCATCGACAAGTTGCTGTATGACGGCTATTCCACCATCTCCCTGGGCTACGCCGGCCTCTATGAGTGCGTCAAGTTCATGACCGGCAAAAGCCATACCGATCCGGAGGCCACTCCCTTTGCCCTGAGCATCATGCAGAAGATGAACGACAAGTGCAAGGAGTGGAAGACGGCAGAGAACATCGACTACTCCCTGTACGGCACCCCGCTGGAGTCCACCACCTACAAGTTCGCCAAGTGCCTGCAGAAGCGCTTCGGCATCATCGAGGGCATCACCGACAAGGGCTATATCACCAACAGCTACCACGTCCATGTGACGGAGGAGATCGACGCCTTCACCAAGCTGAAGTTCGAGGCCCAGTTCCAGCACCTCTCCCCCGGCGGCGCCATCAGCTACGTGGAAG
>CAYWYW010000065.1:0-13506 GCA_964462715.1 uncultured Oscillibacter sp.
AGATCAGGTACAGCATGATATCGTCACGGCAGCCCACCGTCTCCAGAACGCTGGCAGTGCCGCTGACGATCAGGTCCCGTGCATTGCCGATCCACACATCTGTTCCGTGAGAGAAGCCGGACAGACGCACCAGCGTGTTGAAGTCCTTGGGCTGGGTGTCGATCAGCATCTGGCGGGTGAAACGGGTGTTGAACTCCGGGATGGCCACGGCGCCGGTAGGGCCGAGAATCTCATCGTTCTCATAGCCCAGTACCTTGCTGGAGGTAAAGATGGACATGGTGTCCGGGTCGTCCAGGGGGATGTCGTGGGGGTCCACGCCGGTCAGGTCCTGCATCATACGGACCATGGTGGGATCATCGTGTCCCAGCATGTCCAGTTTCAGCAGGTTGGCCTCCATGGAGTGATATTCAAAATGGGTAGTAATGGTGTCGGAGTCGCTGTCGTCCGCGGGGTGCTGGACCGGACAGAAATCCTCCACATCTTTGTCGTCAGGAACCACCACCAGGCCGCCGGGGTGCTGTCCGGTAGTGCGTCTGGCACCCACACAGCCCATAGCCAGCCGCTTCTTCTCCGCGGCGCAGGCCTCCATGCCGTTCTCCTCCAGGTATTTCAGCACGAAGCCGAAGGCAGTCTTGTCCGCCAGGGTACCGATAGTGCCGGCGCGGAACACCTGGGTCTCACCGAACATCTCGATGGCGTGACGGTGGGCCCGGGCCTGGTATTCACCTGAGAAGTTCAGATCGATATCAGGGACCTTGCCGCCGCCAAAGCCCAGGAAGGTCTCAAAAGGAATATCAAAGCCGTCTTTGACGTACTTAGTGCCGCAGACGGGACATACCTTGTCCGGCATGTCGGCGCCGCAGCCGTAGGAGCCGTCCAAGATGAATTCGTTGTGCTTGCAATTGGGGCAGCGGTAATGGGGCGGCAGGGAGTTGACCTCCGTGATGCCGGACATATAGGCTACCAGGGACGAACCCACGGAACCACGGGAGCCAACCAGATAGCCGTTTTCCAGGCTCCGCTGCACCAGCTTCTGGGCGGACATGTACACCACGTCGTACTTGCCCAAAATGCCGCCCAGCTCCACGTTCAGACGGTCCACGATCAGCTGAGGCGGGTCCTCACCATAGAGCCGGTGGACTTTCTCCCATACCAGACGGTTCAGGTCCTCCTCAGAATTTTCAAGGCGCGGCGGGAACAGCTCGCTGGGTAGCAGCTCGAAGGTCTCGATCTGGTCGGCCACCAGCCGGGTGTTCTCTACCACCACCTCGTAGGCCTTCTCCTCTCCCAGGTAGCTGAATTCTTCCAGCATTTCCTCAGTGGTCTTGAAGTAGATGGGCAGAGGCTCATTGGCGTCAGCAAACTTCTTGGAGGCCAGCAGGATATGGCGGTAGATCTCGTCCTCCGGCTCCCGGAAGTGGACGTCGCCGGTGGCGCAGACGGGCTTGCCCAGCTCCTCGCCCAAACGGACGATGGTACGGTTGAACTCCTTCAGGTCCTCCTCCGACTGAACGTCGCCCTTGCGGAGCATGAACTGGTTGTTGCACAGGGGCTGAATTTCCAGAAAATCGTAATAGTTGGCGATGCGCTTTAATTCATCCCAGTCCTTGTGGGCCGCCACCGCCTGGAACAGCTCGCCCGCCTCGCAGGCAGAGCCCACGATGATGCCCTCCCGGTGCTCGTTCAGCAGGCTCTTGGGAATGGTGGCCACCCGCTTGAAGTATTTCAGGTTGGAGGCCGAAATCATCTGATAGAGATTCTTCAATCCCACCTTGTTCCTTGCCAGCAGGATGATGTGCTTGGGGAACCGGTTGGTCTTGCTGCCCATAGGCCGCAGCTTCTCCATCTCCTTGTTGACGGCCTGCAGGGTGTGGATGCCCCGGTCGTGGAGCATCTTCCAGAAGGGGATCAGCATGTAGCCCACCGTGGCTGCGTCGTCGCTGGCCCGGTGGTGGTTGAAGGCGGGCAGGTCCAGGTGCTCCGCCACGATATCCAGCTTGTATTTGCCCAGGTCCGGCAGCAGGTTCTGGGCCAGGATCAGGGAGTCCACGTAAGTAGGCGCAAAGGGCAGCCCTACTTTTTTGCAGCCTGCCCGGATGAAACCGATATCGAACTCCGCGTTGTGAGCCGCCAGAGGGCGGCCGTTCACGAACTTCAGAAATTCCGTCAGGGCCTCCTTCAGCTGGGGGGCATCCTTCAACATGCTGTCGGTGATGCCGGTGAGGCCGATGATCTCCGGGGTCAGGCGGCGGTTGGGATTCACGAAGGTCTGGAACCGTTCCGTGATCTCGCCGTCCTTCACCACCACGGCGCCGATCTCCGTGATGGCCTCCCGGTCCACCTTCAAGCCGGTGGTCTCAATATCGAAACAGACAAACTCGTCGTCCAGGGATTGGTCCTGCCTGCCGTGGACCACCACCCGGTCGTCCAGGTTGTTGACGAAATAGCCCTCTACGCCGTAAAGGACTTTGATCTTATCCCCCGCGGCGTGCCAAGCATCCGGGAAGGACTGGGCGCAGCCGTGGTCTGTGATGGCAATAGCCGGATGACCCCAGCTGATAGCCTGCTTAATCACTTCCTTGGTGTCCGTCAGGGCATCCGTGTTGCTCATCTTGGTATGTAAATGCAGCTCCACACGCTTCACCGGGGCGTTGTCCTTCCGCTCCTCGTGCTCCGTCACGTTGATATGGTAGGGATTCAATTGGATGTCCTTGCCGTCCCAGGTAGGCTCCATCTTACCCTGGACGCACAGCCACATGTCGGGCTTGATGGCGCTCTCCAGCTGCTGGGCCTCCTTGACAGTCAGGTTCTTTTGCACGGTGACGGAATTGGTGTAGTCCGTCATGTCGATGGTGAGCCGCCACATGCCGGGGCGGCGGGTCTCCTTGCACTCAAAGGCGAACACCTTGCCGCTGACCGTGACGTTGCCCAGCTTCAGGTCCAGCATCTTCATGGGGATGGGCTTGTTTTTGATGGGATTCCCCATCAGGACCTTGCCCACCACCGGCTTGCCTCCCCCGGACACGGGAGCCGCCTGGGGCACGGGCCGGGGCGCCTCCGGGGCCTTACAGGTCACCCGGATGTCCACGCTGGAGAAGCCGTAGACCCGCATCAGGCAATCCCGGATGCCCTGGAGGTCCTCTTCCGACAGCTGGTTCTTCACTGTCAGCCGCAGCGTCATAGACATGGTGGCCTGGTCGATGCAAGCCCCCGTCAGGACCGCGCCCGCCAGCTTCAGCCGCAGCTCTCCGGAGAGCTGCAGCTCTGTGAACATTTCAAAAAAGGGAATGTCTCTGGACATGCTTTCCTCTCTCCGCTTTGCTTGGTTTCGTACAGGACGCAGGGTACGGCCATCCGGCGCACCCTGCGGGATTTCTTCATTACAGTTTCTCGACCTCCGCCATCAAAGCGTCCACAAGCTGCTCCTGGGGAACCTTGTAAAGGATTTCTCCTTTCCGGAACAGCAGTCCCTCGCCCTTGCCTCCTGCAATGCCGATATCGGCGGCAGTGGCCTCTCCTGGACCGTTGACGGCGCAGCCCATCACCGCCACAGTGATGTTTTTATGGCAGTTCGCCAGCCGGCGCTCCACTTCCTCGGCAATGGGGATCAGGTCGATGCGGGTACGGCCGCAGGTGGGGCAGGCGATCAGGTTCACACCCTCCTTCCGCAGGCCCGCCGCCTTCAAAATCTTGTGGGCGGCGTAGATCTCCTCCACCGGGTCGGCGGTGAGGGTCACCCGGATGGTGTCGCCGATGCCCATGCAAAGCAGGCCGCCGATACCCATGGCGGATTTCACTAGTCCTAAGGAGGGCGTGCCCGCCTCGGTGACGCCCAGGTGCAGCGGGTAGTCCGTCTGCTGGCTCAGCAGCGTGTAGGCCTTCATGGTCAGGGGCACATCGGAACACTTGACAGAGATGCAGATGTCGTCAAAGTCGAACTTGTTCAGCAGACGCACATGGCCCATGGCGCTCTCCACCAAAGCCTCGGCGGTGACACCGCCGTACTTCGCCCGCAGTTCCTTTTCCAGGGAACCGCCGTTGACGCCGATGCGGATGGGGATGTGCTTCCTCCGGCACATGTCCGCCACAGCCTTCACATTCTCCTCCGCGCCGATGTTGCCGGGGTTGATGCGGATAGCGTCGATGCCCCGTGCCCCACACTCCAGGGCGTACTTGTAGTTGAAATGGATATCCGCGATCAGAGGAATGTTGATCTGCTCCTTGATCTTGTCAACCGCCTCCGCCGCGGCCTGGTCGGGGATAGCCACCCGGATGATCTCGCATCCGGCGGCCTCCAGGGCCTTGATCTGGGCTACGGTGGCGGCTACATCGTCGGTCTTTGTATTGCACATGGACTGGATGGACACCGGGGCGCCGCCGCCCACGGGGACCTTCCCAACCATCAATTGCTTTGTCATAACGTCCTCCCTATTGGAATACCTGGAATACGTCTTTTACCGTGATCAGCAGCATGAAGCCCAGCAACGCCACCATGCCCACCATATTGATGGCCGCCTGATACTTTTCCGGCACCTTCCGCTTAAACAGCAGAAGGGACACCGCGTCCACTGCCAGGAAGAGAATGCGGCCGCCGTCCAGACCAGGGATGGGCAGCAGGTTCATCACCGCCAGGTTCACGGCGATCAGCGCCGCGATGGAGGCGATGTTCCGCACCGCCAAGGCGGCTGTCTCCGATGCCACGCCAACCTCGGCGATGGTGTCCATGATCATCACCGGGCCGCCCAGTTCCTGCACACCCACGTTGCCGGTCACCAGCTGTACCAGACTGAACCACACCAGCTGGACATATTCCAGGGCCTGATACCAGCTGTACTGCAGCCAGGTACCAAAGGTCCTGGGCACTACCAGGGGGCCGATGCTGATGCCGAACCGCTCCCGGCCGTTGCCGTCATAGTCCCGGCGGTACATGGGAAAATTCTCCAGAACAATGTGCTCCCCGTCCCGGATGACCTCCAGATCAATGCCCTGGCCGTCGTTATAGCTCAGCAGCATACTGGTGTCGCCCCAAAGATAGGTCCGGTACCCGTCCACCTTGTAGACGACATCTCCCACCATCAGGCCTTCCTCCCCTTCCAGGGGGAAGCCCTCGGCAAAGTCTACCAGTTGGTCCACGCAAAAGCCACCGGCGTTGGCAAACAGAACCAACACGATGACCAGACCCGTCAGGAAATTCATGACCGTGCCCGCCACAAGAATAAGGAATTTCTTCCACAGGGGCTGCCGGACAAAGGACCGGCTGTCGCCGGTGTCCTCGTCCTCTCCTTCCATGGCGCAGTAGCCGCCGATGGGCAGCAGCCGCAGGGAATACTCCGTCTCCCCCTTCTGCTTTTGCCAAAGCAGTGGACCCATGCCGATGGAAAATTCGTTGACCTTCACGCCGCAGAGCTTCGCCGTGATAAAATGGCCGAACTCATGGACGGCAATCAGCAGGCCGAAAATCAAAATGGCTGCCAGGATATACACGATCTTCATGCAAAAACTCCTAAAAAATGCTTACCACAGCACACATTCCCGTGCCGCCCGGTCCGCCTCCAGAATATCCGCCAAAGTGGGAGCCTGCACCAAAGGCACCTGGGCCCGCGCCTCCGCCACCAGGCGGGGAATGTCATGGAATCCGATCTTGTCCGCCAGGAACAGCCGGACGGCCTCCTCGTTGGCGCCGTTCAGAATAGCACAGGCGGTGCCGCCCTCCGTTGCCGCCTTTTCCGCCAGAGCCAGACACGGGAACGCTTCCCGGTCCGGAGCCGCGAAGGTCAGAGGCGGGCAGGTCAGCAGGTCCAGAGGCTCAGCGGGGTTCACGCCCCGCTCCGGGTACGTCATGGCATACCGGATGGGCAGCCGCATATCCGGGGTCCCCAGTTGGGCCAGCACCGCGCCGTCCCGGTACTCCACCAGAGAGTGAACGATGGACTGGCGGTGGATGACCACGCTCACCTGCTCGAGAGGCAGGCGGTAGAGCCGCATGGCCTCAATGACCTCCAGGCCCTTGTTCATCAAGGTAGCGCAGTCCACGGTGATCTTGGGACCCATTTTCCAGTTGGGGTGCCGCAGAGCATCCACCTTTGTCATTTTGCCCACTTCATCATAAGTCATGCCGTAAAAGGGCCCGCCGGAGCAGGTCAGGATCAGCCGCTTGATCTCCCGCCGGTCCGCGCAGCCCTGAACGCACTGGAAGATGGCGGAGTGCTCGGAGTCCACCGGCACGATCTCGGCGCCATAGCGGTCCGCCGCGTCCATCACCAGCTCTCCGGCGCAGACCAGCGTCTCCTTGTTGGCAAGGGCAATGCGCTTCTTCTCGCCGATGGCGGCCAGGGTGGGTTTCAGACCCACCATACCAACCACAGCAGTGACCACCGTGTCGGCCTCTGGGACTGTGGCAGCTTCCAAAAGGGCTTCAAAGCCACCCAGGACTTTTGTGTCTGTGTCCGCCAGGCGGACGGCCAGATCCTTTGCCGCCGTCTCGTCTGTCAGCACGGCAAGGCGCGGCTGAAACTGCCGCACCTGCGCCTCCATGCGCTCCACGCTGGAATGGGCGGTGAGGGCCGCCACCCGCAGGCCCATCTGCTCCGCCACGTCCAGAGTCTGGCGGCCGATGGAACCAGTGGAGCCCAATATTGAAATCGTATTACTCATACACGTATCTTATTTCACAAAACTTAAAATCATCTCAACAACCGGCGTCACGAACAGCACGCTGTCGAACCGGTCCAGCACGCCGCCGTGCTCCAGGAACAGATGGCCATAGTCCTTGATGCCGAACTCCCGCTTGATGAGGGAGAAGCTCAGGTCGCCCACCTGGGCCACGATGCTGCAAGCCAACGCCAGCACTGCCATGGCGCCGTAGCCAATGCTGCCGCCAAACCAGCGGTCCATGACAAAGGCGAAGATCAGGCCGCACACCACGTTTCCCGCCATACCGCCGATGGAGCCCTCGATGGTCTTTTTCGGGCTGACCTTGGGTGCCAGTTTGTGCTTGCCGAAGGCCATGCCCGCGAAATAGGCGAAGGTGTCACAGGCGAAGCTCAAAATGAAGGGCAGCAGCAGATAGGCCCGGTGGATGCCGGACGATTCCATGCGGAGGAAGGCCGCAAATGAATAGCCGATGGCAATGCTGCCAAACAGCGCCGCCATGATCTGGGCGAACTTCACTTCTCCGGCCTTGAGGATGGCATATCCAAAAGCGCTCACCACCTCTGCAACCAGCAGCCTTTCCATGTGTTCAGGCTGCCAGTGATACCATAGCACAACCGCCACAGCGTAGATGACACTGATTTCTTGAAGATTTTTCTCCTTCACGCCGCCGCTGACGCACTTTTGCAGCTCCATGGCGCCAATGCCTGCCAGAACGGCCAGGGCAATCAGTATCACAGCAGGCGGCGCCCACAGCACCACCCAAACCAGCACCGGCACGCCGATGACGGCCACCAGCACACGGGATTGTAAAGAACTCATTTTTTCACGCCCCCAAACCGCCGGTCTCTCCCCTGATAGGCCGCGATTGCTTTATCCAGCTCCGCCTCGTCAAAGTCCGGCCACAGCACATCGGTAAAATAGAACTCGGAATAGGCGCACTGCCACAGCAGGAAGTTGCTCAGCCGCAGCTCTCCGCTGGGACGGATGATCAGCTCCGGGTCCGGAATGCCCTTGGAATCCAAATAGCCTGAGAACATGGCGTCATCCAGATCCTCCGGCTTCTTCTCCCCCGCCGCGCAGTCGGCGGCAAACTGCCGCACCGCCCGCAGAATCTCGTCCCGTCCGCCGTAGTTCAGGCACACGTTGGCCTGGAAGTCGTCCTTGCTGAGATGCTCCGTGATCTCATCCGTCTCCCGGGCCAGGGCACGCAGCTCCGGGTCGATGGGCGCCATGTCTCCGAAGAAGTGAAGCCGGATGTGGTCCTTCTCCATGGTGTCCACGGCCTCCATCAGGTACTTTTTCAGCAGAGCCATAATGGCCCCCACCTCGTCGGCGGAGCGCTTCCAGTTCTCCGTGGAGAATGCGTACACCGTCAGGTACTGAACGCCGATGTTTTTACAGTATGTGGCGATGCGGCGGAAGGCCTCCGCACCCGCCTTGTGGCCGGCAGTCCGTGGCAGGCCCCGTTTGGTGGCCCAGCGGCCGTTGCCGTCCATAATAATCGCAATATGGCGAGGCGGATGTTCCATCCGCCCCGCCGTATCGGTGTTTTTCAATACGTTTGCCATCAGACCGCCATCAATTCCTTTTCCTTCTTGGCCAACAGCTCGTCCAGCTTCTTGCAGCTGTCGTCGGTCAGCTTCTGCAGATCCTTCTCCACCTGCTTCATCTCGTCCTCGGTGATCTCGGACTTCTTCTCCTGCTTCTTGAAGTTGTCCATGGCGTCACGGCGGATGTTGCGGACGGCCACTTTTCCGGCCTCGGCATACTTGTGGATCTGCTTCACCAGCTCCTTACGGCGCTCCTCCGTCAGCTGGGGGAAGGTCAGGCGGATACAGCGGCCATCGTTCTGGGGATTGATTCCCAGATCGGAGTTCTGGATAGCCTTCTCGATGCTCTTCAGGGCCTTGCTGTCCCAGGGGGAGATCACCAGGGCCCGGGGATCGGGAGAGGAAATGGCGGCGATCTGCTGGATGGGGGTGGGGCTGCCGTAGTAGTCCACCATGATGCGGTCCAGCACGCCGGCGTTGGCACGGCCCGCACGCACTGAGGCGAAATCCGCGGCCACGGAGTCGATGCTCTTTCTCATTTTCTCCTCGTAAACTTTGTATTCGTCCTTCAACATGACTTGTTCCTTCCTTTCACATTTCAATCTGTTATGGGGAGGCGCTGACGCGCGGTTCTTATTCTTTGACGATGGTGCCCACATTCTCGCCGCACAGGGCCCGGATGATGTTCTGGGGGTCCTTCAGAGCAAACAGCAGCACGGGGATGTGGTTGTCCATGGAGAGGGACGTGGCAGTGGTGTCCATCACCATCAGGTGCTGGGCCAGCACGTCGTCGTAGCTGATGGTGTCGTACTTCACGGCATTGGGGTCTTTGGCGGGGTCGGCATTGTACACGCCGTCCACGTTTTTGGCCAGCAGGATCACGTCGGCGTTGATCTCCGCCGCCCGCAGGACGGCCGCCGTATCGGTGGAGAAGTAAGGATTGCCGGTGCCGGCGCCGAAGATCACCACCCGGCCCTCCTCCAGATGCCGGATAGCCCGGCCCCGGATATAGGGCTCGGCGATGGCCCGCATCTCGATGGCAGTCTGGACCCGGACGGGGATGCCCTTCTGCTCGCACACGTCCGCCACGGCCAGACAGTTCATGACGGTGGCCAGCATGCCGATGTGGTCGGCCCGGGTACGCTCCATCTTGCCGCCGCCGCTGTTCTTGGCGCCGCGCCAGAAGTTGCCGCCGCCTACCACCAGGCCCACCTGAACGCCCATGTCCAGGCACTCCTTGATGACGTCGCAGACGCTGCCGATCATTTCAAAATCCAGGCCGCTTCCCTTGCCCCCGGCCAGGGCCTCGCCGCTGATCTTCAGCAGGACGCGCTTATAAACAGGTTTTGCCATTTCAAAAACCTCCGTTGTTTTTCGCAGATTTTAACGTTTATATTGTAGCGTATTTTTCCGGGTTTGCATAGGGGGTAACGGAGATTTTCCCAAAAACCGCACGATACTTTTCCGCATTCCTCTGCTGATGGCCTACTCTTCCTCCAGAAGCAAATTGCTCATATAAGGTGTCCGTCCGGAAAGCACATCATCGTAAAAGCTCTGTTTCCAGTCAATGTAGCGAACAGCTCCCTCCAATTCGCGGATATGTTCCAGAAGTTGTTCCCGTTTCCGGTCCAGAAGCACTTTTCTTTCGGGAATAGAGGCTTGTCCCTGTTCACACAGGCCGACGTAGTCTTTCATCTCCTGAATGCTCATCCTGCAGCGTTTTAAACATCCCAGGCTCTCGATCCACGCCACATCCCGATCATCAAACACCCGGTAATTATTCGCGTCCCGCTTCACATTAGGGACCAGCCCCTAGTTACAATAGAATTTCAACGCCTCGTAAGTCATCCCCGTTTTCCGGCAGACATCCTTCATGGAATACAACATCCTATTCCCCCATACATCCAGAAAACTTCAAAAAAGGTATTGACCGGTTGTAACAACCGTCTTCTACACTGAAAGCATACCACACAGGCGCCCACCCCGCAAGAGGCATCAGGCACCGGATATTCATCAACACAGGAGGATGCATTATGGAATATGTGACATTACGAAACGGCGTCAGAATGCCCATGTTGGGCTACGGCGTATATCAGGTTAGTCAAGAGGAGTGCGAGCGCTGCGTCCTGGATGCCCTGGAAGTTGGCTACCGGGCGTTGGACACAGCTCAAAGCTACTTCAATGAGGAGCAGGTAGGCAGCGCAATGGTAAAGTCCGGTGTGCCCAGAGAGGACATCTTCCTGACCACCAAGGTCTGGATTGAACACTATGTCTATGAGCAGGCAAAGGCATCCGTACTGGAATCCATGAGGAAATTGCAGACAGACTATCTGGATCTGGTGCTTCTACACCAGCCCTTTGCTGATTATTACGGTGCCTACCGGGCGTTGGAGGACCTGTACGAAGCGGGTAAAGTCCGGGCTATCGGCATTTCCAATTTCTATCCCGACCGGATGGTGGATATTGCCTCCTTTGCCCATGTCCGCCCTATGGTGAACCAAGTGGAGGTCCACCCCTTCCACCAGCAGGCTGAATCAAAGCAGTGGATGGACAAATACGGCATCCAGATGGAAGCTTGGGCGCCCTTCGGGGAAGGCCGGGGCGGCCTGTTTGAGAACCCGGTTCTTACACAGATCGGCGCAAAATACGGAAAGACTCCGGCTCAGGTGATGCTGCGGTGGCACCTCCAGCGGGGCGTGGTAGTCATTCCGAAATCCACCCACATCGAGCGGATGAGAGAAAATCTGGACGTATTTGATTTTGCCCTGAAGCCAGAGGACATGGCCACTATCGCGGCTCTGGACCAGAGGCAAAGTGCCTTTTTCTTCCATCAGGACCCTGCCATGGTGGAGTGGTTTGTGAAGATGGTGGAAGAGCGCAAGAAACAGCATGACTGCTCCAAAGAGTGCAAAAGCTGGTAACGCAAAAAAGGAACGGCCTTCGCCGTTCCTTTCCCTTTTATCGCTCACAGGCCTGATTCAGCAGGGAGATCAGTTCCTCCTTGCCGGTGCCCTTTTCCGCGGAGAAGGGCACCAGAATGTCCTCATCCGTCAGCTCCAGGGTCTCCCGGATCAGCTGAATGGCAGGCTCCACCTGGCTCTTTTTCAGCTTATCCAGCTTGTTGGCCACCACGATCTCCGGACAGCCGCTCTCCCGGAACCAGCGGTGCATAGTCAGGTCATTTTCCGTGGGCTTGTGGCGGATATCCACGATCAGGACACCCACGGTGATGAGACCGCCCTCGTCCTGGAAGTAGTTCTCCATCAGCTTGCCCCAACGCTCCTTCTCCGCCTTGGAGACCTTGGCGTAGCCGTAGCCCGGCAGGTCCACCAGATAGGCACCCTTGTCCACCAGAAAATAGTTGATCTGAGTGGTCTTGCCCGGGGAGGCGCCCACATAGGCCAGGTTCTTCCGCCCAGCCAGACGGTTGATGACGGAGGACTTTCCCACGTTGGAGCGGCCGGCAAAGGCAAACTGGGGCAGGCCGTCCCGCAGAAAGCCGGAGCGGTTGGCCGCAGAGCGGACAAACTCCACCTTTCCGAAATTCAAAGCCATATGGTCTCTCCTCTCCTTACTGACGCAGGGCGGCGTCGCCGCCCTTTTCCCGGGGAATGGGCGCGAAAGCGGCCACGCAGCCGGCGACCTCCTCCTGCACAGCCTCCGGGCACAGGGCGGCGGCAAACACCTCGTCCACCGTGCCCACCGGAACGAACCGCAGAGCAGCCCGAACCGTCTGGTCAATATCCTCCAGGTCCCGGACATTGTCCTTGGGAATGAGGACCGTGCCGATGCCATTGCGCTTGGCAGCCATGGATTTCTCCTTCAAACCGCCGATAGGCAGCACCCGTCCCCGTAAAGTAATTTCGCCTGTCATAGCTACGCCTGCCTTGATCTTCCGCCCCGTCAGCGCAGACAGCATGGCAGTCGCCATGGCGATGCCGGCGGAGGGCCCGTCCTTGGGCACGGCGCCCTCCGGGAAATGGACATGGATGTCCTTGGTCTTATAGAAGTCCGTCTCAATGCCCAGCACCGCCGCACGGCTCCGCAGGCAGGAAAGGGCCGCCTGGGCGGATTCCTTCATGACATCACCCAGATTTCCAGTCAGCTCCAGCTTGCCAGTGCCCTCCATGACGTTGACTTCCACTTCCAGAATTTCGCCGCCCGCTTCCGTCCAGGCCAGGCCGTTGACCACGCCGATCTCCTCCTTCTCCGTGTGGAGGGCAGGGGGATAGGGCTGGCAGTCCAGCAGCTTGGGCAAGTCATTTTCTGTAACGGTAATTCTCTTTACACTGTCTGAAAGCATGAGCATATCCGCCTTCCGGCAGATGGCAGCCAACCGCCGCTCCAGTAGGCGGACGCCGGACTCCCGGGTGTAGTCCCGGATAACGGCCCGCAGCACGTCGTCGCTGATGCGGACGCTTCCCTTCTTCAAGCCGTGCTCCTCCAGCTGCTTGGGCAGCAGGTGGCGCTTGGCGATCTGCACCTTCTCCTCGTCGGTGTAGCTGGAGATCTGGATCAGCTCCATGCGGTCCAGCAGAGGTCGGGGGATGGTGTCGGTGGTGTTGGCGGTGGTAATGAACATGACCTTGCTCAGGTCCACGGGGATCTCCAGGAAGTGGTCCCGGAAGCTGTGGTTCTGCTCGCTGTCCAGCACCTCCAGCAGCGCTGCGGCGGGATCGCCCCGATAATCGTTTCCCATTTTGTCGATTTCATCCAGCAGCAGCAGAGGATTCATGGAGCCGCTGCGGCTGATGGCTTCGATGATGCGGCCGGGCATGGAGCCTATGTAGGTCTTGCGGTGGCCCCGGATGTCCGCCTCGTCCCGGACACCGCCAAGGCTCAGCCGGGCCAGCTTCCGGTTCAGGGCCTTGGCCACGGAGATGGCGATGGAGGTCTTGCCCACGCCGGGAGGGCCCACCAGACAGATGATCTGTCCCTTGCCCTCGGGGTTCATCTGGCGAACGGCGATGGTCTCCAAAATGCGCTCCTTCACCTTTTCCAGGCCGTAGTGGTCCTTTTCCAGCACCTTCCGGGCGGCGTCCACACTGACCCGCTCCTTGGTGTAGGTATTCCAGGGCATCTCCAGGCACACATCCAGATATCCCCGGATGACAGCGCCCTCTGCGCTGCCGAAGGGCTGCTTGGAGAGCTTGGTGACCTCCTTCAACAAGTGCTTGGTGGTATCCTCGTCCAGTTCCAGGGCATGGATCTTCTGGCGGTAGGTGTCCAGCTCATCATCGCCGTCCTCCCCCTCTCCCAGTTCGTTCTGAAGCACCCGGATCTGGGTCCGCAGGATCTGGTC
>CAYWYW010000066.1:0-13230 GCA_964462715.1 uncultured Oscillibacter sp.
GCCGCCGTAGGTGTCCACGATGATCTTGCGGCCGGTGAGGCCGGAGTCGCCCTGGGGGCCGCCGATAACAAAGCGGCCGGTGGGGTTCACATAGATCTTGGTGTTCTCGTCCATGAGACCGGCGGGGACGGAGGTCTTGATGACCATGTCGATCATATCCCGGCGGATCTGCTCCAGTGTAACTTCGGGGCTGTGCTGGGTGGAGAGGACCACGGTGTCTACCCGAACGGGCTTGCCGTTTTCGTCGTACTCCACCGTCACCTGGGTCTTGCCATCGGGACGCAGGTAGTTCACCAGGCCCACCTTGCGGACCTCGGTCAGGCGCTTGGCCATCTTCTGCGCCAGAGAGATGGGCAGAGGCATCAGCTCAGGGGTCTCGTCGCAGGCGTAGCCAAACATCATGCCCTGGTCACCGGCGCCGTTTTGCAGCTCGGCATCTGCGTCCTGCTTGCTCTCCAGGGACTTGTCCACGCCAAGGGCAATGTCAGCGGACTGCTCGTCAATATTGGTGATGATGCCGCAAGTGTCGCAGTCGAAGCCATACTTGGCGCGGTCATAGCCGATATCCCGGATGACCTCTCGGGCGATCTTAGGGATATCCACGTAGCACTGGGTGGAGATTTCACCCATAATGTGGACCAGGCCGGTGGAGACGGTGGTCTCGCAGGCCACGCGGCCCTGGGGGTCCTGCGCCATGATGGCGTCCAGAACGGCGTCGGAGATCTGGTCGCAAATCTTGTCAGGATGCCCTTCGGTCACTGATTCAGATGTAAACATATAGTGTCTTGCCATAATAATCCTCCTTCGATTCTTCCCTATCAAGGCACAAAAAAATGCGCGTTTCGACGACGAAACGCGCAGAAAATACCTTTTCTCGCTCCTCATCTGTCGGTATCCGCCGGATTTGGCACCTTACAATGCAGGTTGCCGTGGTTTCACTGGGCCGTTCCCTCCACCACTCTTGATAAGGACTATCAAATTTTCATTTATCATCATAACAGGTTCTTTGAAATTGTCAATACAAAAGTTCCGCTTTTTGCTGGAATTTTGCCGGAAATTCCCGGTTTTTCCTTCGTTCAAAATTTTTTCATGACTTTTCCGGCAGAAGCGGTTATAATGGTCCCGTGACTATCATATTGGAGGGATCTCTTTGAGAAAACTGAACAACGCCGTGGATCGGTTTGCCCTGACCCATCCCCGTTTCGGCGTTCCAAATCTGATGCGGTATGTGGTCCTTATCACCGCCGCCGTCTATCTGCTGGACCTCTTCTCCAAGGGCGCCGCCTCCCTCATGCTGGACTTTGACATGGAACTGGTGCTGCACGGGGAGATCTGGCGGCTGGTCACCTGGCTGGTGACACCCGAGGGCGGCAATCCCTTCTGGGTGCTGGTGGGCCTGTTCTTCTACTACTCCATCGGGACCTCCGTGGAGGAATACTGGGGGACAGCCAAGTTCACCCTCTTTTACCTGTGCTCTGCGGTGCTGATGGTAGTATTCGCCTTCGTCAGCCTCCTGTGGGACAAGTCCCCCTATATCAGTACCGGTCCCTTCTACAATATCCTATTCCTGGCCTTCGCCACCCTGTACCCAACCGCCATGATCCGCATTCAGCTCATTCTTCCTATCCAGGCCAAATGGCTAGCGGTGCTGTATGTAGTGCTGACGGCTCTGAACATTTTCCGATTCGGGCTCTGGTATCTGCTGTATGTTCTGCCCGTCTGGCTGGTCTATGCCGTCTTTTTCTGGGACGGCATCGCGGACCTATTGGCGGAGTTCGGCTTCCATGTCCGGCATCAGAATTCCCGTCAGACCATCCAGTTCAAGTCCGCCGTCCGCCAACAGAAGAAAAAGGAGGCGGAGCGTGGCTACCGCCACAAGTGCGCCGTCTGCGGCCGCACCGACACGGACCATCCGGAGCTGGAGTTCCGGTACTGCTCCCGCTGCGTCGGCTACCACTGCTTCTGTCAGGATCATATCTTCAACCACGAGCACTTCACCCAGTAAGGAGTACCGTTTGCAGGAGTTTTGGGGGCTGAAACAGCCCCTAAAACTTTTTTAAAAAATTTTGAAATTTCTATTGACAATTTTCCGCTTTTCTGTATAATAATATCTGTTCGCTGCGGCGGACAAAAGATAGCGGGTTTGTGTAAAGGTAGCACAGCAGACTCTGACTCTGTATGTGAGGGTTCGAATCCTTCACCCGCTGCCAGAAGAAACCTTGGAATCACAATGGTTCCAGGGTTTCTTTTTTGTTTTCTCCCTTATTTCTCCCTTATTTTTAATTTCTCTTGACTTTCAGGAGATATTCTCAATATAGGCTTGCATTCTGGCAGCGCTGTCATCCTTCATGCGCTCTGACACATGACCGTAAACATCCAAAGTAAAAGCTGCGGTAGCATGTCCCAAGTTCCCTTGCACCGTTTTGATATTATCTCCGTTCTGGAGGGACAGTACTGCGAATGTATGTCGCAAGTCATGTACTCGTGCCGCTGGGACTCCAATCCTCTCAACTACTTTTTTGAAATGGTAGCGAATAGAGGTCTGAGAAAGATGTTTTCCGTCCGGAGTTAGAAATACCAACGATGTTTTCTGTTCCTCAGATGTTTGCCAGCCTTGCCACTGATTTCCAGATTGAAGTCTCTGCTTGGTTTGCTCCTTATATTGCTGTGCCAATAGCTCCATCACAAAAGGCGCTGGCTTGATGATCCTCATCTTTCCGCTTTTTGTTGAGCTTAGAGTTGAGCCTCCATCTTCAATCTTCCTTTTCAGCAGTTGTTTACTGATGGTAATTGATCCAGTTTTAAAGTCAACCGAGTCCCATGTAAGCCCCAAAAGCTCAGATTCTCTCAGTCCTGTAAAGAGGATAACCTTTAATGCAATTCCATAGTCCTCCAAACTTGCTTCTTTCAGAAATTCTTTCACCTGTTCATCTGCGAGCGGGTGAATTTCTTTTTTCTCTACCCTTGGCAATATCACACATTCAGCCGGGTTACTGCGGAGATATCCTATACTAACAGCAACGGATAGAGCCTTGTTCAATGTGCCATGTATATTACGGACCGTCTTTGCTGCCATAGGACTTAAAGAAGTAACCACTTTTCCGTCTTTTTTCTGGACATTGCCGTTCTTATCTTTTACGGGAACAGAGCAACCGTGATCACTCAGCTCATTGTAAAATCGTTGAATTATATGAGGCGCTAACTTTTGCAGTTTAACTGAGCCTAACTCCGGTTTAATATGGGTCTCGACATTTGACTTATAATTCTTGACGGTTAAATACTTCTTGTCCCCCATGTAGTCTGACATCCAAATATCAAGCCATTCCGCCAACGTCATTTTGTTTGGCTCTAAATAAGTACCTTCATCAACTTCGACTGACAATTTCCTAATTTTTTTCGCAACGTCCTCTTTTTTCTTACCACTCACTGAACGTTGAATTTGCTTCCCAGTGCTGGGGTCATACCCGGTTGTGATGCGAGCTTCATACCAAGTGTAGGTTTTTCCGTTCTTAATTTCCTGGTTTTCTTTGCCTCAATATCAACGGAAAAATGGGACCACCATTGCAAACCTACTCAACCGAAACACAAAATCTCCCGTTTTCACATTAGAAGCAATCTGCAGTCAATTTAGAATTACTTTGAATCATTTTTTGCGGAGGGTTGCTGGATCGAATTTGCTGATGAGCAAGCAGTTTATTTGATGAAAAGGAGTTGATACGGTAGATTATTCAGGAATTTAAGGGGAGATCACTGACGAATGCGTTCTAGACAAACAGAGAACACGCAGAAGCCTTGTTGCCCCCTTCCTTATATCTCAAAGCCAAAACAGCTTTTCATATGGCAATACTGGAAAAACGCAAAAATTCCCTGTTGCCACAAGGATTTTTACCTATGACATCAGGGATTGTATTTGCTTGAATATGAACTTTCAGATTGTGTGGTACGTTCTGCTTGGCACATAAAAGCACTGCTCGACCTTTACTTTTTCTCCCTTATTTTCTCCCTTAAGCACCTAATATTACCCGGTACTACATGGTACAAGATAAAACATGGAAAGTCCGCAAACCGTTGCAAATAAAGGGTTTTGGTACTAGAAGGGACTACTTAACACGGCATTTCAGACACTTCGAATCCTTCACCCGCTGCCAAAGGCCTTGAAAGCATTTGCTTTCAAGGCCTTTTTTATTAATTCTCTATGATAAAAACAGTCCCGAGGCAACTTGCCTCAGGACTGTTTTTTATGCGTCAGAGTCAAAGCTGGCGGCGCCGTCGTAAAACTCCAGGAAAGAGTGGGCCTGACCCCGGTACTTGAAGCCTGGAAAGGTGTCCAGCTGGACGCCGTGGATGGCTCGGAAAATGCTCTTTTCAATGTTGGGGTTGGTCTTTTTCAACTCCCGCAGCAGCACCTTCATCTCCTGGCGCTTGCTCTCCCCAATGCCGTCGCCTGATGCGTCCCGGGCCTCTGTGAAGCGGCAGGCACACTGCAGAAACTTCAGATCATTATAGTTCCTCCAGGCAATGATAGCGTCCTCATGGACACAATACAGGGGGCGGATCAGCTCCATACCGGGGAAATTCTTGCTGTGGAGCTTAGGAGGCATGGTCTGGACCTGGGCGCCGTAAAACAATCCCAGGAGAGTCGTCTCGATGACATCGGAGAAGTGGTGGCCCAGGGCGATCTTGTTGCAGCCCAGCTCCCGGGCTTTGGCGTACAGGCAGCCCCGGCGCATCCGGGCGCAGAGGTAGCAGGGGTTCTTGTCCACCTGGACAGTAACATCGAAGATATCGCTTTCGAAGATGGTAACGGGGATGCCCAACAGCTTTGCATTGGACTCGATCAGCGCCCGGTTGGCGGGATTGTAGCCGGGGTCCATCACCAGGAAGGTCAGGTCAAAGGGTTGCTCCGTGTGCTTTTGCAGCTCCTGCATGAGCTTGGCCAACACCATGGAGTCCTTTCCGCCGGAGATGCACACAGCGATATGGTCCCCGGGAGACACCAGCTCATACCGCTTGACCGCAGCGATGAAGGGGTTCCACAGGGACTTGCGGTAGGTTTTGATGAGACTGCGCTCGGCAATCTCCTGGGGGATAAGCTCACGGGACATGGGGACCTCCTGGAAGCGAAAAATTGAGTGAACTGGGGCAGGAGGCTGATAGCCGCCTGCAAGGAAAGGGGCTAGGGAAAACCTAAGATTTCCCCTGTTCTTTCGCCGAAGGCGAAAGAAGGAATTTCAATCATTTTGTCAGGACATGTGCCTGACAAAAATATTTTGACTCGTGCGCCCTTGGGGCGCACACACCAGTGAATCGTATTCACCGGTGGTGGGGGATTCTCAAGGGGGAGCCTGCTCCCCCTTGACATCTCATAGCCATATGGCTCCCAATCTCAGCAGAGACGCCGTCATTCGCCGCAACCAGGACCGCTTCTGCCATTCCTCCATGGTATAGAGGGTGCTCTGGGCCATGATATCGTCCATGTCCTCCAGCAGTTCCTCCACCGCCGGCATGTGATACATCAGCACGCCGCACTCGT
Organism: uncultured Oscillibacter sp.; assembly: GCA_964462715.1. GTDB lineage: Bacteria > Bacillota > Clostridia > Oscillospirales > Oscillospiraceae > Oscillibacter. The sequence goes on from CAYWYW010000066.1 coordinate 5,534, forward strand.
AATGGAGCTGGAAGGTCCGGTAATCCATGTTGGTACTGCCCACCAGAGCCACCTCCCGGTCCACCAGGACGCTCTTGGCGTGAAGAAAACCCGGAGTATACTTGTAAATCTTCACCCCATGCTCCAGCAACTGGCCCCAGTAGGTCTCCGCCACTATATAGGCGTACTTTTTGTCCGGAACCGCCGGAACCAGCAGCCGCACGTCCACACCGGCGTCAGCTGCAATGCACAGTGCCTGCTGCATGGACTCCTCCACCGCGTAATACGGGGAGGTGAGATACAGCATATGCCTGGCAGAGGCGATCAGCTGGAGGTATGTCTCCTCAATGGGATTGTCGGGATTGTTCAGGGGGCCGTCGGCAAAGGGCTGGCAGAAACCGGGGCTCTCCGGCTCCTCCTGGCGGGAACGGTAGTAGTCATCCTCGTTGGCAAAGGTCCGGCCCAGCATCTTCCACATCTGCATGAACTGGACGGCAAAGCCCCAGGCGCCCTCGCCCTCGAGCCGGACGCCGCTGTCCTTCCAATGGCCGAAGCGGACGATGAGGTTGGCGTATTCGTCAGCAATATTGATGCCGCCGGTATAGGCCACCCGGCCGTCGATGACGGTGATCTTCCGGTGGTCCCGGTAGTTGAAATAGATGCGGTTCACATACCGGTGGACCGGATTGAACACCCCTACCTCGATCCCCGCGTTCTGAATCTCCTGTAGGGTATCATCTGTCAGACGGGTCAGGTTGCCGAAGTCGTCAAAAATCAGATAGACTTCCACCCCGGCGGCAGCCCGTTCCTTCAGCACCCGGAAAATGCGGTCCCAAATCTGCCCCTCCGCAAGGATATAATACTCCATGAAAATGGAATGCTCCGCCTTTGCCAGGTGAGCGATTAGGTCATCGAAGAAAGCCCCGCCGTCGCCGAAATACCGGGCGGAGGTATTCCGGTACACAGGGAATCCTTTCTTCTGCAGATAGGATGCCAGCCGTCCCCAGGAGGCGGACTGGCGGCGCAGGCGGGACAGGTTGGTCTCGCTGGCCATTTTCTGGCTCTCCCGCAGAGGGATGGGCGGGATCTTCCGCAGGCTCAGCTGCTTGGCCTGGTGCGTGCCGCCCCACAGGCAGAACAAAATCATGCCGGCCACCGGCAGTACCATCAGCAGGCACATCCAGGCCAGCTTATAGCTGGGGCTGCCCGGCCGCTGGTAGACCCGGATGGCAGTCAGGGCGCCCGCCAGCTCCAGAAGGCTGTAAACATAGCTGGCCTTTTCCTGGAGGAAATGGGTCAGCAGCAGCGTGGTGGCGATCTGCGCCAGGACTGTCAGTGCACACATGGAAATGCTGGTCACCGCGGAAATTTTCCGCTCGATCCGTTCCGCGGTCATCTTGTTCCGCACAGGCCCCACCCTTTCTTTCTCTGATTAAAAGTATATTATATACAAAATTTGCTCCATCTGCAACCCTGATCCTGTAAACAATCCCGCAAAGAGACACAGCCCCGCCTTCCGGCGGGGCTGTGAGGCGAGATCATCTGCTTTTGCGCAGGAGCTCCTGCTTGATGTCCCAGAGCTTCTGGCTTAGGTCCACATAGTAGTTATGGGGATTCTCGAAGCGCTTCACCTCGTCCCACAGGGTGTCCACCTGCTGGGCACAATAGTCCTGAATTTCCTTCAAGGTGGGCTGCTGATAGACCAGCTCCCCGCCCTTGAACACCTGCACCTGCAAAGGCTTGGCCTCGAAGTTCGTATAGGTCTTTCGTTTCCAGGTGGCACGGGAATCGAACAGTTCCAGAGGCTGGCTCTCGTCCACCGTCTCGTCCCAGACGGTGATGTAGTCCGCCTCGGCCTTACCGGTGACTTTGTCGAAGATGCGGTAGACCTTCTTGAAATGGGGATTGGTGATCTTGTCCACATTCTCGCTGACCTTAATCCGGGGAATGATATTCCCCTCAGCATCCTCCGCAGCGGACAGCTTGTACACGCCACCGAACACCGGCTGGCTGCTGGCAGTGATCATGCGCTCGCCCACGCCGAACATGTCGATCTTCGCTCCCTGCTGCAGCAGGTCCCGGATGATATACTCATCCAGGGAGTTGGACGCAGAGATCTGGCACTCCGTCCAGCCTGCCTCGTCCAGCATCTTCCGGGCCTCCCGGCTGAGATAGGCGATGTCACCGGAGTCCAGGCGAATGCCGCACTTCTTGATGCCCAAAGGCTTCAGTACCTCGTTAAAGGCCCGTATGGCATCGGGCACGCCGGATTTCAGCACGTTATAGGTGTCCACCAGCAGCGTGGCGTTGGTGGGATAAATCTCGCAGTAGGTCTTGAATGCCTCGTACTGGCTGTCAAACATCTGGACCCAGGAGTGGGCCATGGTGCCGCCGGCCGGGACGCCGAAAAGCCGGTCGGAAATGGTGCAGGCCGTACCCTTGCAACCGCCGATGTAAGCTGCCCGGGCACCGGAGATGGCACCGTCGGTGCCCTGGGCCCGGCGGGAACCAAACTCCAACACCGTCCGCCCCTGGGCTGCCCGGACGATGCGGTTGGCCTTGGTGGCGATCAGGCTCTGGTGGTTGATGGTCAGCAGAGTGAAGGTCTCGATAAGCTGGGCCTCAATGGCTTTGGCCCGGACGGTCACCACCGGCTCCCGGGGGAAGATGGGCGTACCCTCGGGGATGGCCCAGATGTCTCCGGTAAATTTGAAATTCCGCAGATACTCCAAAAACTCCTCAGAGAACAGTTTCTTGCTCCGGAGATAGGCGATATCCTCCTCATCAAAATGGAGGTTTTCGATATACTCGATCAGCTGGTCCAGGCCCGCGCAGACAGCAAAGCCGCCCTTGTCCGGAACATCCCGGAAAAAGACATCAAAGTAGGTCACGCGGTCCTGATAGCCCGCCTGGAAGTAGCCATTACCCATGGTCAGCTCATAAAAGTCGCAGAGCATGGTCATATTCAGTTTCTTTTCTGTATCCATGATCGTACCTCAACACAAAATCGTCGGTGTCTTGTCACCTGCCATGATTATAGCCGCATCTCACTGGAAAAGCAATCGTTTTTCAAAAAACATGTCAAAATTTTGTCAATTTTAATTGACAAGAAAGCCACCCTCCCCTATTATGGAACACAGTAACAGCTCTGCCGTTGAAAAGGAAGGTTTTCACCATGGATGTGATTTTAGGAATCGATATCGGCGGCTCCACCACCAAGGTAGTCGGTCTGCGGACCGACGGCAGCGTGATCTCTATGCTGCGGGTCCGGGCGGAGGATCAGGTCACCAGCCTGTATGGCGCCCTGGGCAACTATCTCACCAGCAACGGCCTGACGCTGGGGGATGTACGCCGGGTGGTGCTGACCGGTGTGGGCGCCAGCTATGTGGACGGAGACATCTACGGTCTGCCCACCTGCCGGGTGGATGAATTTTCCGCCAGCGGCGCCGGAGCGCTGGCCCTGTCCGGCCAGGAGGCCGCCGTGGTGGTGACCATGGGCACCGGCACCGCCTTTATGTGGGCGGAGAAAAGCGGTACGGTGCGGCACCTGTGCGGCAGCGGCATCGGCGGCGGCACTCTGGGGGGTCTTTGCCGCAAGCTGGTTGGCATGGAGCGATTCGGCCAGATCAAAAAGCTGGCGGCCAGCGGCGACCTGGGCCAGGTGGATCTCACCATCGCCGATATTACCCGCAATCCCGCGCCCACGCTGGACCCCACCCTCACCGCCGCCAATTTCGGCAATCTGGCGGAGGACGCCTCCCCTGCCGACCTGGCTGCCGGAGCGGTGAACCTGGTGCTCCAGGCCATCGGCACCATGACGGTGCTGGCCTGCCAGTGCTGCGATACCAAAACTGTGGTGCTCACCGGGTCCATGACCACCCTGGACCAGGTGAAGCCTAACTTTGAGAATTTCGAGAAGCTGTACGGCATCCACTACATCGTCCCGGAAAACGCCACCTTTGCCACCGCTATCGGCGCGGGCCTGTGCAGTCTGGGGAAAAAGGCGGTAAAGGGCTGCCGCTGAAACAATACAGCCAAATCTAAGGCCGCCGCGGAATGAATATTCCGCGGCGGCTTCTTGCGCTTCGATTTCTACTATAAGGAGAATTACTCCTCGTCGGAACCCTCGTCGGAGTCCTCCTCCAGGCTGCTCATGTCAAACTCCAGCTTCTCGCCGCAGTTGGGGCAGATGACCTCGCCCTCGTCCAGAATGGACTCGTCGAAGTAGATGGTCTCCTCGCAGGTGGGGCAGGTGGTGGCGTAGCAGTCTTCGTCCTCGTCCAGCTCGTCTTCCTCGTACTCGTCCTCATCGTCGTCTTCCCAGTCCTCAAAGACCAGGTCTTCCACGTCCTCCAGGTCGTCGCTGACAGCGTCCAGGCCGTCAGACAGCTCAGCCTGCTCGTCCTCGATGTCCTCGATCTCCAGAGCGATGTCCTCCAGCAGGTCGATGATGGCAGCAAGCAGCTTGCCCTCCTTCTTGCCGGTATCCAGCTCCATGCCCTCAGCCAGGCCCTTCAGATAAGCAACTTTCTCAATGATCTCCATAGTGGTAACTCCTTTCGTGATAAAAAGTAGTGGTGTACGCAGCATACGCAATCTCCTCATCCGCCTCCAGAAGGAGGATGAGGGATGGTCCAGGGAACCTCAGGTTCCCGGTTTCTCCGCCTCAAAGCGGAGAAAGTTTTTCAATGATTTTCGCCGCGGCGTGTACGTGGCGAAAATACATTGACCCAGCCACCCTGGGCGGCGACACCAGTGACCGACCCAAGGGGCCCCCGCCGAAGCCCAGCGGAGCGGGTTCGGTGGGGAGAAGAAGAACAAGCGGAACGGTGTGAGCCCTGCCCGCAGGGCGGGGCGAACCGAGTGCAGCTTGTTCTGACGAGGTTAGGGGGAATCTAAAGGGGGGACTACAGTCCCCCCTTTATTTCGCTTATTCCTTCACGCGGCCCAGATACTCACCGGTACGGGTGTCGATCTGAATCTTCTCGCCCTCGTTGATGAACAGGGGCACCTTGATGACGGCGCCGGTCTCCAGGGTGGCGCTCTTGGTCACGTTGGTAGCGGTATCGCCCTTCACGCCGGGCTCGGTCTCGGTGACGGTCAGCTCAACGAAGTTGGGGGCCTCCACGGTGAACACGCTGCCCTTGTAGCTCACCAGGGTGCACATGGTGTTCTCCTTGATGAACTGGAAGGCATCACCCAGAACGTCAGCGTTCAGCGGAGTCATGTCAAAGGTCTCGGGGTCCATGAAGTAGTACAGGTCGCCGTCGTTGTAGCTGTACTCGGCGCTTCTGCGCTCCACAGCGCCCTGCTCGAACTTGGCGGTGGGGTTGAAGGACTCCTCACGGATGGTGCCGCTGATGACGTTCTTATACTTGGTACGCACGAAAGCAGCGCCCTTGCCGGGCTTCACGTGCTGGAAGTCCACAACGACCATGGGCTTTCCATCCATCTCAAAAATCATACCCTTGCGAAAATCGCCGGCGGTAATGGTAGGCATAGTTTTTTCCTCCTCACAAATCTTACGAGAAAACGACCTGCGGGAGGACATTTTCTCAAGCTTTCTATATCTAGCGAAATACCGATGATATTTTACCGTATGTTGCCCGTTATTGCAAGTATTTTTCAGGCACTTCTTGGTTTTTTTATACTTCTTTTCCCATTCGGCAGCGGCAGACAGCCTTGAAGGGCGCCTGCAGGGCGTGGAGCACCTTCTGCCAGAGGGTCACGGCGCCGCCCACCGGCTCCACCATCAATGCCAGTACTCCGGCCCGGTTGGCGGCCAGCATGTCCGTCAGCAGCTTGTCCCCCAGCATGGCGGTATGGGCCCGGTCCCGGCCCGCTCTGGCCATGGCGGCCTCCAGTCCCCGGGTGGAGGGCTTCCCGGCGTGGCCCTGGTAGCCCACCCCCAGGTCGGCGCAGAACTCCGTCACCCGCTTGCCGGAGCGGTTGTTGGAGACGATCATAAAGTCAATGCCGCACTCCTTCAATTCCCCGATCCAGTCCCGGAGGGGCTGGTCCGGGCGGCGGGTGCTTTTGGCGGCCAGGGTGAAATCCAGGTCGCTCAGGAGCAAGGTCACCCCTTTTTCCTGCAAATACGCCGGGGTCAGGTCCCTGTAACAGTTCATCACCCGGTCCGGGATCAGTGAAAATGACATAGGCGGCTCCTTGTCTGCATAGATTCCATAAGAGCAGTATACCATCCAACGCCGATTTGCACAAGGGGGGGGGGGCACTTTGCGCCTGTTTCTGGCTGTCACACCGGACGAAGCCCAGGCCGCGTCCAGATTCAAACGGACACTGGCTCATGTGGCGTACCGCATCGGGCCGGGGTCCACCCTGCTGCGGCAGAATCTGCTGCTGCAGACCCGGGGTGGGCTGCTGTCCGTCAGTGACCGGGAGGCGCCTCCCATCGGAGACCCGGAGGCCCTCTGCGGGGCGGTGCTGCGGGAGTGCGGGCGGCGGGGCTATTCGGGGGCGGTGCTGGATTTTGAGGAACGGCCCCGGCAGGACCGGGTCCGCTTCGCTCAGCGGCTGGGGCAAGTGCTCTCCGCCAACCGGCGGACCCTCTATTTGCCGGAGAGCTATGGAGAGGCTGCCCAGAACGCCGTGATGCTGATCTGCACCGCCATGTCGGGAGGCACTTTCACAGAGCGGCTCCGGGAGACCGCTGCCCAGAGAGGTGGCGCGGGGCGGTTGGCGCTGGACGTACAGCGGCTGCGGATGGACTTCCGTCTGCCCGCCCGCTCCGGTCAGGGGGAGCCCCTAAGCCAGGAGGCCCTGGCCCGGCTCATGGAGCGGGAGTCCCCCGCTGTCTTCTTTTCTCAGGATCTGTGCGCCCGGTACTTCACCTACTGCCGAAACGGTGAGACCCACTTCGTCCTCTTTGATGACGCCGGGACCTTGTCCCAGAAGGTAAAGATTGGGTCGTCCCTGGGGTTCTCCGCCGCCTTTTTCATGTGGCCGGAGGTGCGGGATATCGCGGGGGAGCTGTTTCGGTAAGTCTTCCGCTATATGCGGCGCGCCCGGTGGTCACGCCCTACAAGTGGTTTCCATGGTGGTTGACTTCCTGCATAAAAAAGATGCTGTACCCATTTGGTACAGCACCTTTTTTATGCATTAATAGAAACGCTTCTTGTTCTTGCGAGCGGCCTCAGACTTCTTGCGACGCTTGACGCTGGGGCTCTCATAATGCTCTCTCTTACGGACCTCGGCGATGACGCCCGCCTTGGCGCAGGAGCGCTTAAAACGCTTCAGTGCGCTGTCGATGGACTCGCCGTCCTTCACATGAATTTCAGACATCTATATTTCCCTCCCTCCGAGGTATCCGGCTACATCCAGGATACTTTAAGGGCCATAATTGAATTCTATGGCGTTAACAACGATATTATACGTAAGTTCTCCACCGTTGTCAAGGGAATTTTTCCGAATTCCTGTGTTTTTCCACAGCAAGGGTGGAAAATTCCAGCTTACTGAGGCTTGACGATCAGATTGACCAGCCGATTCTTCACCAGAATGGTCTTGACGATCTTCATGCCCTCGGTGGCCTTCTGGACTTTTTCCACAGCCAGGGCGGCGTCCACCACGGCTTTCTCCTCGCTGTCGGCGGGCATGGTGATGGTGCCCTTCAGCTTGCCGTTGACCTGGACGGCCATGTCCACGGTGGAAGCCACGGTCTTGGCGGCGTCGTACACGGGCCACTCCGCCTGGCAGCACAT
>CAYWYW010000067.1:0-12868 GCA_964462715.1 uncultured Oscillibacter sp.
GGTCCTCGTAATCCCACACGGCGACCTTCTGGATCTCGTGAGAGGTACGGAAACCGTCGAAGAAGTTGATGAAGGGAACACGGCCCTCGATGGTGGCCAGGTGGGCCACGGGGCTCAGGTCCATGACCTCCTGCACGCTGCCCTCGCACAGCATGGCGAAACCGGTCTGGCGGCAGGCCATGACGTCGGAGTGGTCACCGAAGATGTTCAGGGCGTGGGTGGAAACGGTACGGGCGGAAACGTGGAACACGCAGGGCAGCAGCTCGCCGGCGATCTTGTACATGTTGGGGATCATCAGCAGCAGGCCCTGGGAAGCCGTGTAGGTGCTGGTCATTGCACCGGCGGCCAGGGAGCCGTGGACGGTACCGGAAGCGCCGGCCTCGGACTGCATTTCGCAGACCTTGACGGTGGTACCAAAGATGTTCTTCTGGCCAGCGGCGGACCACTGGTCGACCAAGTCTGCCATGGGAGAGGACGGGGTGATCGGGAAGATACCCGCCACTTCGGTAAATGCGTAGCTGACATATGCAGCGGCATTGTTACCGTCCATGGACTTGAACTTTCTTGCCATAAACTCTTACCTCCTATAAATCGCTGCCCCACGGCAGCAAGCTTACCAAAACACGAAACTCGGACTCTCTCCCCCGAATTCTCATGCGTCCTCATTATATCACGCCAGCTTCCGCCTGTAAACCTGCACTTTGTTATTTTTTGCACAAATTTTTCCTTTTTCTGCGGAAGAGACAAAATCCATTTTCTTTCTTTGGGTAATTTCCCGTAGCGGGGTTCCATTTTTCGTCAAAACGTGATATCCTTTTCCAAATGCAGACAGTTTTTTCTTTCTTTTCAGCAATACCTTTCTCATGTGATCCGGCGGTTGCCCGCTGGACAAGTCTATGCAGGAGGCAGCGGTTTTATGGTAGTGACAGTGCGTTCCCTGGGACTCAGCGGCATCACCGGCTACGAGGTCAGCGCGGAGTGCTTCCTCTCCGGCGGCCTGCCGGCCTTTGACGTGGTGGGCCTGCCGGACGCCGCCGTGCGGGAGGCCCGGGAGCGGGTCCGGGCGGCCGTGAAGAACTGCGGCGCCAAATTTCCCGTCAGCCGCATCACCGTCAATCTGGCCCCCGCCGGGCAGAAGAAGGCGGGCACGGTCTATGACCTGCCCATCTTTGTAGGCATCCTGGCGGCCTCCGAGGCGGTGCCGCCCCTGCCCGCCGACGCCGCCTTTCTCGGGGAGCTGTCCCTGACCGGCGCCCTGCGGGGCGTCTCCGGCGTGCTGCCCATGGCCATGGCGGCCAGACAGGCGGGCATCCGCCAGCTGTTCGTCCCGGCGGAGAACGCCGCCGAGGCCACCCTGGCCGGGGGCCTGACGGTCTACGGCGTGCCGGATGTGCATAGCCTGGTATCCCACCTCCGGGGAGAGGCGCTCCTGTCCCCCGCTCCCGTCTGGGAGCCGGAAGAGGACACCGCCGACCTGCCGGACCTGCGGGATGTCATGGGCCAGGAGAATGTGAAGCGGGCGCTGGAGATCGCCGCCGCGGGCGGCCACAACCTGCTGCTGATCGGCTCTCCCGGCGCGGGCAAATCCATGCTGGCCAAGCGGCTGCCCTCCATCCTGCCGGACATGAGCCGGGCGGAGGCACTGGAGGTCTCCGGCATCTGGTCCGTGGCGGGCATGGCGGATCCCAGGCGCCCCCTGCTGACCCGCCGGCCCTTCCGCAGCCCCCATCACACCGCCTCCGCCGCGTCTCTGGCAGGCGGTGGTCCCGCCATGCGGCCCGGGGAAATTTCTCTCGCCCACAACGGGGTTCTGTTTCTGGATGAGCTGCCGGAATTCCGCCGGGACGTGCTGGAGGCCATGCGCCAGCCGTTGGAGGACGGCGAAGTGACGGTGGCCCGGGCCGGGGGCACGCTGCACCTGCCCGCCCGGTTCCAGCTGGTGTGCGCCATGAACCCCTGCCGCTGCGGCTGGCGGGGCCACCCCTCCGGCAAGTGCACCTGCTCCGAACGGGAGGTGGAGAAGTACGTGGAGAAGATCTCCGGTCCCCTGCTGGACCGCATCGACCTCCACGTGAACGTTCCCTCCGTGGAGTACGAGGCCATGCGCCGGAAAGAGATTCCCGAATCCTCCGCTGATGTGAAGCAGCGGGTGGACGGTGCCCGGGCCATCCAGACCCAGCGGTTCGCAGGGACTTCCGTGGCCTGCAACGCCCACATGACCCCCGCCCAGATCGGCCAGTTCTGCCGTCTGGACACCGCCGGGGAGGCCCTGATGAAAACCGCCTTCGCCCGCATGGGCCTGACGGCCCGGTCCCACGACCGCATCCTGCGGGTGGCCCGGACCATCGCGGACCTGGACGGGGAGGCAACCATCGGCGCCGCGCATCTGGCCGAAGCCATTCAGTACCGGAACACCGATATTTTAAAGGGTTAACGCCCTCGCATTCCGAAAGGAGTTTTCATGCACATCTACACCGCGGGCCAGTGGGTCCTGCTGTTTTTCTTCTATTGCTTCTGCGGCTGGGTGTGGGAGAGCTGCTACGTCTCCCTCTGCCAGCGCCACTGGGTGAACCGGGGCTTCCTCCACGGTCCCCTGCTGCCCATCTACGGCTCCGGCACCATCATCATCCTCTTTGCCACCCTGCCGGTGGCGGGCAGTCTGGGGCTGATCTGGCTGCTGGGCATGCTGGCCGCCACTTTATTGGAATACGTCACCGGCGCGGCCATGGAGCGGCTGTTCAAGGTCCGCTACTGGGACTACTCCCAAAAGAAGTGCAACCTGAACGGCCACATCTGTCTCTCCAGCTCCATCGCCTGGGGCTTCTTCTCCATCCTGCTGGTGCGGTTCATCCACCCGCCCATCGCCCGGCTGCTGGCAGATGTGCCCGCCTGGCTGGTGGACCCCCTGGCACTGCTCCTGACCGCCGCCTTCACCGTGGACGTGGTCCAGTCCGTCCAGGCCGCTCTGGACCTGCGGGACATGCTGACCCGGCTGACGGAGGAGAACGAGGACCTGCGGCGTCTTGCCAGGCGGGCTGAGGTGGCCGCCGCCTTCGCGGAGGACGACCTGCGCCGCTTCCGGGAAAAGACGGAGCTGGAAAAGCGCCTGCTGCAAAGCCGGGTGGAGGCGGAGCTGGCCGAGCAGCGCCAGGCCCGGGAGGAGCGGACCGAGCGCCGCCAGGCGCGGCTGGAGGCCAATCTCCGCCGCCGCGCCGAGGTGAAGCTGGAGATTCTGGACACCATCGCCGACGCGCTGGAGACCTGCCGGGACCACCTGGAGGACCTGCCGGATATGACGGCGGAGCGGCTGGCGGAGCGCCGTGCCGACCTGAACGACGCCATCGAAAAGGTCCGGAACCGCAAGCACATCGTCCGGGAACGCACCGCCAGGACCTACCACCGGTCCCTGCGCATCCTGCGGGCCCATCCCTCCGCCATCGCCAAAGGCTTCGAGGAGGCCATGGACGCCCTGCGGAAGCTGGACGACCGCAAATAAAGCAGCTTGCCGAAAAAGATTTTCGGCAAGCTGCTGCAAGTTTTTCGAACTTTTCGAAGTTCGAAAAACTTATGATTAAAAACAAAAGACACCCCTCCTGGGTTTCTTTCGTAACTATCTTCCTTCCCGTTGAAGCAGTCTTGCGGGTTTATCGCCAGCCTGTAACTTTCTGTACAGCGAAAGCTCCCGGCCATGGTTGGCCGGGAGCTTTTCTATTGCATTATTCCGCCGGTTCCACCCGCAGGATGGTTCCGGTGAAGGCGTCGATCTCCGACAGCTCCCCGGTATAAGTCACCGTCACGCTGTCGCCCACGCTGACATCAGACAGGCCCTCGGGCTTCTTCTCGAAGTTCAGGGCATAGCTGGCGCCGTCCTGGTCCGTCACCACAATCATGAAGTCCTTCACCTCGTCCAGAGTGCCGGTCAGGGTCTTTTCCCCAGCCGCCTCAGACTTCTTTCCGCCGCAACCGGCGCAGGCCAGCAACAGCGCCGCCGCCAGCAGGCACGCAAATATCCGTTTCATCGTTTCCTCATTTCCTCATTTCAGCAATGTTTCATACACTTCCGCCGGAATGGTGAATTCCGGCGTCCCCATGGAGCCGGGGGCCACGGTGTACTCGTCGAACACCAGCACCAGTTCCCCGTTCTCGTTAAAATAGAAGTTCTGCTCCGGGCCGATCTCCGTCAGTTCCTCCGGGAAGTAGGAGGCCCCGGAGTCCGCGGCCATCCGCGCCTCCATCTGTCGCCGCACCTCTTGGGTAAGCACATCGGAATACTCCGCGTCCTCCCGGAACAGCTCCCCCAGGGTCACTACACGGTCCGCGGCCTTGTCGATGTGGTAGAAGCGGCTGAACTGGTAGCCGCTGGCCTGGGTCTCCACCGCGTCCACCCGGAGGGTGAACCAGGTATCGCTGTCCGTCACCACGGCGCTGGTCACGTCCAGGCCCAGATAGCCCTCCCGACCCAGCTCCGCCTGGCAGGTCTCCTCAAACTGCCCAATGAGCCGGTCCGTCCAGGCCTGCACCTGGTCGTTCACCGCCTGGGCGGACTGACTGCCCGTCAGTTCCGGCACGGACACGTCCGCGCTGTAGGAGCCGTTGTCATAGGTGTAATCCCGGAAAGTCAGCACCCGCACGACGGCCCCCAGCACCGGCAGGTCCCCCATGGCGGCGGCTGCCGCCGGGGACACGTTGGGCACCGCGAGAAACAGCGCCAGGGCCGCCGCGGCCCAGGCCGTCCAGCGGTAGGGGTGCCGCTTCCGGGGCTTAATCTCCTCCAGGGCGGCGCAGGTCTGAAAGACCCGTCCGGCATAGTCCTCCGGCAGAGGGAAGGGCTCCTCCCTCGCCCGTTGTTTCAGCATCTCATCAAACTGATCCATCTTGCACCTCATTTCTCTTCCAGCAGAAGGCGCAGCCGCGCCCGCCCCCGGGACAGGCGTGTTTTCACCGCCGCCTCGCTGATCCCCAGCACCTGCCCGATCTCCCGCACGGAAAGCCCCTCGTAGTAAAACAGGGTGACGGTCACCCGCAGCTCGTCATTCAGGGACATGACCGCCTGCCACAGGGTCAGCCGCTGGTCGTGGTCCTGGCAATCCGACGGCAGCCGGTCCGCCACCTCCTCCAGGTCCACGGTGGGCCGCCGCTTCCGGCAGAGATCGTAGCACTTGTTGGTGAGGATCCGCAGGATCCACGGCTTGAACCGCTGGACATCCCGCAGAGAGTCCCGGCTGGCGAAGGCCGTGCAGATGGCCTCCTGCACCGCGTCCTCGGCGTCCTGGTCCTGCCGGAGGATGGCCTTGGCCGTGCGGAACATGGTCTCCTGACAGGCGATCACCTGGGTGCAGAAGGCCTCCTTATCCAAAACTTCCTGTGGTGTGAACATCCAGTGGTCTGCTCCTTCCTTGAAAAGGGGGACGCGATGACGGAATCATCGCGTCTCCGAATGACCGGTCATATAGATAGATGCTCCCAGGCGTCAAAAGGTGACAGCTTTTCGGAAAAAATCAGCGGATGAAGTTGGTCATGGCCCGGTGGCCACGCTCCGGCACGGGCACCTTGCTCTCCGCCAGGACCTTCACCATCCAGGCCATGTTGCGGCCCAGCTGGGCGGCCACGTCCACACCCTCGGTGTCGCCCATCACCTCGCCGGGCTCGGCGCCGTGGACAGCGCCCCAGTAGTCGGCAGTGACCAGCACCATCTCCATGCAGTCCATGGTGGCCAGCAGCTGGTGGTAGGTCTCGCTGCCGCCGCTGCGGCGCAGGGTGCACAGGGCGCCGCCCACCTTGTGGTGGAACTGGTTCACGCCGCAGCCGGCGGCCAGCATCATGCGGTCCAGCACACACTTCATGTTGCCGGCGATGCCCGCGTGGTACACGGGGGAGGCCAGCAGGATGCCGTCGGCCTCGCAGCAGGCGGCGATGATATCGTTGACGCCGTCGTCCTTCATGACGCAGCGGAGGCTGCCGGTATCCAGGCAGTTGTAGCAGGCCATGCAGGATCGGACGTTGGCGCCGGGCTGGAGCACTTCGAACTCCACGCCGGCGGCCTCCACCTCCCTGCGGACCACCTCCAGCAGCTGCGTCAGGTTGCCGTTCTTCCGGGGACTGCCGTTGATCGCGACGATTTTCATATTGGGACCCTCCTGATGATGTAATTGGGATGTTTTCGAGATGATTATACCGTATCCGCCGGGGCTTGGCAACCAAGAAAAGCCGCATCCGGAATACCGGATGCGGCTTTGCGCCATTTAAAACAGTTTTTTCAGAGCGTCCACGGCACCGGAGACCTTGTCCACGGAGACCTTGGCCTGGACACCCTTGACCACCTTGTCGATCACGTCGTCGGGCAGGTCCACCCCCAGCAGCTTCTCCACCGCCTTCACGGGGTCCTTTTGGAACTGGGCATGCAGGGCGCTGTCCTTCATGATCTTTTCGGCCAGCTCCTCGATCTTTTCCTTGATATCCGTCACAGTCCGGCCCTCACACTTCCTCCACAGGGGCGTCCGGGGCGTTCTTCTTCACGGACTCGATGCCGTTGACGCAGCTGGCCTTGGCCTTGTAGCCCTCGCTGACGGCGATGATCTGGCCGTTGGTGGCCTTCAGGCGGAAGCGGAACTCCCCGGCCTTGTCGGTGTACATCTCGAACTTGGGGTGCTTTTCGGCGGCGAAGCCCTCCACGGTCTGGTCCTCCACCGCGGCGGCGGGCGCGTTCTTCTGCACGCTGGCGATGCCCTTGCGGCAGGCTTCCTCGGAGGAGTAGACCTCAGAAGTGGCGATGACCTCGCCGTTGCCGGCCTTCAGATCGAACTTGATACCCGTATTGGTCTTGCGGATCACAAATTTACCCATGCCATGTCCCTCCTGTGTGTAATTGGTGATGGCACCATGTTACACGAACCGCACCGTGATTGCAACAGATTTTTTGGCGTTTTTGCCCAGATTCGTCGATTTTTAGGGCGTGCTACACAGGTCACACCCCTGTCAGATCAAAGTCCGGGGTGTACTCCTCCTTTGCCGAGGTCCGCTCCTGGGTGTATCCGTCGGTGATGCCGCAGTTTTCCATATATTCCACCGCCGCCCGGTACTCCGCCTTCGTTACGTGGCGGGCCAGGTTCCCCGCGGCCCCCGGCTGGGGGGTGTACTGGCTCATGAGGGAGAACAGCACATCGCCGGGCCGGAACGTCTCGGCCACCCAGTCGATGACGCACCGGGTGTTCTCCAGCTCTCCCGGCAGGATGAGATGCCGGATGAGAACGCCCCTTGTCAGCAGGCCGCTTTCCATCCGGTACGGCCCCGTCTGACGGAACATCTCCAGAATGGCGGCGCTGGCCCAGTCAAAGTAGTCCTCCGCCGCTGAATATCTTTTCGCGGGGCCCGCCAGGGCGTATTTCAGGTCCGGCAGGTACACCTGCACCTTCCCCTCCAGCAGCCGCAGGGTGTCCGGTTTTTCGTACCCGCCGCAGTTCCACACCACCGGCACCGGCCAGGGCTCCTCCCCCAGGGCCTCCAAAATCACGGGAGTAAAGTGGGTGGGGGTCACCAGGTCCAGGCAGGCGGCGCCTTGCGCAATCAATTCCTGAAAAATCTCCCGCAGCCGCTGCGCCGTGATGGGCCTGCCCACCTCCCCCTGGGAGATGGGGCCGTTCTGGCAGAAGCAGCACCGGAGATTGCAGCCGGAGAAAAACACGGTCCCGGCGCCGTGGTCCCCCACCAGGCACGGCTCCTCCCACTGGTGGAGCATTGCCCTGGCCGCCACCGGCAGGCTGGGCTGGCGGCACACGCCGCCCCGCACAGTCTCTGTCCGTTCCGCCCCGCAGTTCCGGGGGCACAAATTGCAGATCATAGCTTCATCACGTCGAAGTCCGGTCCCAGGTTGCCCTCCCGCCAGTGCTTGCGGCACAGGCCGATGTACTGGTCGTTGGCCCCCAGGACCACCTGCTCTCCTTCCTTTAAAACCTTCCCGCTCCGGTCGAACCGGGCGTTGAACATGGCCTTGCGGCCGCACCAGCAGATGGTTTTCACCTCTTCCAGCTTGTCTGCCATCACCAGCAGGGCCTCGCTGCCGGGGAACAGGTCCCCCTTGAAGTCCGCCCGCAGGCCGTAGCAGATGACGGGGATGTCCAGGTCGTCCACGATGTACACCAGGTACATGACCTCGTCCTTCGTGAGAAACTGTGCCTCGTCCACGATGATGCAGGCGTTCTGCTGCAGCTCCATGATGGTGAGCTTTTGCAGCTCGTCGAAGTAGACGCAGGGATGCTTCAGCCCGATGCGGGAGGCCACCATGTGGTCCCCGTCCCGGGTGTCCAGCCGGGGCTTCACCAGCAGTGTCTGCTGGCCCCGTTCCTCGTAGTTGAAGCGGGTCATCAGGGCATTGGCTGTCTTGCTGGAGCCCATGGCTCCGTATTTAAAGTAGAGTTGTGCCATTGGTCAGTGTTCTTCCTCTCGTATGTCTGCGTTTTCTGTCTCTGTGTTCTCCGTCATCCACTGCGAAAAGTGGTCCTCCGGCGGCTCCGGCAGGTCCGCCACCAGTTTGCGGCAGTTGGGGCAGAGCCATGCGGTCCGGTAGGTAAACAGTGCCCCCTCTTCATCCACCCGCAGCTGGTTCTCCGCCCCGGCGCCCAGCCATTTGGTTTTGGTGTCCGGGACCCCCCGGGTCCAATAGACACCCCGGCCGCCGCTGAGAAAGCCCTGCTCCATTTCCCCGCCGCACCAGGGACATTTCTTCGGCGGGAGGGTCAATTGGTCTTTCTCGGCAGAGCGTTTCTTCTCCGCCCAGTCCCGGACAGACTCCAGCAATGTTTCCGGCTCCTCATCCCGGTCCGGGGTCACGGGGTTCACCGTCCCCACGGACCTAGGCTTCATATCCCAGGGGTCCTCGCTTTTCTTCCAGAACGCCATAGTCAGTCCTCCTTTTCATCCCGGGCCTGCCGGACATGGCCCTCAAAGGTCTCCCCGGTCCGTCCGGGGAGGAAGGAGATGGGCGCCGGGGTCTCTTTGCCGTGGTAGTAACACCACAGCCACCGCAGACACCACGCCAGCTTCCGCACCAACAGCAACAGCAGGGCGATCAGCAGAATATTAATGAGTTTCATGCCCGTCCTCGTCCACTTCCTCGTAGTCCACGGTGTACACCGGGCCGTCAAACTCCGGCTCCCCGGGCTTTTCCTGGTGAGGCCGCTCCGTATGCGCCCCCGTTTTCCGGCGGTACAGCATCACGATCACCACGATGACCACAATGGGCACCGCCAGCCGCAGAACCAGCATCACAAGGGCGAACAGCAGCCGGAAAATGCCCAGCGGCAGACCAAGTAACCATCCCATATTGTACGCCTATCCTTTCATCTGTTCTTGCGCCTCGGCGTAATACCGGGCAAAGGCCGAGGGCACGGCGTGGGCCTCCAGGCCCTCCAGGTCCACCCATTCGAATTCCGCCGGGCCGTCCCCGGACACCTCCAGGGTGTACCCCGTCATGTGCCACTCCACATGGGTGAAGATGTGCTTCGCCGTCAGCTTGTTTTTCCACTGCTTCGGCTCCAGGCCCCAGGCAGACACCAACCCTGGGGCGGCTTCCTCGTCCAAAGCTCCCTCCACGTTGGGGAACTCCCACAGCCCCGCCAGCAGGCCGGTGTCCGGGCGGCGGCACAGAGCCACCTTGCCTTCCCTCAGCAGGAGACACACCGTCTTTTCCTCGATCTTCCGGGCCTTCTTGGGCTTCTTCACCGGGAGGACTTCCGCCGTGCCCCGGATGCGGCCCAGGCACAGCTCCCGCACCGGGCACTCGCCGCATTTGGGCGGGCCGTTTGGCACGCAGACCGTAGCCCCCAACTCCATGGTGGCCTGACAGAAGATGCGGATGTCCGCCTCCGCTGTGGGCATGACGGCCTGCACCTGGTCCCGGATGACCCTCTTCGTTTTGGGGTCCAGAATGTCCGCATGGCAGTCGGTGACGCGGGTCACCACCCGCAGGACGTTGCCGTCCACCGCCGCCTCCCGCCGCCCGAAGGCCGCCGCGGCAATGGCGCTGGCGGTATAGTCCCCGATGCCGGGCAGCTCCAGCAATCCCTCGTAGGTATCCGGGAAGCCGCCCATTTCCACCACGGCCTTGGCCGCCTTCTGGAGATTCCGGGCCCGGCTGTAATAGCCCAGGCCCTCCCACAGCTTCATGAGCCGCTCCTCCGGCGCCTCCGCCAAAGCCTCTACCGAGGGGAACGCTTCCAAAAAGCGGGCATAATAGCCCAGCACCGCCGCCACTCGGGTCTGCTGGAGCATGATCTCCGACACCCAGATGCGGTAGGGGTCCTGCGTGTGCCGCCAGGGCAGGTCCCGGGCGTTGGCCCGGTACCAGGCCAATAAGGGCGCCGTGAAAGCCTGCGGCAGCTTTTCAGTTGTCAAATCCAAGTCATTCATGGTATTATCATACCACAGGTCCGGGGCTCTTCCCACCCCCGGCCGAAAAAATTTTGCAAAACCCCTTGACCTTCCCCCTTCTGGAAGGTGTACGCTGACAGCAGAAACGAGGTGAGCGGCTTGAAGATCAATGAGGTGGAGGCCCTGGTGGGCATCACGAAGAAGAACATCCGCTTTTACGAGGCCGAGGGTCTCCTGACCCCCCGGCGGAACAGCGAAAACGGCTACCGGGACTACGGAGAGGCCGAGGTGGAGACCCTGCGGCGCATCAAGCTGCTGCGGAAGCTGGGCTTTCCCCTGGAGGAGATCCGCCAGATGCAGACCGGTAGCCGCACCGTGGGGGACGGCATGCGCCGCCACCTGGTGACCCTGGAGCGGGAGCAGGAGAACCTGCGCTCCGCCGCCCAGCTCTGCGCGGGGCTGACAGACTGCGCCGAAAAGCTGGACGCCCTGGACGCCCAGTCGCTGCTGGAGCGGATGGAGCAGATGGAACAGGAGGGGACGACCTTTATGGACAAACAGAAGCTGGATATGAAGCGGCGGTACGCGGCTCCGGTGATCGCAGCCATTGTCATGGCCATTTTGATGATCGGCGTGATCTGGCTGTTTTTGTGGGCCTTTGAAACGGACCCAGCGGGGGCGCCGCCCCTGCCACTGCTGGTGCTGTTCATCGCCATCCCCGCGGTGGTGATCCTGGGGGTTGTGATCGCCCTGGTGCAGCGGCTGCGGGAGATCGGCAAGGGGGACGAAGATGCCGTCAAAAAATACTGAGTTCATCCGGGCCGCCCGGCGGCAGGCCATCCTGTCCGCCCTGGCCAGCGGCGGATGGCTGGTGCTGACCGCCGCCGCGCTGCTGTTGGTCCGGTGGATGTGGCGCCCGGAGGGGGTGCTGTCCACGGTGCTGCTGGTGCTGGCCCTTGTGGAACTGTGCTGTCTGGTGCCGCTGGCCTTCAGCCTGCGGAGCCGTTTGAAAGAGATTGAAGGAGGAGAAGAATATGAAGCTCGTAACTATTGAGACCATCCCCGGCCAGGCCTTTGAGGCTCTGGATGTGGTGAAGGGGACTGTGGTGTACAGCAAGAACTTCGGCCGTGATTTCATGGCCGGCATGAAGACCCTGGTGGGCGGCGAGATCGTGGGCTATACGGAGATGCTGAACGAGGCCCGGGCCATTGCCACCAAGCGCATGGTGGAGGCCGCCGAGGCCCTGGGAGCCGACGCGGTGGTGGGGATGCGGTACGCCTCCTCCTCCGTGATGCAGGGCGCCGCCGAGGTGGTGGCCTACGGCACGGCGGTGAAGTTCCTATGACGCGGGTCACCTTTCTGGACCACAGCGGCTTTCTGCTGGAGCTGCCGTCGGTGACGCTGTTATTTGACTGGTGGAAAGGAGAACTCCCGGCCCTGCGGCCGGGGGTCCCCCTTCTGGTCTTTGCCAGCCACCGGCATGAGGACCACTTCAAGCCGGAAATCTTTCAACTGGACGCTGATGCGTTCCTGCTGGGCAGCGACATCCGCCTGACGCCCCGGAACCTGGAAAAATGGGGACTTTCCGAAGAAACAGCCGCCCGGTGCGCCCGTCTGGGCAAGCAGGAGACGGTCTCTCCCCTGTCCGGTGTGACGGTGGAGACCTTCCCCTCCACCGACGAGGGGGTGGCTTTCCTGGTGACGGCGGACGGACAGGCCGTCTTTCACGCCGGGGACCTGAACTGGTGGCACTGGGAGGGGGAGGACCCGGCCTGGAACCGGAACATGGAGGTCAATTTCCTGCGGTACACCGAGCCCCTCCGGGGGCGGCGGCTGGACCTGGCCATGCTGCCTCTGGACCCCCGGCTGGGGGAGGACGGCTTCCGGGGACCGCAGCACTTCCTGGAGCTGGCGGACATCCGCCGCTTCCTGCCTATGCACCAGTGGGGGGACTTCGGCTTTACACAGCAGTTTTTGAACAAATATCCCCGGTTTGCGGACCGGACGGTGCCTGTCACCGCTCTGGGACAAGTCTTTACATTTGAGGAGGACGATGTATGAAGATCGACGGCAATGAGCTGGCCATCCGGCAGAACGACCTGGACCGGGAGGGCCGCCATGAGGAGGCCATGGCCATCAAAAAGGAATTTCTGAAGCAGGTGCGGGAGAGCGGCGACCACTGCCCCTGCAAGGAGGCCTGCCCCCACCACGGCAACTGCTTCGAGTGCGTGACCCTGCACCGGGGCCACCGGGACCACCTGCCCATGTGCATGTGGGACATGGTGAATGAGCGGCTGCACAAGCTGTCGCTGATGACCGAGGGGACCCTGCGGGACTATGAAGAGAAGCTGAAATAAGGCGGCTTTCCGCCGCCTGTCACTTCCCTCCCCCGGGAACGGGGGGCGCCGCTTTGCGGCGCGGGAATTGCGCCCCTGCCGGGGCGCAGGGGGGATGCGGCCCCCACTTTTCTTTCGTCTTGCCGAAAGAAAAGTCGCCGCCGCA
>CAYWYW010000068.1:0-12851 GCA_964462715.1 uncultured Oscillibacter sp.
CCCTGCTATACCAAAGCCGTGGCCGACGTGTGCATGGAGACCATCTTCCTGCCCACCCTGGCGGCCATGCGGGCCGAGGGCTGCCCCTTCAAGGGCTGCCTGTACTTCGGTCTGATGATCACCCCGAAGGGCCCCAAGGTCATTGAGTACAACTGCCGCTTCGGCGATCCCGAGACCCAGGTGGTGCTGCCCCTGCTGAAAACCGACCTGCTGACCATCATGCAGGCCGTGGAGAACGAAACCCTGGCAGACCTGGAAGTGGAATGGTCCGACGGCGCCGCTGCCTGCGTGATCCTGGCTTCCGGCGGTTATCCCAGCCACTACGAAAAGGGAAAGGTCATGACCCTGCCCGCGTCCACCCCCGCCAATGTCACCATCTACCACGCCGGTGACAAGTTGGACGGTGAGGGCCGCCTGGTCACCAGCGGCGGCCGGGTGCTGGGCGTCACCGCTGCAGCCCCCACCTTGAAGGAAGCCCTGGCGGACGCCTACGCTGCCGCCGAAACGGTGGACTTCGAGGGCAAATACATGCGTCACGACATCGGCCGCCGTGCTCTGGCGGCAATGGAGGAACTGTAAATGGTACGTCGCGTTTATGTAGAGAAAAAGCCGACCCTGCGGCAGGAGGCTGCGGGGCTGATGAACGAACTCCGGTCCCTGCTGGGCATCTCCGCCCTGTCCGGCCTGCGGCTCATCAACCGCTACGATGTGGAGGGCCTGGACGAGGCCACTTTCCAGCGGGCGGTCCAGACCGTCTTTTCCGAACCCCAGGTGGACAACGCCACCGCGGCCCTGCCCACCGGGGACTATACCGCCTTCGCCGTGGAGTACCTGCCCGGTCAGTTCGACCAGCGGGCCGACTCCGCCAGCCAGTGCATCCAGCTGATGACCCAAGGTGACCGTCCTGCCGTCCGCACCGCCAAGGTCTATCTACTGTCCGGCGAGCTGACTCCCGCCGATGTGGACAAGATCAAGCACTACGTCATCAACCCTGTGGAGGCCCGGGAGGCGGGTTTGGAGACTGTGGAGACCCTGAAAATGGAGTACGAGGTCCCCACTTCTGTGGAGACCATCACCGGCTTCACCTCCATGGACGAGTCGGCCCTGGCGGCCCTGCTGGACAAGTTGGGCCTGGCCATGGACCTGGACGACCTGAAGTTCCTGCAGGGCTACTTCCGGGATGACGAACACCGGGACCCCACCATCACGGAGGTCCGGGTGGTGGACACCTACTGGTCCGACCACTGCCGCCACACCACCTTCTCCACCCATCTGGACTCCGTGGACATCGCCGACCCCGAGATCCGCGCCGCCTATGAGCGGTACCTGGCCGCCCGGGTGGAGGTGTACGGCGAGGAGAAGGCCTCCAAGCGGCCCCAGACCCTGATGGATCTGGCCACCATCGGCGCCAAGACGCTGAAGAAGCGGGGCCTGCTGCCCGAGCTGGACGAGTCCGAGGAGATCAACGCCTGCTCCATTCACGTTCCCGCCCAGGTGGACGGCAAGGAGCAGGACTGGCTGCTCATGTTCAAGAACGAGACCCACAACCACCCCACCGAGATCGAGCCCTTCGGCGGCGCGGCCACCTGCATCGGCGGCTGCATCCGGGACCCCCTGTCCGGCCGTGCCTATGTGCATCAGGCCATGCGGGTCACCGGCGCGGGGGACCCCCGGAAGTCCCTGAAGGACACCCTTCCCGGCAAGCTCCCCCAGCGGAAGCTCTGCCAGACCGCCGCGGCGGGCTACTCCTCCTACGGCAACCAGATTGGTCTCGCCACCGGCCATGTGGCTGAGCTGTACCACGAGGGCTATATTGCCAAGCGCCTGGAATGCGGCGCGGTGGTGGCCGCCGCTCCTGCGGGCAATGTCCGCCGGGAGTGCCCTGCTCCCGGGGATGTGGTCATCCTTCTGGGCGGCCGCACCGGCCGGGACGGCATCGGCGGCGCCACCGGCTCCTCCAAGAGCCACAACCGCAAGTCCCTGACCACCATGGCCTCCGAGGTCCAGAAGGGCAACGCCCCCGAGGAGCGGAAGATCCAGCGGCTGTTCCGGGACGGCAAGGTCACCCGCCTCATCAAGCGCTGCAACGACTTCGGCGCAGGCGGCGTCTCTGTCGCCATCGGCGAGCTGGCCGACGGCCTGGAGATCAGCCTGGACGCCGTGCGGAAGAAGTATGAGGGCCTGGACGGCACCGAGCTTGCCATCTCCGAGTCCCAGGAGCGTATGGCTGTGGTGGTGGCTCCTGAAAACGCCGCCGCCTTCATCGCCGCCGCCGAGGCGGAGAACCTGGAGGCCTATCAGGTGGCGGTCGTCACTGAGAGCCCCCGCATGGTCATGAAGTGGAACGGCGCCACCATCGTGGACCTGAGCCGTGCTTTCCTGGATACCAACGGTGCCGCCAAGCACACCACGGTCCGGGTGGAATCCAAGGACCGGGCCGACCTGGGCCGCAGCAATACAAAGACCCTGCGGGACATTGCCGCCAGTTTGAAGTCTGCCTCCCGCCGTGGCCTGGGCGAGCGGTTCGACGCCACCATCGGCGCCGGTTCCGTGCTGATGCCCTTCGGCGGCAAGACACAGCGGACTCCCGCTCAGGCCATGGCCGCCCTGCTGCCGGTGCTGCCGGGCCAGGACACCGAGGACTGCTCCGTCATGGCCTGGGGCTTCGATCCCGAGGAAATGAGCGTGGACCCCTACACCGGCGCCTACCATTCCGTCATCACCTCTGTCGCCAAGCTGGTGGCTGCCGGCTGTGACTATCACACTGCCTATCTCACCTTCCAGGAGTATTTTGAAAAGCTCCGGGAAGAGCCTGTGCGCTGGGGCAAACCCTTCTCCGCCCTGCTGGGCGCTCTGGATGCCCAGCTGGATCTGAACATCGCCGCCATCGGCGGCAAGGACTCCATGTCCGGCTCCTTCCTGGACATGGATGTGCCCCCCACCCTGATTTCCTTCGCCATTGCTCCCTCCAAGGCGGGCAAGGTCCTGTCCGGTGAGTTCAAGGAAGCAGGGCATCCCGTGTATGTGTTCCTGTGCGACGGCACCGCCGACGGCCAGCAGGCCGCCTGGGAGGGCTTCCACGCCCTTTCCGAAGCCGGTAAGGTCCGGGCTGCCTGGGCTGTGGAAAACAGCCTGGCGGAGGCCATCATGAACATGTCCTTCGGCAACGGCGTGGGCTTTACCGCCGACGCCACCGGGGACATCTGGTACTCCAGCGCCATGCCCGGCGCCATCGTGGCGGAGCTGACTGAGGAGATCTCCGTCGAATATGCCGCCCGCCTGGGCGTCACCACAGCGGAGCCTGTGGTCGCCATTGGCCCTGACAGCGCCCCCATCACGGAGCTGCTGGCTCTGAACGAGGGCGTGCTGGAAGACATCTATCCCAACCGTACCTCTACTGACAACAGCCCCGTGCCCGTGCTGGAGGCTCCTGCCTTCACCCGCGCCGCCCCCAAGGTGGGTATTGCCAAGCCCAAGGTGCTCATCCCCGTGTTCCCCGGCACCAACTGCGAGTACGACAGCGCCCGCGCCGTGGCCCACGCCGGTCTGGAGCCGGAGATCCTGGTGCTGAACAACCAGTCCGCCCAGGGCGTGGCTGACTCCGCCGCCCGCTTTGCCAAGGCGGCCAAGGAGAGCCAGATCATCTTCGTCCCTGGTGGCTTCTCCGGCGGCGACGAGCCCGACGGCTCCGGCAAGTTCATCACCGCCTTCTTCCGCAGCCCCGCCGTCAAGGACGCCACCATGGAGCTGCTGAAAAACCGGGACGGCCTGATGCTGGGCATCTGCAACGGCTTCCAGGCCCTCATCAAACTGGGTCTGGTGCCCTACGGTGAGATCATCGACACCGACGAGACCTGCCCCACCCTCAGCTACAACGTCATCGGCCGCCACCAGTCCAAGATCGTCCGCACCAGGGTAGCCTCCAACCGCTCTCCCTGGCTGTCCCGGGTAAATGTGGGCGACGTGGTCAGCGTGCCCATCTCTCACGGCGAGGGCCGTTTCCTGTGCGACCAGGAGCTGCTCCAGAAGCTGGCGGAGAACGGCCAGATCGCCACGCAGTACGTGGATCTGGCAGGCGCACCTACCATGGACGTGGACTTCAACCCCAACGGCTCCGTCTGGGCCATTGAGGGCATCACTTCTCCCGACGGCCGGGTGCTG
The DNA here is from genome assembly GCA_964462715.1 of uncultured Oscillibacter sp. GTDB lineage: Bacteria > Bacillota > Clostridia > Oscillospirales > Oscillospiraceae > Oscillibacter. The sequence continues at coordinate 4,162 of CAYWYW010000068.1, forward strand.
GGCAAGATGGGCCACTCCGAGCGCATCGGTCCCGCCCTGTACCGCAACGTCCCCGGTGATTACGATCTGCACCTGTTTGATTCCGCCAGGGATTATTTCAACATTTGAGTTGTCTTTTTCCCTATCTGTGGTAAGATAATACCTAAATCTTTGAAACGAGGTGGCCACATGGCTTACTATTTTACGGAACCTTCCCATACCTTCAGCGAATACCTGCTGGTCCCCGGCTACTCTGATGAAAACTGCATCCCCGCCAACGTCTCCCTCAAGACCCCGGTGGTGAAGTTCAAAAAGGGCGAGGAATGCCCCCTGACCATGAACGTTCCCATGGTCTCCGCCGTCATGCAGTCCGTCTCCGGCGAGAAGATGGGCATTGCCCTGGCCAAGGAGGGCGGCATCGCCTTCATCTATGTCTCCCAGCCCATCGACCAGCAGGCCGAGATGGTCCGCAAGGTCAAGAACTACAAGGCCGGCTTCGTGTTCAGTGATTCGAACCTGCGGATCACCGACACTCTGGCGGACGTGCTGGCGCTGAAGGAGCGCACCGGCCACTCCACCATGGCCGTCACCGAGGACGGCACCGGCACCGGCAAGCTGCTGGGCCTGGTCACCAGCCGTGACTACCGGGTCAGCCGTATGGACCCCTCCACGCCCATCTCCGACTTCATGACCCCCGTGGAGAAGATCATCTCCGCTCCCGAGGGCACCAGCCTGAAAACTGCCAACGACATCATCTGGGACCACAAGCTGAATGCCCTGCCCATCGTCTCCAAAGACGGCCACCTGGTCTCCTTTGTGTTCCGCAAAGACTATGACTCCCACAAGGGCAACCCCCTGGAGCTGCTGGACTCCCAGAAGCGCTACGTGGTGGGCGCCGGCATCAACACCCGGGACTATGCCGAGCGGGTCCCCGCTCTGGTGGAAGCCGGCGTGGATGTGCTGGTGATGGACTCCTCCGAGGGCTACTCCGTATGGCAGAAGCGCTGTCTGGAGTGGATCCGTGAGCACTACGGCGACACCGTGAAGGTGGGCGCTGGCAACGTGGTGGACGGCGAGGGCTTCCGCTTCCTGGCGGACGCCGGAGCTGACTTTGTGAAGATCGGCATCGGCGGCGGCTCCATCTGCATCACCCGCGAGACCAAGGGCATCGGCCGTGGTCAGGCTACCTCCGTCATCGACGTGGCAGCGGAGCGTGACAAGTACTTTGAAGAAACCGGCGTGTATGTGCCTATCTGCGCCGACGGAGGCATCGTGCAGGACTACCATATCACCTTGGCTCTGGCCATGGGCGCGGACTTCTGCATGCTGGGCCGTTACTTCTCCCGGTTCGACGAATCCCCCTCCGCCAAGGTCCTCATCGGCGGCAGCTATATGAAGGAGTATTGGGGCGAGGGCAGCGCCCGTGCCCGCAACTGGCAGCGCTATGACCTGGGCGGCGCGGCCAAGCTCTCTTTCGAGGAAGGCGTGGACTCCTACGTGCCCTATGCTGGCGCCCTGACCGACGGCATGGCCACCACCCTGGCCAAGGTCCGCTCTACCATGTGTAACTGCGGTGCCCTCACCATCCCCGAGCTGCGGGAGAAAGCCAAGCTGACCCTGGTCTCCTCCGTCTCCATCGTGGAAGGCGGCGCACACGATGTGCTGCTGAAGGATACCACCAATTCCGGTAACCGCGGCTGATTTCCGGTCATACGCCTATCTGCCGCCTTTCACACCGCGCATCAGCGCGTTCAAGCGTTTTGCCCCAGGCAAAACCTTGAAATGGGCGGGCTCCGCCCGGCCATTTGAGTCCCATGTGGGGTCCCCGCGGACCCTGGGCCCGTGGGGTACGGCGGCGCACACGATGTGCTGCTGAAGGATACCACCAACGGCAGTCAGAGAATCTGAAGCATCTGATAGGATAAAGAAGCGCGATCCCATATGGGATCGCGCCTCTTTATTTTACAGCAGGGAATCCGTCATTCGCTTCCGATCTCTCTTGACAGTTCTTCTCAAAAAGTGTAATATTACACTGAAATAGATTTTCATGTCAATGGCTCCGTTGATTGAAGAAGCGAACAAAAAGCTCCGCATTTTACAAAATCAGTCAAATGATGTCAACAAAAGGAGATAGGAGACAAGCAAACCCGCTTTGATAAAAGGAGTGTGTATATCATGAACAAAAAAAGCATGTTAAGACTGATAAGTTTTCTAATGTTGTTGGCAGCAGTTATCTTTGTTTCCTGCGCTCTTGCCTGCCCTACACTGGGACAGACAATCTATCTGGGTAATTTGAAATTCGGAGCAGAGCAATGGCGGATATGCTACCTGATCTATGTCATTGTGATGACAGCTCTGTTTGTTGCTTCATTCTTTGTGAAAAGCAGCACATCTAAAGAGTAAGCAATTTCCAAGAGAAAGGCGGTGAATCATATGACCAAAGACAGCTTCATCTCCGAAATGGACCATCAGGTCAAACTGGTGCGGACTGAATACGGACTCACTCAGGAATCCATGTCCAAGGCACTGGGGATGTCCAAAAAGACTCTGGTGGAAATTGAAAAGGGGCGCACCTCTCTGGGGTGGACCGGAGCAGTGGCATTGTGCGCCATTTTTTCTGACAGTCAGGTGCTCTCCGGCCTACTGGGCGGCGAGGCGGGCGATATGATCCGGGCTCTGGCCTTTCAGGACCTGCATCCTCGCTATCCCAGGACCATGGGCGGCCGGGTGTGGTGGCGGTTTGTGGAGACGGTGGGACCGTACACCATTCAGCAAAACCTCATCTCCCAGCACTACCGGGCCCTGGACCGGGAGGACGGACGGGTCTGCTCCTCTTTTGACTTGGATGATATACGGGCGCATTTGCGGGAATTGGAGGGCAACACATGAAACTCGACTGGAAAAAGGCCCTGAGCACGGTGGTCATCACGCTCTTTATCGTGGTCATCTTCGGGGGAGCCACGTTCTTCCTCTTCCTGTTGGGGAACCTGGGTATGTTCCCGCTATACATTACCAAGGTCATCCCGGTGGTGGGCGTAGCAGCGGTCATCGCACTGAGCCTGACCCTCTCCGGATATCTGAAGCCCAGGGCCCATCGTGTGGTGGGCTATGGGTTCCTGGCCGTGTGTCTGCTGTCTCTGGGCTATATTGCCCACGGTGCCTACAAGGATTCCCTCCCCACGGTGGACGACCGGCAGCTGCTGATCCACCAGTATGTCCCCTTTGAGCCGAACACCAAGACCTTGTATTTGGAGGAGGACTCCACCCTGCGTCTCACCGCCGGCGACGTTCTTTCGCTGCGGCTGGACGGTGCCACAGCGCTGTACCCGGTGTACGCCGCCTTCGTGCAGGCCACCTTCCCGGAGGGGGACTATCCCCTGTACACCGGCAGCGGCTACGGCCGGGTGGCCTGCTCCGGCACCATCGACGCCTATCAGCGGCTCATCAACGACGAGGCGGACATGATCTTCGCCGCCGCGCCCTCCCAGGCCCAGATGGATGACGCGGAAGCAGCGGGAATGGAGCTGCACCTGACCCCCATCGGCAGCGAAGCCTTCGTGTTTTTTGTCAACAGCAAAAATCCCGTCACCGGACTGACCGTGGAGCAGGTCCGGGGGATCTACTCCGGCGAGATCACCAACTGGTCTCAGGTGGGCGGCAGGCACCAGTCCATCCGTCCCTTCCAGCGGGCGGAAAACAGCGGCAGCCAGTCCGCCCTCCAGCGCCTCATGGGGGACCTGCCCCTGATAGAGCCGGAGGAAGAGGACCGCATCGCCGGAATGGGCGGTATTATCAGTGAGGTAGCCAGCTACCGGAACTACCGGAACGCCATCGGCTTTTCCTTCCGGTACTATGCCACGGAGATGGTACGAAACGGCGACATCCGTTTGCTGGCGCTGAACGGTGTGGAGCCCACCAAGGAGACCATCCGGGACGGCACCTATCCCATCTCCTCCCATTTCTACGCTGTCACTGCCGCCCCAATCGGGGAGCCCGCTCCGGAAGAGCACAATGAAACCATGGCTGCCTTTCTGGACTGGGTCCTCTCCCGCCAGGGGCAGACGCTGATTGAGGAGACCGGATATCTGGGGCTAAACTGACTGTGTGGGATGATTTTCCAGTCGTCTATTGCTCCAGATTTATCTATTCAGTAAACAATTGTCTTTTTCTTCCTGTTTCTGTTCTATTTAATCGTTTATCTTTTAACTTTCTCAAAAAGGCTTGTATTTTTGTGTGAATGTTTTATAATGGAGAAAAACGTTTACTCATATAACAGGAGCTAGCAAAATCATGCAAAGAAAACCCCGCATTTTTGTAGTCGGCAGCTTTGTAATGGATGTGATCGCCACCACGGAGCGGATCCCCCCCTCCGGCCAGACGGTCTACGGCAAGGAATTTCACATGGCCCCCGGCGGCAAGGGCGCCAACCAGGCGCTGCAATGTGCCCGGCTGGGCGCAGACGTCACCATGATGGGCTGTGTGGGCGACGATCTCTTCGGCGAAATGCTGCTGGAAACGCCCCGAGCCGCCGGTGTGGACGTGAGCCGGGTAGTTGTTCACAAGGGCGTGACCTCCGGCGTGGGGCATGTGACCCTGGAGGTCACGGAGCTCACTGCCCAGAATCGCATCGTGGTGATTCCCGGCGCCAACCGGACTCTGACCGTGGACGAGGTGGCCTGGGTCAAGGATGAGATCGGTACATACGACATGGTGCTGCTACAGCTGGAGGTCCCTCTGGAGGTCAACCGGGCGGTGGCCCGCTGGGCCAAGGAGGCCGGTGTGCCGGTCATGCTAAACCCTGCCCCCGCCACGGAGCTGGACGACGAGTTGCTGAGTCTGGTGACCTACCTGACCCCCAACGAGCAGGAGGCCTCCATGGAGACTCACCTTCCCTTGGGCACCGACGAGCAGGGCCTGAAAAAGGACGATCTCCAAAAGATCGCCGCCGCCCTCTGGAGCAAGGGCGTTGAGAATGTCATCATCACCCTGGGCGGCAGCGGCTCCGCCGTGGTGGGTGCCGACAGTATCCGGTATATCCCCTGCGTTCAGATGCCCCATGTAGCGGACCCCACCGCCGCCGGAGACTCCTTTGTGGGCGCACTGTCTGTAGGCCTGTCGGTAGGCCTGACTCAGGACCAGGCGCTGGCCTTTGCCAGTCACACGGCCGCCATCACCGTCTCCCGGATGGGCGCCATGCCCTCCCTCCCCACGCTGGAGGAAGTTCTGACCCTGATGCGGGAACGGAACTATCAGGGTTTTGACCTGTCTTTGCTGAATGTGTTGAAATAAGCAAAAGGCGGCGTATCGCAAATGCGATACGCCGCCTTTTTGACACAGTCAGGCGGGTGCCTCCGTCACGCCCGCCTCATAGGCCGAAAAGATTTCATAGGTATACATTCCCGCGTTATTCATGATATAGACCCGGGGATGCTCTTCCCAATGGGACTGCTTGCTGTAATACTTCAGCAACACGAACATGCTGCCGTTGTTCATCCGGTGGCCGTAGACAATGGTATTAAAATCACTGAGGCTGCTGTTCTGGCACTCCAGGAAAATAGAGCCCACCGCGCTGGTGGTCTTTTTTCAGGTGTGGTTCAGATCATAAGCGTTGTCGCTTCCCTGCACCAGCGGATAGGAGCCCCTGGTGTACGGTGTCAGAATCCAGCCCAGTACATCGCTGTTGACCTCCTGCAGCGCCGCAAAGTCTATGTTCCGCAGGGCGTCCGCATGGGGGCCACATAGACTGGCTCCTGTTGCGGCATCTCCTGCTGATTGGGCTCTTCCGGCTGGACTTCCGCCGGTTCTTCCGGCGCCGGCTCCGGTTCCTTCCGGAGTTCTGTCAGGTCCGGAAGTTCCACCAGCTCCTCCGCCTCGGCATATGCGGAATCGCCCTCCCGGTACTGGAAGCGCGTATACACCAGCATCCCGGCGCTGCCCAGAAACACCAGCGCCAGAAGCACTATGAGAAGCCTGCGAAGCGTTTTTCCTTTCATGCAAATTGCTTCGTTCCGCTGCATGTTCCCCTTTATCATAGCGAATAGCGGGACAAATTGAAACCAGGAAGAAACTGTGCTATCCTATAAAAGAGGTGATATGATGCGGCTGCTTTGCTTCGGTGATTCCAATACCTACGGCTATGATCCCCGTTCCTATACAGGGGACCGCTACCCGCCAGAGAGCCGCTGGACGGACCTGCTGGTCCGAAGCACGGGCTGGGAAGTCCTGAACAGCGGGTGCAACGGACGGAGCATCCCGCTTCCAGTTCCGGCAGCGCAGCTCCCCCGGGCAGACGGCCTGGTGGTGATGCTGGGCAGCAATGACCTTTTACAGGGATACTCTGCTTCGGAGGCCGCCGTCCATATGGAGCGTTTCCTGCTGCCGCTCCTGCCCGTATACAGTCACATTCTTCTGATCGCACCACCGCCCATGCAGCGGGGTGCCTGGGTCACAGAGGAACGGCTTCTCACAGAATCGGCGGAGTTGGCCGTCCAATATGCTTCCCTGGCAGGGCGGCTGGCCATCGCCTTTGCGGACGCCGGACAGTGGGGTGTGGAGCTGACCTTTGACGGCGTCCACTTCTCCGAAGCAGGCCACCGGGCCTTTGCCGCCGGTATCCGGGCCGCTCTGGAACGGTGGGAGGTGCGGCCATGCAGCTTGGACTGACCTTTCCCCTCCAGCGGAAGCTGCACATCCGGTCCGTGCCCTACGGCCCACCTCTGGACCGGACCTTTTGCTGGGATCTCCACTGCATCACACTCCGTGGACAGGACAGTCTGCTGCTGGTCCACTGTGCCAGTCGGTACACCATCGTGGCCTACGGGGTCATGAAATACCACTGGGATGATGTGGCAAGGTTCGCCATGGAACAGACCCGCGCCGGACTGCTGGACGCCGGACTGCCGGAGCAGGTAGTGACGAACTACCTCCGCGCTGCCGGGACACCGGAACTGACCCGCACCCACGGGCGGCGGGAGGTTGCCTTTCTGAACCGGGCCTGGGAGGATGTACTGGCACTGGATTACACAGTGGATACCGCGACACTTCGACAGCCCCTGCTGGAGCAGGCGGTCAACGGCATCCCCTGCCGCTGCGCGGGCTTTGAGGGCAGGGAAACAGCAAAGCAGTTTTTATACAGGTCTTTTCAGTTAACATAAACGCCCTTTCACCGCAGTGAAAGGGCGTTTTTTATTTCAGAACATCCACGGTCTCCACACCGTACTGCTCAAACAGCGCCAGGGCCTCGGGGCCAATGACCTCGCCCGAGACGGCGATGGGGATAGCCGGGGGACAGGACACCGTGGGGGCGCCGCAGACGCGGCCTAAAGCCTGCCGGACCGGGATGGCCTCATGGGGGGCAAACAGGGCCTCCCGGATGGAACAAGCCCGCTCTCCTTTCGCCAGCGGCAAAGGAGCGGACAGCGCATAAGGGGCATGGTTTTCTCCCAGGGCAGTCATCAGACAGTCAAAGTCGGACGGTTCGTTTTCCGGAGTTGCCATAAGGACCAGGAAGTCCCCGTCGGCGTACTCACACTCCACGCCGCTTTGCCGAAGGCGGTCCGCCAGGGCCGTGCCTGTCAGGCCCTTCGGGGCCCGGAGGGTCAGCCGCAGAGGATCGCTGTCCTCCGCCTGCCACCCGGAGGCCTGCAGCCGGTTCCGCACCTGGTCCAGACGCTCTGCCGTTTCTGCCAGTTTGGCAGAATACTCCGCCGCCAGATAGCCGTTACACAGGTCCAAAGATGCCATGATGAGATAAGAAGGACTGGTGGAGCCGAACAGGGCCAGGGCGGCTTTGGCATTTTCAGCCAGGACCGCCGGGGCATGTTCACTGATATGGAGATAGGCGCCGCCCGTCAGCACCGGCAGGGTCTTGTGAGCGGAGTCACAGCAGAGATCGGCCCCAAGGTCCAGAGGATGCCGGGAAGGCGTCAGGAACCGCAGATAGGCACCGTGGGCGTTGTCCACCGCCAGCAATGTGCCGTGGCGGTGACAGACCTCCGACAAGGCTGTGATATCCGCCATGCCTCCCAGGTAATCGGGACTGGTGAGATATACCGCCGCCGGGGGCACCGACAGGGATGCCAGTGTCTTTTCCAGGTTCTCCGGAGAAATGGGGCAGGTGCAGAGAGAGCGGCTCTCCTCCGGCCACAGCCAGACCACTTCAAAGTCCAGCAAAGCCGCCGCGTAGACGAAGGTCTTGTGGACATTCCGGGCTGCCACAATGACCGGGGCCGCCCCGGCGGGGCGGCAGGTCAATGCCAAATACAGCATGGCCCGGATACACTGGCTGGAGCCCTCGGTGGAGTAGCAGGTGCGCCGGGAGCCGAACAGGGCCGTGGCGTTTTTCTCGCTCTCCGCGATGATGCCGTCGGCCTCATAGAGGGCGTCGGCCCCCTTTACCTCCGTGATATCCAGGTGCTCGCAGCCCAGGAAAAGCTTCCCCTTATGGCCCGGCATATGGAATCTTGTGATGCAGTCTGCGTCATATTTCCGCAGGAAGTCATAGATGGGGATATCCATCAGGCGTTCTCTTCCTGCTCCGCCACCTTCATCATGATGGCGCACTCGATGCGCTTACGGAACAGCTCACAGCCGGGCTCATAGACGCCCCGGATGGTTCCGGTGGCGTGATAGGCGTTGGCGGCGCAGCCGCCGGAGCAGTACAGCTTGGCCCAGCAGTCCGCGCACTCAGGCCGGGCGTAGGCGTTGCAGGA
>CAYWYW010000069.1:0-4493 GCA_964462715.1 uncultured Oscillibacter sp.
CCATCATCGCCCTGTTCCTGACCATGCTGTGCTGCATCGTGCTGGGCATGGGCGTCCCCACTACCGCCAACTACTGCATCATGGCCTCCACCTGCGCGCCCATCCTCATGAGCGACCAGATCGGCATTCCCATGCTGGCGGCCCACTTCTTCGTGTTCTACTTTGGCATCGTGGCCGATATCACGCCTCCTGTGGCCCTGGCGGCCTACGCCGGCAGCGCCATCGCCAAGGCACCTCCTATGAAGACGGCCCTGAATGCCACCAAGCTGGCCATCGCGGCTTTCATTGTGCCCTATATCTTCGCTCTGAACCCCGCCATGCTGTTCATCGATACCACGCCCATCCAGGTGGTCCAGATCGTCATCAGCTCCCTGGTGGGCCTGTTCGGCGTTGCTGCGGCCCTGAACGGCTTCCTGTACCGGAATATCAATCCTCTGTTCCGCGTGATCCTGGCGGCCGGCGGCCTGTGCATGATGATCCCCGGCACCCTGACCGACGTGATCGGCCTGGCGGTCGTGGTTGGCATCATCCTGTTCCAGCGGGCCACGGTGAAAAAGACCGAAAAGGCTTAAATATCCATCACATTTTCACAAAAAATCGCCTCCGGATTTGGGGGCGATTTTTTGCAACCAAATGGCTGTTCCTTCCGTCTATGAAATAGGGAAATATCAGGTAAAACTGTAACCGTTTTGTTGTTGTTTTACGGAATGGACTGTACTAGCATGGTTGGTACAGATCGGAACAGTCAGTGAAGGAGAAGTGTTGACATGTCTGAATTGATGGAAAAGGAGCAGCAGGCCCAGATGGCGCCGCTGGAGAATACCGTCCAAAGCGGAGAGGTCTCAGCGGAAGTTCCCCGGAAGGAGAAGAAAAAAATGTCCCGGAAGACCCGCCGCCGTATCACCCGGTGGGTGGTCTTCCTGGTGATCCTGGCCGTTATCGCCGGCGTGCTGTTCAAACTGCTGGGCGGAAAGAAAGACGCGGAAAAGCAGGTGGTGACAGACTTCGTCCAGTACGGCGCCATCACCGCCAAGGTGGAGGGCAGCGGCCTGGTGAAGGCCAAGAGCAGCGAGAGCATCTCCATCAGCACCCCCGGTACGGTGCTGGAGGTGCTGGTGACGGAGGGCCAGGAGGTCACCGCAGGTACGCCCCTGTTCACCGTGGATTCTCCCGCCGCTCAGGCGGCAGTGCAGAAGGCCAGGAGCCAGGTGGAGGGCTTCGAGAAGCAGCTCTCCGCTGCACAGAAGGACATTGCGGGTCTGAACCTGACGGCGTCCTATCCCGGCAAGCTGATGGAGGTGGCCACGCTGAACCCCGGCGACACCATTTCCAAGGGTCAGGTGGTGGCCCAGCTCAACGACGATACCCGCCTGCGGCTGGAGCAGTATTACAGCTATGCCTATGCCGGTGAGCTGAAGGTGGGACAGACCGTGGAGGTTTCCGTCCCCGCCCTGATGACCACCATCCCCGGCCGGGTAGAGGCAGTTCACATGGTCAGCCGCATTACGCCGGAGGGCTCCAAGCTGTTCTCCGCCGAGATCGTTGTGGAGAACGAGGGCGCCCTGACGGCGGAGATGGCGGCCTCTGCCACCGCTGTGGTGAACGGCGAGACCGTCTATCCCTACGAGCCGGGCAAGCTGGCATACTACCGCACCGGCGAGCTGAGATCCACCGTCAACGGCACAGTCCTCTCCAGCGACCTGGTGAATTATCTCCAGGTGTCCGCGGGGCAGGTGCTGGTGCGCATCGACGGCGAGGACAGCGAGAGCGAGATCTTCAGCATCGAGCAGAGCCTGGAGGAAGCCCGCGAGGAACTGGAGAAGGCGGAGAAAAACCTGGCCAACTGCAATGCCGTGGCGCCTATCGACGGCAAGGTCATCGGCCTGTCCATCCAGCCCGGCGACGAGATCAATACCCAGCAGCCCATCCTGACTATCTCCGATATCAGGACCCTTATCGTCAACGCCAACGTGGACGAGCGGAATATCAGCTACATCAAACCCGGCATGATGGTGGACCTGGACCAGTGGGGCAATATGGCTATGGGCATGGTGGAGAGCGTCAGCCTGTCCAGCACCGTCAACAACGGCGTGGCCACCTACCCCATGGTGGTGTCCATGGACAACACCGAGGGCATGATCCAGGTCAACAGCAACATCCAGTACTCCCTGATCGCCAGCCAGAACGACAACTGTCTCATCCTGCCCATTCAGGCGGTGCGGACGGTGTCCCTGGAGGACGGCTCCGCCGCCACGGTGGTCTATGTCTCCGGCGACCGGCCAGACAATGCCCTGGACGGGGTCATGGCCGACGAGGAGATCCCCGACGGCTTCTGGGCCGTGCCGGTGGAGATCGGCATTTCCGACAACTACAACGTGGAGATCAAGTCCGGCGTGGAAGAGGGAACGGAGGTCTTTACCCAGACCCAGGTCATGGAAGCGTGGGGTTGATGCCATGGCACGCTTGATACAACTGCGGGACGTGTATAAGATCTACAGCGAGGGCCTGGAGAGCGAGGTCCGCGCCCTGGACGGCGTGTCCCTTGATATTGACCAGGGAGAGTTCGTGGCCGTGGTGGGTCAGTCCGGCTCCGGCAAATCCACCATGATGAACGTGCTGGGCTGTCTGGACATTCCCACCCGGGGCGACTACTTCCTGGATGGCACGGACGTCCGGGAGCTGACGGACAAGGAGCTCTCCCGCATCCGCAACAAGCAGATCGGCTTCATTTTCCAGCAGTACAACCTGATTCAGTCCCTGACGGTGCTGGAAAATGTGGAGCTGCCCCTGATCTATCAGGGCATCAACGCCGATGACCGCTATGACCTGGCAATGGAGGCCCTGGAGCGGGTGGGGCTGGCGGGCCGGGTGAAGCACCGGCCCACGGAGATGTCCGGCGGCCAGCAGCAACGGGCGGCCATCGCCCGGGCTATCGCCACCAAGCCGCCTATCATCATGGCCGACGAGCCCACCGGCGCCCTGGATTCCCGGACGGGCCAGGAGGTGCTGAAATTCCTCCAGCAGCTCAACAAGGAGGGCAGCACCGTCATCCTCATCACCCACGACAACGGCATTGCCGCCACTGCCCGCCGCTGCGTGCGGCTTCAGGACGGAAAAATCGTGGAGGATAAGCTGCAGGAGGTGGATTGGCTGTGAATCTTCAACAGGCCGTGAAAATGGCATGGAAATCCATCTGGGGCAAGAAGGGCCGGTCCGCCCTGACCATCCTGGGTATTTTTATCGGCATTGCCGCCGTCATGACCATCGTCTCCGTCATGGAGGGCATGAAGCTCAAGACCATGGAGCAGTTCGAGGCCATGGGCAGCAACCGCATCACCGTCAGCATTTACAGCTGGATGTCCGACGAGGACGGTAACGACATCTCCAAGGACTACTTCCCGGACCTGTACGATTACTGCAACGGCTTAAAGGAATATGTGCTGGGCGTGACGCCCACCGGCTGGTGCAACGCCACGGTATCCTACGGCACCAAATCCACCGCCAATATGCAGTATGAGTGGGACGAGAAGGGCAACGTCACCGGCGATGTGCCCCCCAGCCTGTACTACGGCAGCGACCAGTACGCCGCCTGTAACAACCTGACCATCGCCAAGGGTCGGGACCTGGCCCTGCTGGACATTGAGAAGTATAACCAGGTCTGTGTTCTGGGTGCCCAGGCGGCAAAGACCTTCTTTGGCTCCGCCGACCCGGTGGGGAAGGAGCTGTCCGTTAACGGAAATAAATTCCTGGTGGCGGGCGTCTACGCTGCCCGCCTCAGCGATGAGAGCGCAGACCAGAGCCGTATGGACAACTTCATCGTGTTCCCCTACACCGCCCGGCGGGTCCTGGGCGGCGATAAGCCCACGGAGTTTCTGGTCAAGGCCCGCAGCAGCGAGGCCATGACCGAGGCCATCTCCCGGCTCAACGGCTTTTTGAAGGGTTTGGTGGATCAGAATACCGGCGGCTACAACGTCTATTCCGAGAGCCAGTGGCAGGAGCAGTCCAATGAGTATCTGAGCATGATCGGCTTGGTGCTGGGCGGCATCGCCGCCATCTCCCTGGCGGTGGGCGGCATCGGCATCATGAACATCATGCTGGTGACGGTAACGGAGCGGACGCGGGAAATCGGCATCCGCCGGGCCATCGGCGCCCAGCGCAGCAGCATCGTGGCCCAGTTCCTGATCGAGGCGGCCATGCTCTGCGGCATCGGCGGCATTGTGGGCATCCTGTTCGGTACGGCGGGCAGTGTGATTCTCAGTACGCTGCTGATGCAGATGACCATTTTCCCGCCGGTAAAGGTGACGGTGGGGGCCTTTGCCCTGTCCGTGGCCCTGGGTATCATCTTCGGCAGCTACCCGGCGGCGAAAGCATCGAAGCTCCAGCCTGTGGAAGCCCTGCGGGCGGAATAAGGAGGAAGAAAACTATGAAAAAAAGAATCCTGACGGCCCTGCTGGCGGTGGTCATGGTGATGACCACACTGGTGATCCCGGCGG
>CAYWYW010000069.1:4593-12821 GCA_964462715.1 uncultured Oscillibacter sp.
CGGCGGTGGAGAGCCTGCGGCTCATGGGCGTGCTGGACGGCTACGGAGACGGTACCTTCCGTCCTGACCGCAAGCTGACCCGGGCCCAGTTCTGCAAAATGGTCACTTACGCGGTGGACGGCGCCAGCGAACTGGGCCGCTACCGGACGGTAACGGTGTTTCCGGACGTGAAGCCCTCTTACTGGGCCGCCGGGTACATCAACCTGGCTGCCAAGGGCAGGAGTATCATCGCGGGATACCCTGACGGAAAGTTCTATCCGGAGCGGACCGTGACCCTGGGGCAGGCGGTGACCATCCTGCTGCGGCTGCTGGGCTATAAGGACGAGGATGTGGGCGGCGTGTGGCCGGACAGCTACATGGCCGTGGGCGCCGCCGCCGGACTGACCGACGGCGTGGGCACCAACGGGAACGCGCCCCTGACCCGCGTCCAGGCGGCGAAGCTGTTCGTCAATCTGCTGCGGGCCCAGCAGAAGGAGGGTGGTACCCTGTATGAGCTGGGGGAGGAGACGGAGCTTCTGTCCATCGACGGCGGCACCGGCACCCTCAAGACCGCTGACGGGAAGTCGTACACCATGGCCCATCCCGTGGCCTCCACCTCCCTGCTGGGGAGCCGGGGCCGGGTGGTGCTCAGCCAGGGCAAGGCGCTCACTTTCCTGCCGCAGTCTGCCGGCAGTACCGGCAATGCCGACGCAGCCGTCATCATCTACGCCGATCAATCCGCCGCGGGGCTCAGCGCTCTGGCGGGAAACAATGATTATCAGATTTATAAAAACGGCTCTCCGGCCACGGTGAGCGACCTGCGGAAGAACGATGTGGCAACTTATTATCCCGCCACCAATTCCATCCTGGTCTGCGACACCCGGGTGACGGTGTACTATGAATCCTGTGAGCCCAATCCGGACGCACCCACCAGGATCAAGGTCCTGAACGGCACGGAGCTTTACGTTCTGCCCACGGCCAGGGATTCTCTGGCGGCCTTCAAGCCCGGCAGGCAGATGACCCTTCTGCTGACGGCGGACGGCCAGGTGGCCGGCGCTGTGAAGCCCAGCGGTACCTCCGCCCGAAGCAATGCCCTGGGTGTGGTGTCCGGAGACGGCACCGTGCAGCTGCTGTGCGGCAGCGGGACCATCCAGCTGGCGGGCACAGCGGAGGAGTACAGCGGCCAGGTGGTCCGTATTTCCGCCAGCGGCAAAGATACCGTGACACTGACCGTGCAGTCCGGCGGCGTCCGGGGCGATCTGGACGTGCGCGCCCGCAAGCTGGGAAGCAAGTCTTTGGCGGAGAATGTCATGGTCTTTGACAGCGGCCGTATGATCTCCCTCAGCCAGCTGGACACCGGCCTGGTCCGGGAGGACCAGATCAAGTACGCCCGCACCAACTGGGCCGGCGATGTGGATCTGATCGCCCTGGGCAGCAGTGAGAGCGAAACGGTCATCTACGGCCGTGCCCTGGTGAGCCAGACTACCGAGGGAGCGGGCGAGGATGCCCAGAGGATCACCACCGTTGAGATCGTGTATGGCAATGGCCGATCCACTGGACCGATTCAAACAACCATCCCTGTGCGGGACGGAGCCTATGTGGCGGCCACATTGAACAGCGAAAAGCGCTTTACCAGCATCTCTGAGCTGACGGTGCTGAAGAATGTCTCCCCTAATGCCTGGATCGGCAAGACGGCGGTGACCTTCGGCGGCAGGACTTACACAGTGCCTACGGATGTTCTTTGCTACAATGCCGACAGCAAGGAATGGACCACCCTGGATAAGGGCCTGGCCTACGCCAGCACCATGGACCTGTATGTCAAGGACGGCGTTATCCGCGTGGTGGAAGTAAAGTATTAAAACCAAAAAAGGAAGCGGTGCTGAAAAGTACCGCTTCCTTTTTGTCAGACAGCAGCCGGGACTTTGGCTGCCAGCCATTGATAGATGTCGTCGTAGACCGTCTCCCGGCAGGTCTCGTTCAGAATTTCATGCCGCAGCTCCGGATACAGCTTCAGGGACACGTCCCGGACGCCCGCCCTCCGGAAGCTCTCAAAGGCCCGCTGCACCCCCTTGCCGCAGTCGCCCACCGGGTCCATCTCGCCGGAGATGAACAGCACAGGGGTGTTCAGATTCATCCGTTTCAGGTTCTGGGGCTTTGCGATGAAGGACAGGCCGCCCAGCATCTCACGGAACAGCCCTGTGGAGGCGTTCCCGCCGCAGAGGGGATCGGCGATGTAGCGGTCCACGTTGTCCTGGTTGAGGGACAGCCAGTCAAAGCCGGTACGGTTGGGAGCGAAGCGCTTGTTGTAGGCCCCGAAGGCCAGCTTGTCTACCAGAGGGCTGGTCTGGTCCTCGCCCACGCGGCGGGCCTCTTCGGCGGCCACCGCCTTGCCCCCGGCGATGACGGCGGGGGGCATCTGCCCGGTGCCCATGATGACCACAGCGTCCACGGCGCCGGGATAGCGGATCAGGTAGGTACGGGCCAGGAAGGAGCCCATGGAGTGGCCCAGCAGGAAATAGGGGACTTGGGGAAATTTCTCCTTTGCCAGGTTACGCCGCCGGTCGATATCGTCCACCACCCAGTTCCAGCTACCCCTGGGGCCGAAGTACAGCCGGGCGCTGCCCTCTGCCACGGACTGGCCGTGGCCCAGGTGGTCGTGGCCCACCACGGCGAAGCCCCGGGCGGTGAGATATTCCGCGAAGGGCTCATAGCGCAGAACGTACTCGGCCACGCCATGGGAGATTTGCAGAACAGCCCGGACCTGGCCCTCCGGCAGCCACTCCACCGCGCGGATAGGGGTCTTTCCGTCGGCGGAGAGGAAGGTAAATTCGTTTCGTACCATGGTAAACGCCGCCTCCTTATGTTATAATCAAATCCATGATATCACACTCCGCGAAAAAACGCCAGAGGAGGCTGTTTATGGAGACTTATGTTGTGGCGCTGGACCAGGGGACCACCAGTTCCCGGGCCATCCTGTTCAACCGGGCCGGAGCCATTGTGGCCCGTGCCCAGTATCCCTTCCGCCAGATATATCCCCAGCCCGGCTGGGTGGAGCACGATCCCGTGGAGATCTGGGCCACGGAGAAACGGGCACTGGCGGAGACGGTAGACACCGCCCACATCGACCCCAAGCAGATCGCGGCACTGGGCATCACCAACCAGCGGGAGACGACCATCCTGTGGGAGCGTGCCACCGGACGCCCGGTGTGCAACGCCATCGTGTGGCAGTGCCGCCGGACCGCCGCCATCTGCGATGGGCTGAAGGCGGATGGGCTGGACGAAGCGGTGACGGAGAAGACGGGCCTACTGATCGACGCCTATTTCTCCGGCACCAAGATCAAATGGATTTTAGACAATATTCCCGGCGTCCGCCAGCGGGCGGAGCGGGGCGAGCTGTGCGCCGGCACCGTGGACTCCTGGCTCATCTGGAATCTGACCGGTGGGAAGGTCCATGTGACAGACGCCTCCAACGCCTCCCGCACCATGCTGTTCAACATCCACACCCTGCAATGGGACGCGGACCTGTGCAAGGCCCTGGACATCCCCATGTCCCTGCTGCCGGAGCCCCGGTCCAACAGCGAGGTGTACGGTACGGTGGCGGCGGGCATTCCCGGCCTGGAGGACCTGGCGGGCATTCCCATCTGCGGCAGCGCCGGAGACCAGCCCGCGGCGCTGTTCGGGCAGGGCTGCTTCACGCCGGGCCAGGCCAAGAACACCTACGGCACCGGCTGCTTTACCCTGATGAACGTGGGCGGACAGGCGGTGCGGTCCCGGTCGGGCCTGGTGACCTCCGTGGGCTGGGTTTTGAACGGCGAAGTTTCCTACGCCCTGGAGGGCAGCGTGTTCAACGCCGGCAGCACCATCCAGTGGCTGCGGGACGAGCTGGGGCTCATCGACTCCGCACCGGACTGCGACCGCCTGGCGGAGAGCGTGCCCTCCTCCGGCGGCGTGTACATCGTGCCCGCCTTCACGGGCCTGGGAGCGCCCTACTGGGACATGTACGCCCGGGGCACCATAGTGGGCCTGACCCGGGGCTCCACCAAGGCCCATATCGCCCGGGCGGTGCTGGATTCCATCGCCTTCCAGGTGACAGATCTGGTGCGGGCCATGAACGCGGACGCCTCCTGCCCCATCACCACCCTGCGGGTGGACGGCGGCGCCTCTGTCAGCGACATCCTGATGCAGACCCAAGCGGACCTGCTGCGGCTGCCCGTGGACCGGCCTGCCCAGGTGGAGACCACCGCCTTCGGCGCGGCGGCCCTGGCGGGGCTGGCCGCAGGCGTCTGGAGCGGCCTTCCGGAGCTGGAGGGCCTACGCCGCAGCCAACATGTGTTCCGGCCCCAGCGGGCGGAGGAGGACTGCACGGCGGATTACCGCCAGTGGCTGCGGGCGGTGGAACGGGCCAGGAGCTGGATTGAAAACGATGTGTAAACAAATGGAAAAGCGGTTGCGTTTCCGAAAAAACTCGGATATACTGAGAGCATCAAAGGAACGGCCGGAGGCCGTATCATAGAAAGGGGATTTTCAAATGGCTTTTTTTGATGAACTGACCAAGAAGGCAAAGGGCGTTGCCGCCGTTGCCGCGGACAAGGCAAAGGATGCCGCCGAACTGACCAAGCTCTCCGTCGCCATCGCCGGCGAGCAGCGGGAGATCGACAAGAACTACCGTATCATCGGCGAGTGGTTCGTCAACGAGTATGAGGGTGAGATCCCCGACGCCGTCCGCGATATGGTGGAGGCCGTCAATGCTTCCAAGGCCAAGATCGCGGAGCTGGAAGCCGCCAAGGAAGCCACCAAGGACGAGCCTGTGGTGGAAGTGGTCACGGCGGAAAAGACCTGCCCCATCTGCGGCGCCAAGGCCGACAGCAAGTTCTGCCCCCAGTGCGGCGCACCCATGGGTGAGTAAGATATGAGAGAAACCGGCCGTTTGGCCGGTTTCTTTTTGTGGGCATCCAATTATGTATTTCCAAAATGTTGCATTTGTCATAGACAAAATCCAGAGAAACAGTATGATATTTACCATAAAGAGTTAAAAGGAGGCATGTATCATGGCGATCTTCAAGATGAAATCTCTGGCGCAGAGCCATGCGCTGGAGGATGCGGAGCAGGACTATCAGGCTTCCGTTCGGGTGGAGCAGTTCCGGGTCAGTGACCGGGCCGTCTATTTTGCGGCGTTCCCTGGCACCCAGTACATTCCCTTTGATGCCCTGAGCCAGGTGAAGGTGCGGAACACCGCCCTCAGCGTCACCGGCACCTGCGGCAAGCAGCTGCCCATGGTGTGTCTCCGGGCCTCCTATGACGGAGAGTTCTACAAGGATTTCCTCTTTGAAAAGCGGGCTGTGGCGGACAAGGTGCTGCACCGCATCCGCGCCGCCCGGCCGGACCTGCCCATGGATGTGTGCGAACCTTACCAGGGCTTTTGAACAGCATAAAAGGACACCGCCATCGGCGGTGTCCTTTTTGCGTCATCAGAACTTGTTGCGGATGACCTGCTGGTATTCTCCGGTGGCCAGATCGGTGTACCGCACGAACAGGGAGACCTTGTTGTCCGGGTTCAGAGCGGCCCACATCTGCTGGGCCAGCGTCTCGGCGTCGGGGGCGGTCAGGGCCACCCGCTCCGGCTCTCCCTCAAAGGAGGGGAGGGGAGTGCCGTCGCCCATGTAGGTGTGGATGAAGCGGCCCTCGCCGGCCAGAGGGTGGTCATAGGTGTAGAAATAGCGGTGGCAGCAGGAGGGGTCGCCGTCGGCGGACTTCAGAATGGACAGACGGAAGCTGCCGTTTTCGCAGAGAATGCCGGAGATGCGGGGGGTGTAGTTGGGGCCGTCCGGCTCGAATTCCCGGGTGTGCAGCGCCTGACCGAAGCTCCGGCCCGCCAGCAGGCCGTCCCGGATGGTGTCGGTCTGGTCGCCGTTGGTGACGATCAGATCGTTGCCCACCTGGCGGACGGGATGATAAATGATGAGGCTGGGATCGGTCATCTTGGAGGGATCGTGGGCCTCGGTGCGGATGCCGTCCTCGGTGACGGTGAACACCCGGTTCCGGGAGTTCTCGCTGCGGCCCATGATGAAGTAGGCGGCCACGGCATACTTGTTGTCGGCGCTGCGGCCCAGGACGATGCCCCGTCCGGGGTAGGCGTTGCTTTCCAGCAGGTCGGTGAGATTCAGCTTGTCCATGTATGTTCTCCTTATTTTAAAAGTTTCTTTCGTTCCTTGTAATCGGGCAGGTACTGTTCCAGCAGGGCATAAAAGCGGGGACCGTGGTTTTTCTCCCGGATGTGGCATAGCTCATGGACCACCACCAGGTCGATGGCCTCCTCCGGGCAGCCCATGAGAAAGCAGGAGAAGCACAGGCTGTTTTTGCCGCTGCAGCTGCCGTAGCGCTTCCGGGCAGTGGTGATCTTCAGCCCGGTGGGAGCAACGCCCATTTTTTCGCTCCAATATGCCACTTTTCCCGGCAGGATGGCCCGGGCTTTCGCCTTCAGGGTGTCGATCTCCTCCGGAGTGGGGGGCGGTGGGGCGGAGGCCGCCCGCTGACGCTGCTGCTCCAGATGTGCCTGTATCCAAGCCTCATGACTGGATACAAAAGCGTCGATTCTGGCCTGGGACAGCCGCAGGGGCGCCCGGACCAGCACGCGGCAGTCCCTTGTGATCTCCAGTGCCAGAGTCCTCCGGCGGGAGCGGATCAGTTCATACGTCGTTTCCATGGGATTACCATATCATGGCTTCGGCAAAAAGTAAATAGAGAGGTAGTACCAATAAATGCCGCAGACAGCCAAGCCGCCTGCGGCATTTTGCTCAATAGGCCTCCCGAAAACTCAAACGCAGGTAGGGACGGCTCTCGTTCCGCAGAAGCTGGCCCTCCTCTATGGTGTATTCTCCGGCCCGGTCCGTGAGGGTCAGGGCGATGACCACATTTTCGCCGTCCTCCTGAATTTTTGCCCGGGAAATGAAGCCGTTGGATGTTTCCAAAACACCGGCGGGAAAGTTGGTGGGAGAGAACATGGAGGCGTAACTGTCGTCAGGAGAGGGGGCGCCGCTGTCCAGGCACGTGCTGTGGCAGGTCAGCGCCATGCACCTGTTAACGCTGTCATAGGAAATATCTACCTGAGGGATGCTGCTGGCGGCAGCGAAAAAGTTTCCCATGTCTCTGTCCAGCCGGGGACCAAAGGTGACTTCTATGCCATTCAGGCCCATCCGCACGTCTGCCAGAGCTTCCGGACGTCCCCATCCGATGGTATATGCTTCGCTGACAGGGGCCCAATAGGGCTCTTTCACGAAATTCCCCTCCTGAAAGTCCACGGGATAGGGGGAGCCCTTTTCGTCCAGCCGCTGAGCGGCATAGGCGGTGAGCAGGTATGGGAAGGACCTGTGACCGTTGAACGGATTTTCAGTACCCAGCAGGACTTCGATTTGTCCCACATCTTTGATCTTGTAGGAAAGTACATTTCGGATGCAGAACACAAGAGAACACCGCTGGCCGGTTTCGCCGTAGATCCAATCAAACTGTCCGTTTTGCGGCATATAGCCGCCGTATACCAGGAAATCTTTGCCGAAAGGCTTGATCTCCCGAACAGTAAAGCCGTCTGTTTCGTATGCTGCCCGGATAGATGCTTCCGTCACCGGAAGAGGAAGGGTATCTGCGTTTTCAGCAGCTTCGGCTTTCGGCCCGCGCTCCGCCTCCACGGAAGTACCGCAGCCGGTCAGGAGCAGCAGGAGGGTCAACAGCAGAATGAGCCGTTTCATACAATGCCTCCTTTTCTCTGTTTCTGCAGATATCATAGCAAATGAAAGAAAAAGAATCGTTACAGAGCGGGAAAAGCCGGTTACAAACCAATGACAGTTGACATTTTATATGGAAATAGATAAAATAAGAATTCAGTGAAAACCGCGAATGCGTACTACTACTATTATATAGATGTAAAGGAAGAAACGATATGACACAGGATAAAAGACAAGTGGACGCCATCACCGCCCGTGATGTGGATTTCGCCCAGTGGTACACCGACGTCTGCAAGAAGGCGGAGCTGATCGACTACACCTCCGTCAAGGGTATGTTCATCTACCGTCCCTATGGCTACGCCATCTGGGAGAACATTCAGCAGGAGCTGGACAAGCGGTTCAAGGAGACGGGCCATGAGAACGTGTATCTGCCCGTTCTGATCCCCGAGTCCCTGCTGCAGAAGGAGAAGGACCACGTGGAGGGCTTTGCCCCCGAGTGCGCCTGGGTCACCATGGGCGGCAGCGAGAAGC
>CAYWYW010000070.1:0-12690 GCA_964462715.1 uncultured Oscillibacter sp.
CCCCATCATCTGCGTGGGCGAGAGCCTGGAGCAGCGCGAGACCGGCATCACCAACGAGTGGATAGCCCTGCAGGTCAAGAGCGCCCTGTACGGCGTGCCCGCTGACAAGCTGCGCCGCTGCATCATCGCCTATGAGCCCATCTGGGCCATCGGCACCGGCAAGACCGCCACTGCCGAGCAGGCCGGCGAGGTCTGCTCCAACATCCGCGCCACCATCCGCTCCCTGTACGGCGCCCGCGTGGCCCGCAGCGTGACCATCCAGTACGGCGGCTCCATGAATCCCAAGAACGCCGCTGAGCTGCTGGCCCAGCCCGACATCGACGGCGGCCTCATCGGCGGCGCCGCCCTGAAGCCCGAGCAGTTCGTGGACATCATCAACGCCGCGAACCAGGAGTAAGATTGTAGGAGGGGAGCAGGCATACACCGTTGCGGCATAACGATTCCCGGTCACTTCGTGCCCGCCAATCGTGCCGCTGCCTCGAAAGCGGCTCGCTTCATCCGCCGCTGGCGGCGCTTCACCGCTTTCCCTCCTAACCACCCCACCACCGCGTCAGAACAAGCTACACTTTATTCACTTTCGCCCTTGGCGAAAGCTCATACCGTTTCGCTTGTTCTTCCTTTCCCCACCGAACCCGCTCCGCTGGGCTTCGGTGGGGTCCCCGTAACGTCGGTCACTGGTGTCGGCGCCCTAGGCGCCTGGGGTCAAGGGATTTTCGCCACGTACACGCCGCGGCGAAAATGATTGAAATTTCTTCATTCGCCTCCGGCGAATGAACTGGGGGAACCGTAGGTCCCCCCTAGTCCCCCTCCTCTGGAGGGACGGGCTTGAGCGAAACGAGGTTTTTATGAACAAAACACCCACTACCTTAATTATTATGGATGGCTTCGGGATGGCCCATGGCGGCAGCACTGCCGGCAACGCCGTTCTGGCCGCTAACACCCCCCGTCTGGACCAGTTCTTCCAGGAATTCGCCCACACGGAGCTGTCCGCCTCCGGGCTGGATGTGGGTCTGCCCGATGGCCAGATGGGCAACAGCGAGGTGGGCCACACCAACATCGGCGGCGGCCGCGTGGTGTTCCAGGACCTACCCCGCATCACCAAGTCCATTGCCGACGGCGACTTCTTTACCAATCCCGCCTACAATCACGCCATGGACGCCTGCAAGGAGAAGGGCACCGCCCTGCACCTGATGGGCCTGCTGAGCGATGGCGGCGTCCACTCCCACCTGGAGCACCTGTTCGCCCTGCTGAAGCTGGCGAAGGACAAGGGCCTGGAGCGGGTCTATATTCATGCCTTCCTGGACGGACGTGACGTGTCCCCCACCTCCGGCGCCGACTTCGTGGCCCGTACGGTGGAAAAGTGCCGTGAGCTGGGCGTGGGCAAGATCGCCACGGTGATGGGCCGCTACTACGCCATGGACCGCGACAAGCGCTGGGACCGGGTGGAGCAGGCCTATGACGCCATGGTCTACGGCGAGAGCGCCCACTTTAACCCCGTGCCCGTTGCCGCTGTAAAGGACTCCTACGCCGCCGGCGTCACCGACGAGTTCGTGGAGCCCGTGGTCTGCGACAGCGAGGGCACCATCTCCGACAACGACAGCGTGATCTTCTTCAACTACCGGCCTGACCGGGCCCGGGAGATCACCCGGACCCTGGTGGACCCGGAGTTTGACGGCTTCACCCGTCAGTTCTTCCCCGTGACCTTCGTGTGCAACACGGAGTACGACGCCACCATGCCCAACGTGGAGGTGGCCTATCCCCGTGTCACCGTCCGCAACGGCCTGGGCGAGTACCTGAGCCAGATGGGCATGACCCAGCTGCGCATTGCCGAGACGGAGAAGTACGCCCATGTGACCTTCTTCTTCAACGGCGGTAGCGAGACCGTTTTCCCCGGCGAGGACCGGGTGCTGGTAGCCTCCCCCAAGGTGGCGACCTATGACCTGCAGCCGGAGATGAGCGCCTACGAGGTCTGCGACAAGTGCGTGGAGCGCATTGAGTCCGGTGCCTACGACGTCATCATCCTGAACTTCGCCAACTGCGACATGGTGGGCCACACCGGCGTCTTTGAGGCCGCCGTGAAGGCCGTGGAGACTGTGGACGAGTGCGTGGGCCGCGTGGTGGACGCCACCCTCAAAATGGGCGGCATTGCCATGATCACCGCCGACCACGGCAACGCCGAGCAGATGGTGGAGCCCGACGGCAGCCCCATGACCGCCCACACCACCAACCTGGTGCCCTTCATCCTCTGCGGCGCCGGGACGGAGCTGCGGACTGGCGGCCGCCTGGCGGACATCGCCCCCACCATGCTGGATGTGATGGGTCTGGCCTGT
The DNA here is from genome assembly GCA_964462715.1 of uncultured Oscillibacter sp. Classification (GTDB taxonomy): domain Bacteria; phylum Bacillota; class Clostridia; order Oscillospirales; family Oscillospiraceae; genus Oscillibacter. The sequence continues at coordinate 2,331 of CAYWYW010000070.1, forward strand.
CCCGAGGAAATGGACGGCAAAACGCTGATCGTCAAATAAACAGAAACACAAAAACCGGGAGGTCTGTCAGGCCCCCCGGTTTTACTGTGCCCTGCACCGGCCAGCGGCTTAAAAGAAAGGCGATCCACAGGCCGGACATTCCGTATGCAGATTGATCTCATAGAGCAGAATGCTCAAAACCAGCAGACTCATCAGTACCGTCAGGACATTGGCGGGAAATTTTTTCTTCATCGCACCGCGGACCCAGACAGCCAGAACCGCGGCGGAAAAAACACCGCTGCCAAAAGGGGCCCGGCAGTCTCCAGTTCCAGGTGCTGTGCAGCGAGGCGGGGAGCCAGCCACCTGGCATATACGACGGCAGAGGCCGCTTCGCAGGTCAACAGCATTCCCCACGCCAAGGGTCTCTTCTTCATAGGCAGCCCTCCTCCTTCATATTAACGCCATCATACCAGGGAAATATTTCCTTTGCAAGCAAGCTCCTGTATAAGCCATGGAAAACCTGTCCATACTTTCCGTGAACCCAAAACACAAGGGAGGAAGGTATACATGGGCAACAACAAATGGGAAGCCATCCGTGGCAGCGCAGGGTTCTATGTGACCCTGGCCGTCTGTCTGCTGGTGGCAGGCATCAGCGGCTATTTCCTGCTGGTGGACAGAGAGGCGCCCCCCGCAGAAGCGGAGGTCCCCGCCGCGGACACCGCCACAGTGTCTCCCGCCCCGGTGACTGAAGAAGAGGAACCGGAGATGATCGAGGTCATCTCCCAGACCCCCGAAGTGACAAAGATCACCTCCATGCCGGAGGTCCCGGTGGACGATACTCCCGTGACGCCGCAGGCGCCCCGCATCATCGTATCGCCGCTGGAGGGGGATGTCCTCACCGCCTTCTCCGTGGACCGGCTGGTTTATAACCCCACGCTGGAGGACTGGCGGATTCATGACGGCCTGGACATCTCCGCCGAGGAGGGGACCTCCGTGCTGGCCGCCAGCTCCGGCACTGTGCTCTCTGTGGAGGACGACGCCCTTATGGGCACCACCGTCATCCTGGAGCACGACGGCGGCTATCAGACCACCTACGCCAGTCTCCAGGAAAACCCGGCGGTGGAGGTGGGCGACAGCGTCTCCGCCGGGCAGATCATCGGCACCGTGGGCACTGCTCCCGCCGAGGCCGCCCAGGGGCCCCACCTGCACTTTTCCGTGGAAAAGGACGGCGATGCAGTGGACCCGGAGGAATATTTGAACAAGTAAAGCAGCAGGCGCCCCGGAATCATCCGGGGCGCCTGGTCATATAGGTGTCTCTTTATTCGTTGGCTCACGCCTGCGCCGCTTTCATGCGGGCATTGGCGCTGCGGACGGTGCGGCGGAGGAAGATGGAACTGAGGGTGACGGAGGCGATCTCCGCAATGGGGAAGGACCACCACACCAGCTCCAGCCGGCCCGTCTGAGCCAGAAGCCACGCCGCCGGCAGCAGCACCACCAGCTGGCGGCACACGGAGACCACCATACTGTACATAGGGTTGCCGATAGCCTGACAAACGGAACCGGCGATGATGCAGAAGCCTGCCAGCAGGAAGGAGATGCTGATGATCCGCAGGGCGGGAATACCGATAGTCGTCATCTCCGCAGAGGCGTCAAACAGGGACAGCAGCGTGGCGGGGATGGTCTGGAAGGCCAGGAAGCCCAGGAACATGATGCTCACGGCCGTAAAAATGGTCAGCCGCACGGTCTTCCACACCCGCTCCGGCCGGGCGGCGCCGTAGTTATAGGAGATGATGGGCACCATGCCGTTGTTCAGGCCGAAGATAGGCATGAAGATGAAGCTCTGGATCTTGAAATAGGCGCCGAACACCGCCGTGGCAGTGGGGGTGAACACAAACAGGATCTTGTTCATGCCGAAGGTCATGACAGATCCGATGGACTGCATGACAATGGAGGGAATACCCACCCGGTAAATCTCCTGTGCCACATGCTTATCCGGGCGAATCAGGCGGAGCCGGAGATGAATGTCGGAATTGCATTTCAGATTCAGGATGATGGCCAGGATGGCACCCACGAACTGCCCCAGCACCGTAGCCACCGCGGCTCCCGCCACGCCCAGCCTGGGCGCCCCCAGCAGACCGAAGATGAAGACGGGGTCCAGCACGATATTGGTAAGGGCACCCGCCAGCTGAGTGATCATGGCCAGAGTGGTGCGGCCGGTGGATTGGAGCAGCCGTTCAAAGCAGAACTGGCAGAAGATACCCACGGACAGACCCAGGCAAATGCGGGTATAGGCGGTGCCCATCTCCACGATCTCCGGCACGCTCCTGGCCTGGGCCATGAAGAAGGGCCGGGAGAGGAAAATGCCGATGAATGCAAACACCACGGCGCTGCACAGGGACAGGAAGATACCCGTCCCCGCGGCCCGGTCTGCCATGTCCTGCTTCTTCTCGCCCAGGGAGCGGGACAGCAGGGCGTTGATACCCACGGCGGTGCCAGCGCCCACGGCGATCATCAGGCTCTGGAGGGGGAATGCCAGGCTTACAGCGTTAAAGGCGTTCTCGCTGATACGGGAGACGAACACGCTGTCCACCACGTTGTACAGAGCCTGGACCAGCATGGAGATCATCATAGGCACGGCCATGCCCGCCAGCAGGCGGCCTACAGGCATGACGCCCATCTTGTTTTCCTGGGGTACCGCACCCGCGGCAGGGATCTTATCGTTCATCTCTGATGTTCCTTTCTATTGTAGAAATCCGGCAGAAAAAGGACGCGGCTCTTACAGCCGCGCCTTTTCCGCAGGGGCGCTGCCCCTGCACCCCGCCGGCTTTTTTGAAAAAAGCCGGATAAAAACTTTTACTTTTTCAGTTCATCGGTGGCAAGCTGGGTCAGGTAGGCATTCAGGAAACTGTCCAAGTCGCCGTCCATCACGTTGTCAATATTGCCGGTGCACCCCACGCGCCGGGGGCGTGCGGGGACCCCGCATTGGACTCAAATGGCCGGGCCGAACCCGTCCATTTCAAGGTTTCGCGCCGCGAAACGCTTGGACGCCGCATTCGCGGCGGAGACCGTCAACATCGCTTTATTTCTTCAATTCGCCGGTGGCAAGCTGGGTCAGGTAGGCATTCAGGAAACCGTCCAAGTCGCCGTCCATCACGTTGTCAATGTTGCCGGTCTCATAGCCGGTGCGGGTGTCCTTCACCATCTGGTAGGGCATGAACACGTAGGACCGGATCTGGCTGCCCCACTCGATCTTCAGCTGGACGCCCTTGATATCGGAGATCTTCTCCGCGTGCTGCTGCGCCTTCAGCTCCAGCAGCTTGGCCCGCAGCATCTTCATACAGTTGTCCTTGTTCTGGAACTGGCTGCGCTCCTGCTGGGAGGCCACCACGATGCCTGTGGGCTTGTGGGTCAGACGGACGGCGGAGGAGGTCTTGTTGACGTGCTGGCCGCCGGCGCCGGAGGCGCGGTAGACCTGCATCTCGATGTCCTCTTCCCGAATCTCGATGGAATCGTCGTTCTCCAGCTCCGGCATGACCTCGATGGCAGCGAAAGAGGTCTGGCGGCGGGCGTTGGCGTCAAAGGGGGACACCCGGACCAGCCGGTGGACGCCGTTCTCACTCTTCAAAAGGCCGTAGGCATTCTCACCCTCGATGGAGATGGCGGCGGACTTGATGCCGGCCTCGTCGCCCTCCTCATAGTCCAGAATCTTATAGACAAAGCCGTGGCGTTCGGCCCAGCGGGTGTACATGCGGTAGAGCATCTGGGCCCAGTCCTGGGCCTCGGTGCCGCCGGCGCCGGCGTGGAACTGCAGGATGGCGTTGGAGTTGTCGTACTCGCCGGAGAGCAGGGTGGTCATCCGGGTCTCCTCCACCTTCTCCTCCAGGTCGGCGAACTCGGTTTTCAGCTCCTCCAGGATGTCGGCGTCGTCCTCCTCCTGGCCCATTTCGCACAGGGTGGTCAAATCCTCCCAGGAGGAGACCAGCTTCTCCTGACGCTGAATTTTATTCTGTAGCTGCTTCAGGCGCATCTGCACCTTCTGTGACCGCTCCAGGTCGTTCCAGAAGCCGTCCTGAGCCGTCTCGTCCTCCAGGCGGGCGGCCTCCTGCTTGGCGCTCTCAATGTCCAGAGCAGCGGCCAACTTCTCCAGCTCGGGACCCAGGTCCCGGAGCTTCTGCTTATAGGAATCATATTCGATCAAAGCCATGACACGTTCTCCATCATTTCGAATTTCATTAGCCATAGTATTATATAGGAACTGTATGGATTTGTAAAGCGAAACCTGCGGTTTTGCTTATTTTTGCGGCTTTCACCATTTAAAAGAGGTATAAGAAATTCCTGCCTACAGGTCATGCAGGCGGCAATCGATATTTCTCTCCAAATGTAACATGGATTTTACAGGCGCGGAAGCCCGCCGCAGGTGGGCCAAAAAAGGAAAGAGACAGGCACATGCCTGTCTCTTTCCTTTTGGAGCGGCTGAGGGGAGTCGAACCCCCCTATGCAGCTTGGGAAGCTGCCGTTCTACCGATGAACTACAGCCGCGTCTGGAGAGTATTATAACAGACGCTCTTTAAAAATGCAACATGAAAAATGTCGCGGCATACCCCCGGTTGTCAGCGGGCACACTTCGTGATATAATGATTTATCTCACCAAATTTTCCCACCAGCCCTGAAAGGAAGTGTCCGCCGCCGTGTCTGCCTGGAAACCAGCCAAGATCACCCCTTCACAGATCATCATTCTTGGCTTTCTCATCCTGATCGCCGTGGGGACCGTCCTGCTGATGCTGCCGGTCTCCTCCAGAGAGCCGGGGGGCGCTTCCTTCCTGGACGCCCTCTTCACCGCCACCTCCGCCACCTGCGTCACGGGCCTGGTAGTGCGGGACACCTCGATGTACTGGTCGCCCTTCGGCCAGGCAGTGATTTTGCTGCTGATCCAGATCGGCGGTATGGGCGTGGTCACCATGGGCATGGCCATCTTCATGTTCTCCGGCCGGAAGATTAGCCTGAAGCAGCGCTGGGTCATGCAGGAATCCATCGCGGCCCCCCAGGTGGGCGGTATCATCCGCCAGACCCGGTTCCTGCTGACGGGCTCCCTGCTGATTGAGGTCATAGGCGCGGTGCTGCTGGCCATCCGCTTCTGCGGACAGCTGGGCTTCGGCAAGGGCCTCTGGTACGCGGTGTTCCACTCCGTCTCCGCCTTCTGCAACGCGGGCTTCGACCTCATGGGCACGGTCCAAGGCGCCGAATTCTCCTCTCTGACCGGGTACACCTTTGATCCGCTGGTGAATGTGGCAGTCTGTTTGCTGATCGTGGTGGGCGGCCTGGGCTTTCTCACCTGGCGGGACATCCGGGAACATGGCCGCCATCTGCGGTCCTACCGGCTGCAGAGCAAGCTGATTTTGTCCACCACCGCCATTTTGCTGGTGCTGGGCTTCTTCTATTTCTTTTTCTATGAGTTCCGCCTGCCCCAGTGGGCGGCCATGAGCGAGAGTCAGCGGTTTGTGGCCGCCGCCTTCCAGTCCGTGACCCCCCGCACCGCCGGCTTCAACACCGTGGACCTGGCGGCCATGAGCGAGACCAGCCAGCTGGTCACCATCTTCCTGATGCTGGTGGGCGGCTCTCCGGGGTCCACCGCGGGCGGCTTCAAGACCACCACTCTGGCGGTGCTGCTGCTGAGCGCCCGGGCCATCTTCCTGCACCGGGACAGCGCCCAGTGCTTCGGCCGCCGCATCCATGAGTCCGCCCTGCGGAACGCCGCCGCCCTGTTCGTCATCTATCTGCTGCTGTTCCTCACCGGCGGCTGCCTCATTGCCTGCATCGACCAGATCCCCCTGATGGGTGCCCTGTTTGAGTCCGCCTCGGCAGTGGCCACCGTGGGCCTGTCCCTGGGCTATACCTCCACCCTGTCCGCCGTCTCCCGGCTGATCCTGATCTTCCTGATGTACTTTGGACGGGTGGGCGGCCTCACCATGATCTACGCCGTCACCGCCAACAAAGCCCCCAGTCTCTCCCAGCTTCCCCAGGAGCAGGTCATCGTGGGCTGAAAGAAAGGAGCACACCTCTATGAAATCCATTTTATTGATCGGCCTGGGCCGCTTCGGCCGTCATATGGCTATGAAGCTCCAGGAGCTGCACCACGAGGTGCTGGCCATTGACAAGGACGAGCAGCGGGTCAACGACGCCCTGCCCTTTGTCACCAACGCCCAGATCGGCGACAGCACCAACGAGCAGTTCATCGCCTCTCTGGGGGTGCGGAACTTTGACCTATGCGTGGTGGCCATCGGCGACGACTTCCAGAGTTCTCTGGAGACCACGGCCCTGCTGAAGGAGCACGGCGCCCCCTTCGTCCTGTCCCGGGCCGCCCGGGAGGTCCACGCCAAATTCCTGCTGCGCAACGGCGCCGACGACGTGATCTACCCCGAGAAGCAGACCGCCGAATGGGCCGCGGTCCGGTACAGCCGCAGCCACGTGTTTGACTATGTGGAGCTGACGCCCGACTACTCCATCTACGAAACCGCCGTGCCGGAGTCCTGGGTGGGCAAGACCATCGTGGACCTGCAGGTGCGGCAGCGCTACCGCATCAACATCCTGGCGGTCAACCACGACGACCAGCTGGAGCCTCTCCCCGGCCCCGCCCACTGCTTCCAGCAGGATGAGACCATTTTTATTCTGGGCAGCAACAGGGATGTGGAAAAGTTCCTGCGGGAGTAAACCGACGGTTTCATTGATCCTCTGAAAAAAGTGCTTGTTTCCAAAGGAAACAAGCACTTTTTTATGTGGTATTAAATTTTTTCCTTACATTTCGGTCCAACTCTATGCTAAAATAAAGGCGCAGCGCGCAGTCCCGCTCGACGTAAGTCCAGTTGCCGGGGCCGCGCATTTTTTATTTTCAGAGGAGGGAAAACCATGTTTCAGCCAGGAGAACTGGTGGTCTACGGCACCACCGGCGTGTGCCGCGTGGAGTCCATCCAGCAACCGGAGCCCCACGGCGCCCACCAGGGCAAGACCTGTTATCTGCTCAAGCCCCTGTATCAGGACGGTGTCATCTACACCCCGGTGGAAAACACGAAAATCCCCATCCGTCCGGTGATGACCCGGGAGGAGGCTGACACCCTGATCAGCCTGATCCCCACCATGCAGGCGGAGGCCTGCCGCGCCCCCACCATCCAGGCCCTGACGCAGCACTATCAGGCCGCCATCCACAGCGGCGACCGCCGGGACCTGGTCCAGCTGATGATGTCCATTTACGCCAAACAGAAGCAGGCGGAAGCCCAGAAGCGCCGCCTGGGCATGGTAGATGAACGCTACATGAAACAGGCGGAGCGGCTGCTGTACGGCGAGCTTGCCGCGGCACTGGATATTCCCTTTGACCAGGTGCAGCCCTATATTGCCCGGCGGGTGGAGGGCGCGGCGTCCGCTCAGACGTAAAAACACCGGGAAGCCGCGCTTCCCGGTGTTTCCTGACATGATTCATTTTTTGACAGCCGTCGCCATGATCTCGATCTTGCAGCCATCGGCCAGATCCGCGCCGCCGAAGCACAGGCGGGCCGGCTTATGGGCCGGGTCGAAGTGCTTCACATACTCCGCGTTCATGGCGTCCCGCTCCGAGAAGTCCGCCAGGATCACCTCGATACGGACCACATGATCCATGTCAGAGCCATACCGCTCCAGGATCATGGCCAGATTCTTCAGGGCCTGCCGGGTCTCTGTGGCGATGTCGCCGGAAACCAGCTCCCCGGTCTCAAAATCCTCAGACACCAGGCCGGAGAGGAACAGCAACTTTCCGTCCACGACCACCAGGTCGGAGTAGGGGCCCTCGTTGGGCTCCTGCAGGTTCAGAAATTCACAGCTCATGGGACCTTCCCCTCATCACAGATAATTCAGCGGGTTTTTGGCTACGCCGTTGTACCGGATCTCAAAGTGGCAGTGGTTGCCGGTAGAGTTGCCGGTGGAGCCCACCCGGGCGATCTGCTGACCCTTGTAGACCTTCTGGCCCACGGAAACCGTCAGGCTGCTGTTGTGGCCGTAATAGGTCTCGTAGCCGTTGCCGTGGCTGATACGGACCAGATAGCCGTAGCCGCTCATCCAGCCGGCGTAGGTGACGGTGCCGCCGTCGGCGGCGTAGACCGGGGTGCCCTTGGGCGCCGCGATGTCAATACCCTTGTGGTTGGTGGAGCCGATGCCGCCGGGGGACCGGCGCCCGCCGAAGTAGGAGGTGATGCGGCCGGATACGGGCCAGCGGAAGGTGCCGGTAGGATACCAGGTGGGCCGCTCCTTGGTGCCCCGGAGCCGCTCCTCGGTGACGGGCTCCTTCAGGGTCACGGAGGACAGAATGGTCCGCTCCGTCTCCTCGCCGTTAACGTAGGTGACGTTGGCAACCACGTCCGCCGCGCCGAACTGGCCGGCGGAAGTGACCTTTTCATCGCCCTTGTACATGTTGGCGCTGTCGGTATACTGGATGTCGTACATCACATCCTCCACGTACCGCTCCTGCTGCACCACCGTCATGGTCAGGTAGGGTACGGAGGCGGACAGGGTCAGGACTTCGCCGATCTGCAGCTTGTTGATGTCGTAGCCGGGGTTCAGGGCCAGCAGTTCCTTGCTGGTCAGGCCGTGGTCCTCCGCGATCTCGGACCAGGTGTCGCCTTTCTTGACCTCATAGGTGACCTCAGCGGTCTTGGTGCTGTACAGGGTCTCTGCCAGGTAGCCCAGGTTCATGATCTCCTCGGTAGCCACATACTCCTGCTTGATCTCCACTTCCTCCTTGAAGGAGCAGGAGATGGTCTCCTCCGTGGTAGCGGCCTGCTGCAGCTGCTCCAGCAGCTCCTCCAGCGCGCCCTCATAGGGAGTTGCGCCGATGCGCTCGCCGTCCACATACAGGCAGTAGGCGGGGGTCACCAGGCCGATCTCCTCGGACAGGTCCTCCTCCACCACGGCCTGTTCCTTCACCTCCTGGCGCTTCAGCCAGCCGGTGGAATACTGGACCAAATTACCGTCGATCTGATAGCTGCGGCCCAGGGTACGGGTGGTGACGGTCTCCAGATTGGAAACGATAGCCTTGGCCGTGGCCTCCGAATCCACCACGCCCACCACATCGCCGTCATAGGTGACCGTGGTGCCCCGGGTATAGGTGCTGCCCAGCAGGATCAGCACCGCCAGCACACAGGCGCCGCCCAAGAATGCCACCGGATGGCCCTTGCGGTGCTCCAGCCGGGACCACAGGGCGGCCCCCCGGCGGAGAAATTGCTTCCTGCGGCCCCAGGTGTGGGCCCAGAACAGGCTGGCCCACATGGGGATCATGTTCCAGAACAGCAGCACCAGCTGGATCGGGAGCCGGTCTGACTCCGGGAAATTACGGGCCTTCTGTTCCCGGACGATCATATGCGCCCTGCGGCGAATCCGCCGAAAACGGCCGACCGCTTTACGGGTAAAGTGGGTCAAGGCACCCGGTGCTCCCTCTCCGCGCCGTTCCGCCGCAGTCCGGCGGGAGACCCGCTGTTCTTCTTCACGCACGGCAGTGGCAGTCCCTCCGGAGCGCTTCTCCCGGCTTTCCGCCGGCTGGCCATTCAGACGTTTGCCGCCCTGGGTCTGGTTCATTGCTTTTTTCTGCTTTTGACTCATATATCTCCTCAGAAAAGCTCTTAAAAAAGTTACAAATTGTTACCGTTCCTATGATACCGCGTTTCCTCTATTACGTCAACCCCTCATTTTGTTCAAAAAATGTTCATTTTCTTGGGTTTGGGCCCATTCCGCCCACTGTATGTAGGGTTTTCTTTGTGCCTTTTGCATATTTCACCCAAGAGGGCCCGGCTGTCCCGGGAATTTTTGTGCGGTTATTTTCGCTTTTTTGCATTGACCCTGTCCACCAAGCGTGTATAATGATTTCAGTACGGAATTTTTCCCAAAATCGTTTGTTTGGAGGAAATCGACATGTTTGAGTTTCTGATCAAAAAGTTGAAGGCTCATCCCCGCAAGATCGTCTTCACTGAGGGCACTGATCCCCGCATTCTGGAGGCTTCCGCCCGTCTGCTGTCCGGTACCTTCCTGACCCCCGTCCTGGTGGGCAACGCGGACGAGATCCAGAAGGCCGCCGAGGAGATCGGCTTCAACATCCGCGGCGCTATCATCATCGATCCCGCCACCTTCGAGGACATGGACAAGATGGTGGACACCATGGTGGAGCTGCGCAAGGGCAAGATGACCGCCGAGCAGTGCCGCGACGCCCTGATGCAGGCCAACTACTTCGGCACCATGCTGGTGAAGATGGGCTATGCCGACGCCCTGCTGGGCGGCGCCACCTACTCCACCGCCGACACCGTCCGTCCCGCCCTGCAGATCATCAAGACCAAGCCCGGCAGCAAGATCGTTTCCTCCTGCTTCATTC
>CAYWYW010000071.1:0-12494 GCA_964462715.1 uncultured Oscillibacter sp.
CACCCCTGAGTCCTATCTGGATCCCACCGGCACCTGGAACCCCATCTATGTGGGCTGCATCGCCTTCGCCTGTAACAAAGACTGGTTTGCCGACAAGGGCCTGGACTATCCCGCCAGCTGGGAAGACCTGCTGAAGCCTGAGTTCAAGGGCGAGGTCATCATGGCCCACCCCGCCACCTCCGGTACCGCTTACACCGTTCTGTCCACCCTGGTCCAGCTGAAGGGCGACGATCAGGTCTGGGAGTACCTGGGCAAGCTGAACAACAACATGTCCCAGTACACCAAATCCGGCTCCGCCGCTCCTAACGCCGTTGCCATGGGTGAGGCCGCTATCGCACTGACCTTCTCTCACGACGGCCTGCAGCCCACCGCCGAGGGCTATCCCATCGAGCTGAGCTTCCCCTCTGACGGCACCGGCTATGAGGTCGGCGCCACCGCCCTCATCAAGGGCGGCAAGGCCGAGGAGCAGGAGAACGCCAAGCTGTTCATCGATTGGATCTGCTCTGAAAAGGGCCAGGGCTGCTACGCTGAGAACAACTCCTTCCGCGTGCCCACCAACACCAAGGCTCCCGTGGCCGACGGCTTGGTGACCCTGGATCAGGTGGAGGTCATCGACTATGACGCCGTCTGGGCCGCCAGCGTGAAGAAGGATTACTGCGAGCAGTTCGAGGCCAAGATCGCCAGCGCTCCCAAGGAGTAAATCCTTTTTGAATCTTTCATAGCTTGACATCCGAGGGCTCCCTCCCCCGATGGGGAAGGGAGCCCCTTTTCCCACACCAACTGATCCCTGAAATCACGCAGGAGGAACTGACATGGCAAAAACTGCTGCCGCGAGCGGAAAAAGCACCGCTCGTCTGAAAAAGCTGAATGAGACGAAGATGATCCTGCGTCAGCCGCTGCTGCTGGCGGCGGTCATCCTCACCATTCTGCTGTTGTTGCTGTTCGTGGTCTATCCGCTGCTGAAGGTTTTGATCTTCAGCCTGACGGACGCGGACGGAAACTTCTCCCTGGAGAACCTGGTGACGATCCTCACGACCTCCCGCTACCTGGCCGTTTTCGGCCGGACCATGCTGCTGGGCGTCATCGTGGCCGTCATCGCCACCTTTATCGGCTACATCTTCGCCTACACCATCACCCGAACCAACGTCCCCTGCAAAAAATTCCTCAAGACCATCGCCACTTTGCCCATCCTGTCCCCGCCCTTCATCCTGTCCCTGTCCATCATCTTCCTCTTCGGTAAGCAGGGCTTTATCACCAAGACGCTGCTGGGCATCACCGGCAACAACGTCTACGGCATGGGCAGCCTGATCGTGGTGCAGGTCATGAGCTTTTTCCCCATCGCTTACCTGACCCTCTCCGGCATTCTCTCCTCCATCGATGCATCCGTGGAGGACGCCGCCTGCAACATGGGCGCCAGCCGCTGGCACACCTTCTGGACGGTGACCTTCCCGCTGTCCCTGCCGGGCATCATCTCCGGCTGCCTGCTGGTGTTCATCCAGTCCCTGGAGGACTTCTCCAACCCCGCCACCATCGGCGGCGAATTTTCAACCCTGTCTATCGAGGTCTATCAGATCATCACCGGAAGCTACGACATGCAGAAGGGCTCTGTCCTGGCGCTGTTGCTGCTGCTGCCGGCGGTGACCGCGTACCTTTTCAATAAATACTGGGTCAGCAAGAAGAGCTTTGTCACCGTCACCGGCAAGCCCACCCAGGCCCGGAAGCTCATTGATGAAGCTCATATCAAGTGGCCCCTGTTCGCCTTCTGCATGGCGGTGGCTGCTGTGATCCTGCTGTTCTACGGCACCGTGATCTTCGGCTCCTTCGTCAAGACCTGGGGTTATGATTACTCCCTGACCCTGGACCAGTACCGGAAGGCCCTGGCCTACGGCTGGGACAGCCTGAAGAACTCCATGATCCTGGGCCTGATCTCCGCCGTCATCGGCGGCCTGCTGGGCATGATCATCGCCTACATCACCGCCAAGCGGAACTACTACGGCAAGCGGTTCATCGAGGTGTCCTCCGTGCTGATGTTCGCCGTCCCCGGTACGGTGCTGGGCATCAGCTACGTGCTGGCCTTCAACACCAAGCCCCTGGTCCTCACCGGCACGGCTTTGATCCTGATCATCGTGTTCACCTTCCGCAACATGCCGGTGGCTATCGAATCCGGCACCACCACGCTGCTGCAGATCGATAACTCCATTGAGGAGGCCTCCACCATCCTGGGCGCCGACACCGGCTACTCCTTCCGCCGCATCACGCTGCCCATGCTGCGCAATGCCTTCTTCTCCGGCATCGTGTACTCCTTCACCAAGGCCATCACCGCCGTCAGCGCGGTCATCTTCCTGGTCTCCGCCCGGTGGAACCTGGTGACCAGCAAGATTTACTCCCTGTTTGACCAGGCCAAGTACAGTCAGGCGGCGGCCTTCGTCACCATGCTGGTCCTCATCCTACTGGTGTTCATCGGCATTTTCAACGGCATCATCAACCTGCTGCTGGCGCCCCGTTCCAAGGTGCCACAGGCTAAGACACAGAAAACGGAGGGAACGAAATGAGCAATCAGAATGAAAAGGCGGCCTTCAGCAAGAAGAGCTCCGGCGTGGTTTTAAAGGATGTCACAAAGATTTTCCAGCAGCCGGATACCGGCAAGGACTTCGTGGCGGTGAACCATATCGACCTGGAGATTCAGGACGGCGAGATGGTGACGCTGCTGGGCCCCTCCGGCTGCGGCAAGACCACCACCCTCCGGATGATCTCCGGCTTTGAGTACCCCACCAGCGGCAATGTATTCATCGGCGACCGGGACGTGGCGAAAGTGCCCCCCAACAAGCGGGGCATCTCCATGGTGTTCCAGAGCTACGCCTTGTTCCCCCATCTGAATATCTGGGAAAACATCGCCTACGGCCTGCGGGTGGCCAAGCTGCCCCAGGAGGAGATCATCCGCCGCACCAACGATGTGGTGGAGCTGATGCAGCTCAAGGGAATGGAGAAGCGGTTCCCCAACCAGCTCTCCGGCGGCCAGCAGCAGCGTGTGGCCCTGGCCCGCGCCGTGGTCATCGAGCCCAGCGTGCTGCTGTTCGACGAGCCCCTGTCTAACCTGGACGCCAAGCTGCGGGAGAGCATGCGGGACGAGCTGCGGGCTCTCCAGAAGCGGCTGGGCATCACCTCCCTGTATGTGACCCACGACCAGTCCGAGGCCATGGCCATTTCTGACCGCGTCGTCATCATGAAGGACGGCAATATAATGCAGCAGGGAACGCCCATGGAGATCTATGAGCAGCCCAACAGCCGCTTCGTGGCCAACTTCATCGGCAAGGCCAACTTCATTGACGGCACCTTCCGGGGCCGGGATGGTGAGGCGGCCCTGGTGGAAATGCACGGAAAGACCTTCTCCATTCCCGCCCCCGGTAAGATGGAGGGCGTCACGGAGGGCGGCGGCTGCTGCCTGGCGGTCCGGCCCGAGTCTATCATCCTGTCCGCCACCGAAGGCCCGCTGCCCGGTACTGTTTCCCGCGCGACCTATTACGGCGCCAAGGTGGAATATGAAGTCATGCTGGGGGACCAGCCTATCATCGTAGAGGTTTATAATCCCCAGCTTTCGGAGCGCTTTGCCGAGGGCGACCAGGTGCACATGACCCTGATCGACCGCTGCGTCCGCGTGCTGCCGTAAGCGCTCTCCCAGGCAATCAACAGCACTCCGAGAACGTACTTACGGCGCAATGGTTCCCGGGATTTCAGACTGTCGATAAACTCGAAAATCTTGCGCGACGGGAAGGAAGATAGTTACGAAAGAAACCCAGGAGGGGTGCCTTTCGTTTTAAATCATAAGTTTTTCGAACTTTTTGAAGTTCGAAAAACTTGCAGCAGCTTGTCGAAAAGTCTTTTTGGACAAGCTGGAGCTCCGGGAGCCATTGCAGCGCAATGGCTCCCGGGCTTTTTTATGTTCGTGAGCAACGATGTGGAAAAGAAGCGGCGGAGCGGAAGGGGAGGTATGGTGCTCCTGCCGGAATTTTCATATCATTGCGTTCATTCACACAAAACCGAAAAAACTGTGGTATAATCAATATCATACGGCAGGTGGCTGCGGCATCTGAAAAATTGACACATTTTGCTGTATTTTCTGCCTATCCCTGAAACAGCACATGGGCTATCCTATCAATCAAGGAGGAAAAACGTATGCTGCGCATGGAGATTGCATTGTTCCTGGTCCTTGCTTTTGTGGCCTACATCTATTTTTCCGCGGAAAAGAAGTATTCCCAACTGCACCGGACGTTTTCTGTTCTGCTGATCGTCATGCTGGTCCATCTGGTTTTTGACGGGATCACGGTCTATACCGTCAATCACCTGGAGACGGTGCCGACCCTTCTGAACGATACTTTCCACCGGCTCTTCATCGGGACGATGATCTTGGTGTTTTTCCTGTTTTATCAGTACATTGCGATCCTGGTGGAAGAGGAGACCGGAAAGCCACGGCGGCTTGACCCGGCGGCCAAAATCTATCTGGTGATCGCGGAACTGGGGGATATGCTCCTCCCAATCCATTATGCCGTCACGCCGCAGGGCAACTATTCTGACGGAATCCATGTGACCTTCTGCTATCTCAGTGTTGCGTTTTATTTTCTCCTCTGTACCGGACTGCTGCTTGTGAACTGGAAAAACATCCAGCGGAAGAAGAAAATGGCCATCGGTATCGCGCTGCTGATCGAGCTTGTAGTGACTACCCTGCAGGGGTTCCGTCATACCTGGCTCATCAGCGGTATGGGGATGACGCTGATTACGCTGGCATTCTACCTGATCCTGGAAAACCCGGATATCCTGCGGGCGGAGCTGACGGAGCAGAAGATGTCCATGCTGTACCTGAAAAGTCAGGTCAATCCCCATTTCCTCTATAATACACTGGATACCATTCGCATCCAGGCCCAACTGAACGGAGACAAAAAGGTGGCGGAGCTTCTCATGCGTCTGGTGGATTTCTTCCGGCTCAGCGTGAAGGTGGACCGGCCCGTGGTGACGCTGGATGACGAACTGGAGCTGCTGGAAGCCTATATGGAGCTGATGTGCTACCGTTACCCGGAGCTGACATGCGAATATGACATTGACCCGGACCTGGGCGGCGCTCAGGTGCCCAATTTCATTCTGCAGCCCATCGTGGAAAACAGCCTGCTCCATGGCTTAAAGAACATAGGCTATCGGGGCGAGGTGTGCATCTCGGCGCAGAAGACGGCGGACGGTCATATGGAGATCATGGTCCGTGATACCGGCAGCGGCTTTGCCGAGGGCAAGAAAGCCGCCATCGACGAAATGCTGCGGGACTACGCAAGACAGGCACCCAAGCTCACAGGCAACAGCATCGGTATCCTGAATGTGCAGAAGCGGATCAAGCTGCTGTGTGGCCGGGAGTTCGGCCTGTGGTATACGGAAAATAAAGAGGGAGGCGTGACCGCCCATATCCTGCTGCCGCTGGAGGAGGAATCAGAATGAAGAAGCTTCGTGTGCTGCTGGTGGATGATGAGATCATGATCCGAGAAGGGTTCAAGCGCCTTTTTGACTGGGAGGCCCACGACTGTGAGGTGGTGGGTGAGGCCGCTGACGGCATGGAGGCGCTGGCCAGGATCGACGCCCTGGACCCGGATATCGTTATCATGGATATCAACATCCCCATTATGAACGGCTTAAAGGTCATCCAGCTCAGCCGTATCAAACACCCGGAGACCGCCTTTGTCATCGTATCCGGCTATGACGATTTTTCCTACTGCCGGGAAGCCCTTCGGCTGCAGATCACGGACTATATCCTGAAGCCTGTGAATTACGAGGAATTCGGCTCCTGCATCGACGCTCTGAAAATCACCCTGTTTGAGCGTCGGGTGGCGGAGGGAACGGAGCAGCAGGAAGAACGTGCCATTACCGGCATTACCCGGTATTTGCAGGAGCATCTGGCGGAGGACATCAGTCTCGCCATCCTGTCGGAGCAGTTTCATCTGAGCGCCCAGTATATCAGCCAGCTGTTCAAAAGTGAGATCGGCGTGGGCTTTCTGACCTATCTCACCAACATCCGCATGGAGAAGGCGAAAAAGCTCCTGCTGTCCACCGCGCTTTCCATCGCGGAAGTGGCGGAGCAGTCCGGCTACGGCGATTACCGGGTGTTCACCAAGGTGTTTAAAAAGACGGAGGGCGTAACGCCCTCCCAGTATCGAAGGGATTTCCTGGAGGGGACGGCGGCCACATGAAAAATGGCTTTCCGGTCAATGTGAGTTGGCTGCTGCTCTGTGGCCCTCTGAAAAGAAACCTGCACCTCCTGGGTGTAAATGATGCGGAGGCGTTTTACGCCGTAAGCCCGGACCTTTTTGCTGCAACTCTATAAAATGAACACAATTACCTATAAAGCACGGCTATCGGAACAGGCAAGGCGGACCTATAATGACAGTGTACCACGAGGAGGTACCGGCTGCGCACAGAAAGAAGAAGCCGGACCGGCACAGCGGGGACCTTGAGGAAAACCATACATAAACCACGTTATCTGGAAGCGGCCAGTCTGCTTCCATGAAAGGAGAAACAGTTATGGAAAAGAAATCAATTCGTCAGATCACATCTCTGGTTTTCAAGGCGCTGACCCTGGCGATGGGTGTCGCCGTGATGGTGCTGTCCTGCCTGGGTAAGCTGGAGCCCCAGTCCGCCGTTACCATGCTGGGCATCGGTCTTGCCTGCGGGGGTATCGTTCTGCTGGAGAAGGAGTGAGACGGAAGTGCTGCAGGATAGTTATCCGTGCAGGAGAACGGACTGTCCGCGGCACGGCAGCTGCATGGCTTGCAGAGCATACCATCACGCATCCAGGCATAAGCTGTTGACCCGGTGTGAAAAGCTGGAGCGAAAAGAGTATAATAAAGCCGAAAAACAGGCGCGGAGAGTTCTGCGCAGAAACGCGAAATCATAATTCAGGACGACCGGATGGCACAGAGTACTTTGCCCTGTGCTATCTCTCTAAAATGATACATTGATCAGGCCCATAGGAGAAATGAGCAGAAGAAGGTTTTTGAAATGATGAAAATCGTGATCATCCATGGACAAAGTCATGAGGGCAGCACCTGCATGGTGGCCAGGGAGATTGCAAACAAGGTGGGCGGAGAAGTGCGGGAATTCTTTTTGCCCAGGGACTTTGATCAGCCGTGCAGGGGATGCTATACCTGCTTCAAAACAGACTTGTCCAGATGTCCGCATTTCGGAGAGCTGGAGCCGCTGGAAAAAGCGATCCTTGACGCAGATCTCCTCATTCTGGAAAGTCCGGTCTATGTGTACCACGCCACGGGCCAGATGATGAGTTTCCTGGACCACTTCGGGACCTGGTGGGTGGTTCACAGGCCCATGCCGGAAATGAGCGGAAAGCAGGCAGTCGCCATCAGCACCGCGGCTGGCGGAGGAATGAAAAGCACCGTAAAGGATATGGCCGACAGCCTGGAGATGTGGGGCATCCGCAAGGTATACAAGCTGGGCGTGGGCGTACAGGCGACCAGACCCGATGAGATCCCCGACCGGCTCCTGCGGACCATCCACTGGAAAACGGACAAATTGGCAAAACAGATCCGGGAAAGCGCCGGCAGACGCGGGTATAACGGCCGCGCCAAAAAGTGGTTTTATGTGATGCGCTTTGCCCACAGGCATTTCCCGCCTGCGGAGCCGGATTATGGCTACTGGGAGAAACGGGGCTGGCACGGGAAACAGCGGCCATGGGATGAGAGGTGACGGCATCAACCGGGAGAGAGGAAACCACTGCTGACACGCTGCCTGTCTTGATACGATGAGCGAAGCATCGCAGGATGCTTCGCTCATTTTTTGATGTCTATAAAACTGACACAAACAGCTGCAAAATACGCCTATCGGAAAAGAGGGGAGCTTTGTACAATATGGATAAAGACAGAGAGGAGACCGTATATGAGAGCTTCCACCATTGCGAATACGGGCAGAGGCACATCGGATAGACTGTGCTATCTGTTCCTGATCTTTCTGACTGGCTGCCTGATGGGATGGATCTATGAGGAGATCTTCTACTGGTTCACCGAGGGAATGCTGCGGAACCGTGGTATCCTCTACGGCCCATGGCTGCCGATTTACGGCATCGGCGCGCTGGGGATCTATGCCATGAAACCAATGAAGAAGAAGCCGCTGCTGCTGTTCTTCCTGTGCATGGTGGTCGCGGGTGCTGTGGAGTACATCAGCGGCTTTGTGGGAATCCGTTATTTCGGACTGAGACTGTGGGATTACCGGGGACTGTTTCTGAATCTGGACGGCATCATCTGCTTTCGCAGCGTGGTGAGCTTCGGAATCCTGGGCCTGGCGTTTCACTATTTGCTGGAGCCTGCGGCAGAAAAGCTGTACAGTGGGTTTCGGCCGCGGACGGTTCAGATGGTCTGCACGGTTTTTGCGGCACTGCTTTTGCTGGACAGTGCCATGAGTTACCTGTTTCGGGTGCCGATCACCTATTGAGCCATAAAGGAAATGATCTGATGAATACTGAGGAGGCAGCGCCATGAACAATCATCGACATATGACCTCTGATCTGCTGACCTGCGCAGGTGCCCTGCTGACCCTGTCGGGCATTCTGATGGCGGTGTGTGCAGAGCTGGCCTATGGCGGCATCCTGTGGGCGGCCGCATCATGTATGTTTATTTCAGCCCGCCAGTTCCGCCTGGCGGAGAATAAGACAACTGACAAGGAGAGAGCTGACGATGAACAAACGACTGTATAAATCAAGAGAAGACAAAATGATCGACGGTGTCTGCGGCGGCATTGCCGAATACTTTGACATCGATCCCACACTGGTGCGGCTGATCTGGGCTGTGTTCGGCGCCACGGGCGGCGGAATTCTGGCTTACATCATCGCGGCGATCATCATCCCCACCCGCCCGGAGGGTTGAGAAACAGAAACGGAGGAGAAAAACAATGAAAAGCTTACAGACGATTCAAAAGACCTTTCGGATTTTTCAGATCCTGACCAAGATCGCCATGATCCTGTCCTTTGTATGGGCGGGGCTGACCATGCTGGGATTGCTGTGCGGCATGGTGTGGTATTCCGGTGGTGTTGTCGTGGGGGCAAGCAGGGAAGTGCTGCTTTCTCTGACGGAGACAGACGGCCTGAGCCAAATGACAGGCGTTTTGCTGTCGGATATGGTGTTCGCACTGGCCGACGGAATCCTGCTGTTGTTTGCCTTCCGGTATTTTCAGAAGGAACAGGCGGACGGCACACCCTTCACCCAGGACGGCGCGGAGCAGATCAAGCGGCTGGGTATCCGTACCATCGTGCTGCCCCTTGTGGCCGTCATCCTTGCCGCTGTGTTCGCTGAGCTGTTTGCCCTGCCGCAGGCCGCAAGGGCGGATTTGAGCAACCTGCCCAGTGTGACCATGGGCATCGTCCTGATCCTGGCATCCCTGATCTTCCGTTACGGCGCGGACCTGGAAGAAAAGGCATGAGAGATTTTATGCTGGCGGCGCTGCCCTGGGTACTGGCGGGCCTTGCCATTGCCATCATCTGTGCCGGGATGGGACGCGAAAAAACCGCGGAGAGCGAAAAAAAGCTGGAGCAGCATATGTTCATAGGCATGGCGCTGGGATTACTCCTGGGGATGGCGATAAACCAATGCGGCTTTCTGGAGAGTCACGCACTGGGCTTAGCCATTGGCCCACTGTGGGGTATGGCGCTGGCGGCTCTGGTGGATGGCAGTGAGAACGGCGGATATGATGGCGGTGATGCGGAATGAGCTATGATGTGGCGCTGACAAAACAGCCGCGGCAAATGCTGTATGGCCTGCACAAAAACTCCGGTGACAAAGCGCAAAGCAGGGATATTCCCTGCCTCTCGGAACAGTTTTATGCGCACATTGGCGCAAAGCCCGAAGCGGTCCTCCCGTTCTATGTTGTATCCAGGGACTATGATGCGGCTGCGGGAGCATTTACCCTCTTTATCGGGGATGACGGCAGCAACCGGGGACTGGAACAGGAGGTGCTGCCTGCCGGAATCTATGCGAAGCTGGAGCTCCGCCCAAGACTGGGCTTCCTGTGGGGCCATTCCATTGGAAAAGCCAAGCGGTGGTTTTATACCCAGTGGCTGCCGGACAGCGGATACGAGGCGGTCAATCTGGAATATGAGCTGCATACAAGAAAATCAGTGGGAAAGCATCCCGCCGTAGACCTGCTGTTTGCCATCAAGAAAAAATGACCGAACATTTAACGCTTCTTTGTGCCTTCCGAAAGGGCCGATTTATCAAAAAGGAGATCATCCTATGAAAAAAGTCATTGTACTGCTGTTCACGGCAGCCCTCTGCGCAGCATTGCTGTGCGGCTGCCGGATGTCCGTCCGGCCCGCTTCCGGACTGTCTTCTTTCCGCTACGATCACGCGGAACAGTACACAGCCGGTGGAGCCGTCCTGAGTGACGCAGTGGAGCGGGTGGAGATCCACTGGCTCAGCGGCAGCGTTGCCGTGGAAGCGCATGGGGAGGACACCATCAGCTTCTCGGAGGAGGCCAACCGAAAGCTGACAGAGGATGACTGCCTGTATTACCGGCTGGACGGAACCACGCTACTCATCCAGTTCTGCCGTAGCGGTAAGTGGGATTTGAACGACCTGCAGAAGGACCTGACGGTGCTGCTGCCAGAGGAACTGCTGCTGAAGGAATTGGAGGTGAACAGTGTTTCCGCTGAGCTCTGCGCGGATGGCGTCAGCGCGGAGGAGCTGGAGCTGGACACCGTTTCCGGGGATATCCGCCTCAAGGGCTGCGGCGTAACAAGCCGGGCGAAGCTGGACACGGTCTCCGGTTCCGTTGGGGCGGAGTTCGCACAGCCTCTGGAGAGCCTGTATGCAGGAACGGTCTCCGGTAATGTGGAGATCACCGCACCGGAGCTGACGGCCTTTCACGCCGACACCACCAGTGGCAGCGTGTTCCTGGCGGCGGACGCGGCACCCAAGGAACTGGACGTGGATACGGTGTCCGGTGCTGTCACGCTGCACCTGCCGGAGAATGCGGGATTTACACTGGACTTTGACACGGTCAGCGGTGACTATTCCTCGGAACTGTCCTGTGCCGTCAAGGACGGACGATATGTCTGCGGCGATGGGAGGGGGGACTATGAGATCGACACCACCTCCGGTGATGTTCGGATAGAAGGCGGACGGTGAAGCTGATGCAAGGAGCAGACCGCCTGAAACTCGCGTATTGGACTCTGATGACGCGGAAAGCGGGGGAGGGACCTGTATGAAATGTGAATTGAGAAAATGGCGGCTTTCTGATGCGAAAGACCTGGCTGCCGCCCTGAATAACAAACATATCCTGAACAACCTGCGGGACGGATTGCCCTTTCCCTATACGGAGCGGGATGCGGCGGAATATATTGCAGCCATGCTGGCCTCCGATGAGCATGATACCTTTGCATACGCCATTGCGCTGGGTGACAGGGCCATCGGCAGCATCGGCGCCTTCCGTCAGGGCAATATCCACCGCCGGACAGCGGAGCTGGGCTACTATCTGGCAGAGGAATACTGGGGGAAGGGCATCATGACCGACGCTATCCGTCAGCTGTGCGGTCTCATCTTCGAGACCACCGACATCCTCCGCATCTACGCCGAACCCTTTTCTTATAACGCCGGCTCCCGCCGGGCCCTGGAGAAGGCGGGCTTTACCTGTGAGGGGCCCATGAAAAGCAATGCAGTGAAAAACGGCAAGGTGGTGGACATGACCCTGTACAGCCTGACCCGGAGCGCGGAACCCTATCCTGTCCGCAGGCTGGCGCCGGAGGAAGTCCCGGCGGCGCTGGAGCTGTGCTGGCAGGTGTTTCTGGAATTTGAGGTACCGGAATATTCCCCCGAGGGCGTTGCCGCCTTCCGGGCCAGTCTGGATGACAAAGAGAGGGTTCGGAAACTGAACTTCTACGGTGCCTTTGACGGCGAAAAACTGGTGGGAGTCCTCTGCATGCGGGCGCCCCAGCACATCGGCGGTTTCTTTGTGAACGCGGCTTACCACCGGCGGGGCATCGGCAGGCGGCTGTTTGAGGCCATGCGGCAGGACTACGAGGTGCAGGCCTTTACCGTCAATTCCTCCCCCTATGCTGTGGAGGTCTACCGCCACCTGGGCTTTGTTCCCACGGATACAGAGCAATTGACTGACGGACTGCGTTATACACCCATGCAGTTTGAGGAGGGAGAGCCATGAAACTGCTGATCGTAAATACACTTCCGACAGATGACCCCGCGGCTGTGTCAGCTATACAAACGCTGGGGGGAGCCGTACCCGACCATAGAGTGATCCACACCCATGAGATGGTCCTCCGGCCCTGCGTGGGCTGCAATGCCTGCTGGCTGAAAACGCCGGGGGTCTGTGCTATTCGGGACGGCTATGAGGAGCTGCTGAAAGCCTATCTGGAATGCGATGCCGCGGTGTTTATATCCGGCACCGCGCTGGATTTCGTGGACCACCGGATGAAGAACATCATTGACCGTCTGCTGCCACTTGCC
>CAYWYW010000072.1:0-12190 GCA_964462715.1 uncultured Oscillibacter sp.
CTCGTCGCAAGCGTCATATCGCTTGCGACGAGTTTTTTATGCTCCGCATCAAAAACTCATCGTGCGCTCATTCTGCTGCTCCTCGTTTCCGAACCGGATTCGCTTCGCTGGATTCCGGTTCGGGTTTGGATGCGGAACGGTAGCCTGCACCTCGAAAGTGTTCACGCTTTCCACGTCGGAGCAAGCTGCATATTGCTTGCTCCGGCTTTTTTTCAAAAAGTCAGAGCGCGCTCTTCCGTCAATCTTCCTTTCCAATCGCGAACCGCTTAGCTGGATTCGTGGTTAAGTTTAGATGCGGGATGGGAAGGGAACCTGCTGATGTTGACTGCGGGACCGGGGATGCGGCTGATGCCGCCGCTGACGATTACCAGGGAGGAGATCGGGGAGGCCCTGGATACCATGAAGCAGATGCTGGGCTGAAGCGGCAAATCGTACTGATGGGAACTGCTGAAGCCCGGAAAGATCGGCCGAGCGAAAAAACACTTGCAAAGGGACCCGAAAGGGCTCCTCAGTCTGTGGAAAAAGCCCAGCTTCAGCTGGGCTTTTTCCTATAAGTCTGATAAAATATGCATGGGTAATGAAATATGTTGGAATGCGGGAAAATGGACCAAGGCATTGTAGAGAGCGCGGATGCGGGAAGTCTGGTGCCCGAAGGTCCTCTGCTGTGAAAAACAGACGCGGCAGTAGATTTCAACCGACTCTGTGAAATGGTGGCACTGTGCAGTTAGGACAACGGGCGGCCCGGCGTAGACCCGGTAGTGCTGTTGGGGATGATCCTGATCCAGCATCTGTACGGGCTGTCCTTCCTGCGGAGAACAGCGGATGAAGTCAACGGGCCGTCGACAACCCCGAAGAAGAGAGAAGATAATACTTCCAGAAAGAAGCTGGGCTGCCGGAAGAAAGAGGGAGGCCATGTTGCGTCAAAGGGAGTCGGCCCAATATATGAAAATCCCACTGGCTGCTATACTGCCCGATGTGTCATTGCAGAGAAATTCCACAGCCCGGAAGGACTTGCTTGGTTCTGCCGCTTCCGTTGGTATCCAGCCAAGCCAGACGGGCCGCATTGCTGCCGGTCTGGTACCCACTGAGGAAGAAACGTTACTTCCGGCTCTCCATTCCCTGGGAGATAAGGGCGTTTGACAGAGCTGATACGGCAAAGGACTTTTCCAATAAAAGCGGAAGGCCTCCTGAAAGAGCAAGGGCGGCGTCAGTGCTGGCCCCAGCAAGTACCCTGTGTAAGCCCCAATAGCTTGGTGTATTCCCCATACCTGTCTGCCCGCTTTTCTCTTTTTCCATATTATTTGCTTGTACCAGGTTTCGAACGGCCTGATACAGACCCTGGATATTTACTGAAAAGTACGTTCAATTTTGCGTGAACTCACACATAACTGCAAATCTTTCACGGCTCTTTTTGTGTATTTCTCTTCCTTCTCCGACCAGAGTGCGGTATACTGAAGTGACTGATTAACCGGAACGGCGGAACGGAGGCTCTCTATGGAACAGCGTTCAAGTGAGTTACTTTACACACGGATGGCGGAGGCCATGCGGGCACCATCCTTTTTTGAGAGGCTGGGGATGAACCGGGCGGACGCCTCCTGCCTGTTCGGCGATGCCGACTGGAAGCGTCTGCTGAAAGGCCTGGTCCCCATCACGACCCGCCTCACCTGTAGTCAGGCTCTGGAGGCCTTCCGTTCCCTGTTGGAGGCCATTGCCCCGGAGCCGGAGGAGGGCTGGCTCCGTTACGCCTATCAGGTAGCTGCCACTATGCTGTACCCGGCAGCGGACCACGGCCATACCTCCGCCCAGTGGGACGGTGCGCTGTGCTTTTTGCAGTTCCTGCAGGTGCTGTTCGACGCTGAGCGGCAGGCCCTGCCCTTCGATCCTTGGCTGGACTTCGATTTCTGTACGGAGGAGGAACTGGCCGATAGCGCTGTGGCGGAGGAATACCGGCAGTTCCTCCGCCGGTTCCGGCAGGAGCACATCTACGAGCTGCTGCGGTTGGGCCGCGAGGTGACGCCCTTCCGTACCCTGGAGCACATTGCCGGTGTTCACCATGTGTCCATGACTGTGTCCCGGGCCTTCCGGGCGGGGGGCGGTCTCATCGACCTTGCTCTGATCTCCGGTGCCGCCGCCGGTCACGACCTGGGCAAATTCGGCTGCAAGCCCGGAGAGCGGGTGCCCTACCTGCACTACTATTACACAGACCAGTGGTTCACCCAGCGGGGACTCACCGCCCTGGGGCACATCGCCGCCAACCACTCCGTCTGGGACCTGGAGATCGAGAACCTGTCTTCAGAGTCCCTGGTGCTGGTGTACGCCGACTTCCGGGTGAAGCAGTCCCGGGACGCCGATGGCCATGAGATCGCCCGGCTGTACACCCTGGCGGAAGCCTTTGACGTCATTCTCGGCAAGCTGGACAACGTGGATGACGCAAAACGCCGCCGGTATCACTATGTCTATGAAAAACTGCGGGACTTTGAGGTTTACATGACCACCTTTGGTGTGGACACCGATCTCCAAACCGCCGGTACGCCCATGCCTCGGCAGGACCCGGCGCTGATGGACCCGGATCAGGTGGTTTTGGCCCTGCGCCGCACAGCGGTGGACCACAATATCCGTCTGATGCACCGCTTGGGCCGGGAACAGCTGTTCCTGGGTATCCTGGAGGCTGCCCGGAGTGAGAAGGACTGGGCCCGGCTCCGGGCCTATGTGTCCATTTTTGAAGAATACTTCACTTATTGGAGCGCTGCCCAGAAGGAGCAGACCCTGGACTTCCTCTATGAGCTGCTCATGACCCCCGACGGCGATATCCGCCGTCAGGCCGCCACGCTCATCGGCCGCATCCTGGCAGGATTCTGGTCCGGATATCAGAAGGAACTGCCCGCCGGTGTGGCACCGGACCCAGTATGGGAACGACCCTTCCAACTGTGGGCGGAGTATTTGGACCGGCTCATCCATCCGGACCACCGGCTGACATCACGTCAGACCAGCATGATTCGCTATCAGGCCAAGACCGTGGTGGACGCCCTTCTGGAAAACTGCTCAGATGATGACGCGCCCCGTTTCGCTGCAGAACTGTTCTGCCACTACCACGCCCCGGACAAAGTGGAACCCGACGCCGCCTTTGCACTGCTGGACACGGTGCTGAATCTGCCTGTCCAGCGGGTAGCCAGGGAGGATCTGCGGCTGCTGGTGGCTTTCGCCGCCTGGTGGCTCCTCCAGGGAGAGGCTCCGCAGAAGGCCGCCGCTATGCGGCTGTTTCGCCATCTGTTGACCACGCTGCCAGACTGGGCGCCCGAGCAGGACATCATCCGGGAGGCCATTCAGTCCGTCGACTGCGGCGGCAGCACGCCGCTGCTGTTTCTCCAGTGCCAGCTGGAGGAACTTCTGGGGCTGGACACCTCTGCCCAAAAGATTCTGCTGGGCCGTGCGGATGCCGTCTCCAATGTGTTTCTGGACAACCTGAAGACCGCCACCCCCTGGGTGCTGAAGGCCGTGGGTGTGGAGTACCTGCTGGGCCAAGTGGAAAGCAACAGCGGTGCCAGCGTGCTCCATATCGCGACTCATTTCTCAAACCTCATCAAGGTCAGTGAGAACGTGGTGGTCCGCCGGATGGCCGGTGCCGGCCTGCTGACCATCGTCCCCGCGCTGACGCCGGAGAGCCGCAATGAGATCGCGGTGGAGTTGAGCAAGGCCCTGGAGACCGGCCAGTCGGAGATTTCCAAGTACATTCCCGAATATCTGGGCCAGTTTTCTCTGTGGCTTACCCCCCGGGAGCTGGACGAGTTGCTGGAGCAGATGGTTTCCCTCCTCTCCTCCGCTAACAGCAGCGTGGCCGCCGCGGCACTGACCACCGTGGGGGCCATTCTGGAGCATTACGCCGTTTACGGCTCACGCTTCCATGAATCCGCGGAGGTCCTGGAGACCCGGCGGCGGCGGATGGCAGGCTTTTTGATGAAAGGCCTGGCCTCCTACCGGGACACCGTCCGTCAGGAGGCTCTCCATGTGCTGGGAAACAATCTGTTTGCCTCCCCAGTCCTATCCTACGAGGACAAGGTGAGCCTTTTTCTGCTGCTGGCAAAAAAGATCCTGTTCCTCATCGGAGAACAACAGGAAAAGGAACTGACCTTTTTCTATACCGCTGCCGCCCTCAGCAACATCTACCGCTTTATCATCTTCCACCACATTGAAAGTGGTGCTTTCCCCTTCCAAGTCCCGGACAAGGTGGCGTTCTTCCCAGGCACCTTTGATCCCTTCTCCCTCAGCCACAAGGGTATCGTCCAGGAGATCCGGGACCTTGGCTTCGAGGTATATCTGGCCATCGACGAGTTCTCCTGGTCCAAGAAGGCCCAGCCCTCCCTGGTGCGGAGACAGATCGTCAGCATGTCCGTGGCGGACGAGTTCGATGTATACATCTTCCCCCATGATATCCCGGTGAACCTGGCTAACCCTGGCGATCTGGACCGGCTGCGGCAGGCCTTTGCCGGCCGGGAATTGTATCTGGCGGTAGGGTCCGACGTGGTGGCCAACGCCTCCTCCTATAAGGCCGCTCCCAGTGCCGGGTCCGTCCACAGCCTGAACCACATCGTATTCCGCCGCTCCAGCGACGCCGAGGGCCGGGAAATCGACGCGGACCTCTCCCGCATCTCCGGCAGGGTCCTCCAACTGCAGCTGCCCACCCACTTGGAGAATATCAGCTCCACCCGCATCCGGGAGAATATCGACCTGGGCCGGGATATCTCCAACCTCATCGACCCGGCGGTGCAGGATTTCATCTACCGCAACAGCCTGTATCTCCGGGAACCCCAGTACAAACAGCTTATCCGGGCCGGCAGTCTGGAATTCACCTATCTTGCTTCTTCCGACCAGGCCCGGCGGTTGGCCCTGGCGGAAGCGGTGGCCGACGGCGGGGCTCTACCGGAGTTGGACCCCCGGGACGATATATGCATCCTGCAGGATAATGGCTCCCGGCCCCGAGTGTTGGGCTTCCTGACCGTGCGGACCATCAATGACCGGGCACTGTTTGACACCTTTGGCAGCGAGACCCTGGCCAACTACGTCCGAAACCACACCGCTGGCCGGGTCCAGCTGCTTACCGGCCTCCACATTGTCCAAAACTCTGGCGGCAACTACGATGTTGGCCAGTTGCTGATGACAGAGGCACTCTCACTGGCTATGGCGGAGGACTGCGGATACGCCGTCTGGTATCCCACCGCCTCCGGCACACCGCCGGCAGTGCTGGACCTGCTGGAACGGCAGGGGTTCGTCCGGGCGGAGGTCGGCAGTCCCCGCACCCTGCTCCTGGTGGATATGCGCTCTCCGGCGGTACTGCTGCAAAACATCCCAACCATCCTAAAAGAGCCCTTTTCCTCGGACCGGCAGGTCCTCGCCGCCGTCCGGGAGGCCCACTTCCGCCTCCAGCGGGCCATCTGCGGGATGTATCCCGGAACACTGGTACTGTCGCTGAACGCGGAGGTCATCTACCATCGGCTGGTGCGGAAGATCACGGACCTGAACGGTGTCCCTGCCGAGCCCACTCAACCCCGGGTACTGGGCACTAGGATGTGTGTGCCCTTCGGCAAGATCCTCCGGGGTAACGCCATTCCCAACACCGTCACCAAGACCATCCACACTGACAAGGTGTTCGCCCCGGATCTGCGGTCCTTCACCATTCGGACTTACCCTGGCTACGCGCCTTTGGAGAGCCAAATTCGTACCATCCAGTCTTTCCGCCGTCCAATCATTCTGGTGGATGATCTGCTCCACTCCGGCAACCGCATCAACGTGCTGGACCCCCTGTTCCGCCAAGAGAGGCTGGATATCGACAAGGTGCTGGTGGGTCTGCTGTCTGGCCGCGGCCGGGACCTGATGGCCGCCAAGGGGCGGAAGGTGGACTGCGTCTACTTCGTACCTAACATGCGGGCTTGGTTCGTGGAGTCTACTGTGTACCCGTTCATTGGCGGCGACACCGTAGGTGGGGCGGAGTCTTCCGTTCCTGGTCTGGCACCCTCGGTGAACCTGATTTTGCCCTACGCCTTCCCGCGATTTTATAAGGACCGGGACCGGGCGGCCGTGTTCGCTTTCTCCCAAATCTGTATAAAAAACTCCAGGGACATTCTTCTGGCCCTGGAAAGCTCTTACCGGCAGCGGTACGCCCGGAACCTGACCCTCTCCCGCCTTAGCGAGGCGGTGATCCTGCCCCTGGCGCCGGACAAGGGCGGTTGCCTGCGGTACGACTCCAATCTGCCTGCCTCCGCCTGCCTGGAAAGCGACCTCCAGGCTCTGCTGCGGATGCGGGATGTGTTGGAATAAAAGGGAACCCCCGATCCGCATTGGTTTGCTTCTTATCGTGGCCCGGCTGGCGTTGGGCTGTTCTCCATCCGGGACACCGTCAGGCCAACGCTTCACCCGCTCTGCTGTGATACTTTAAAGGAGAGATGACCATGTACTACTATTCCATTGGCGGCGCTTTGGCGGCCTCGGCGTTGCCGGAGCTGCCCTTTCACACGGCCGGGGCAGGCATGCCGTCGCTGTTTCTGCTGGAGCGGGATGCTCTGACCACCCGGACCGCTTTCCGGGTGACGGACCCCCGGCAGCTGACGGCGGAGGGTGAGGATGTTTCCTGGCTGGACTCCGCCCGGATGGGCGAGGAACCGGAACTGCCGGAGGCCATTCGCTCCGCTATCCGGGCGGGGACGATGACGGCGGTGAATATCCGCCATCCCCGGTGGCGGGAGTCCCTGACCTTCTGCCGGCCCAGGCCAGGGAAGAAAAGGGTCCATCTGCTGGCGGTGGGGGATGTGGGCGGCACGCTGCTGACAGCTTTGAAGCTGTTGGGCGGCGACTGTATCTCTGTCATTGGCATCTGTGATCTCAATGAGAACACCGTGGCCCGGTGGACCGCCGAGATGGGGCAGATCGCCTGGCCCTGGGACTACGGTACCCTGCCGGAAGTGGAAGCGGTGGGATCGGACCGCCTGTTTGACTGCGACGTGTTCATCTTCGCCGCTACCAAGGCTATTCCGCCGGTAGGCAGCGGCGTAAAAGATGTGCGGATGGCCCAGTTCGATGCCAACCGCCCGTTGGTGGAAAGCTTTGCCCGTCAGGCCCGGGCGGCAAAATTCAGTGGGTTGTTCATGGTCCTCTCCGATCCGGTGGACCCCCTGTGCAGGGCGGCGTATCTGGCATCTAATCAAGGCGCGGACGGTCAGTGGGACAGTCTGGGTCTCCTGCCGGAGCAGGTCCAGGGGTTTGGCCTGGGGGTTATGACCGCCCGGGCGGCCTATTTTGCCAAGCAAGACCCCCGGTTTGCCAGCTTCCTTACCGAGGGCCGTGCCTTTGGCCCTCATGGACAGGGACTGGTGGTGGCCAACTCCATCGAGCACTACGACGACGCCCTCTCCCGGGAGCTGACGGAGCTGGTGACCACCGCCAACCTCCGCATCCGGGACCTGGGTTTCAAGCCCTACGTGGCCCCTGCCGTGTCCTCAGGCGCTATGCAGCTTTTGCTGACTCTCCGGGGGGAGTGGCACTGCTCCTCAGTGTGTCTGGGGGGTGTGTGGTTCGGCGTGAAGAACCGCTTTACCGCTCAGGGAATAGAGACCGAGACACTGGCTCTGCCGGAAACGCTGTTTGCACGGCTGCGGCAAACAGCGCAGGACCTCACCGACATCGGATAAAGGAGTTGAGCAGATGCTGACCGTTATCTGTCCCGGCGATACCGCGTCGGAGCGGTTTGCCCTGATCTTGGAACACGCTCTGAAGAGGCACCTAGCCCAGGTGGTGACCGGTCTGGACGGACTCTTGGAAAATGCCCGCGTTCTGTTCGCTGTGCCTCTGGACGAGAGCGGCGTGAACCACGGGTATTACGATTTGCTGGCGTATCTCCGCACCCATCCGGGCTGTCTGGCGGGCAGCGTGGGGGGCGTACTGGTGGACGGGCCGGGAGACCTGTATACGAAGGCCGTGGGCCGGGAGCTGGTACTGGCCGCCAGCAGGGCGGGCTGCGCCTTCCCGGGACGGCCCCTGGTAGAGGCCATTGGGGATCTGCGGAATTTCACCGTCCAGGCCCAAAACGGTGGCTGCTCTCTGGGGGAAGCCTACCGTCGGGCCGCCGCCAATCTCGTGGAACGGGTACTGGACTTTACTCCACCCCGGCACCGGCGGCCAAAGCTGCTGGTGCTCCACGCCTCCAACTACCGCACTTCCAACACCATGGCCCTGTGGAGCCGGTGCCGGAATCAGCTGGAGAAGGACTGCGATATTACAGAGATCGGTTTGCGGAACGGTACGTTGGAGGACTGTGCCGGGTGCCCCTACACCATGTGCCTGCACTTCGGCGAAAAAGGCGGCTGCTTTTACGGCGGCGTCATGGTCCAGGAAGTCTACCCGGCCATCCGGGAGGCGGACGCCGTGGTGCTCCTCTGCCCCAATTACAACGATGCGCTGTCTGCCAATCTGACGGCGGCCATTAACCGCTTGACGGCGTTGTACCGCACCACTTCTTTTACAGACAAGGCGGTGTTCGCCATCGTGGTGTCCGGCTACTCCGGCGGAGACATCGTGGCCAGGCAGGTGGTCAGTGCCCTAAATATGAACAAAGGCTTCTGGCTGCCGGCAAATTTCTGCCTGCTGGAGACTGCCAACGACGCGGGCACGGCGGTGGCGCTGCCGGGGATTGACGGGCGGCTGGACGCTTTTATCTCCGGGATGAAGGCTCTTTGCATTTGACGGTGAAAAACAGCTACTCCTACGGGGGATAGCTTGGAATGTTGAGGAACCCGGTTGCTTCATGCGCAACCGGGTTCCTCGGCACACAGATAAAGCCATCCCACTAGTGTATGAATTATTATCTCAACATATAATAGGGTAATCAACCGCCAATATGTTAAACATGTTGAGTTTTTATATTTTTTAGGAGATTACAATGAATACCAAAAACAATCAGCGGTACAAAGACTCCGAAAAAAGAATGCAGGATGCTCTGATGAAACTCATGGAAAATCAGGAGTTGAAAGATGTCACGGTATTGGACATCTGTAAAGAGGCTCATATCAATCGAACCACATTCTACGCCCATTACGAGGATATCTACGATCTGATGTCCCAGGTCGAGCGACTGATCCGGCAGGATCTTAACGAAGAATTTCAAGCAAAAGGTGTGGGGATACAGAATGTGTTCCATCATGATTATTTGATCTACTTCCTCCGTCATATGGAAAGCAACAAAAATTTTTACCGCATCTGCCTGCGCCACCGGGTCAAATTCCCGTTGGAAGAAGGGTTTGACCAGTTATGGGAATCTGTCGTGAAGCCTCACTGCGAGCAGCGCGGGGTGACAGATGAGCGTACCATGCTGTACTACCTGACCTTCTATCAAGCCGGATTCACTTCTCTCCTGCGGAAATGGGTGGGGGACGGCTGCGGGGAGACACCGGAAGAGCTGTGTCCGATCCTGCTGGACTGCCTACCCAAAACCGAAATTCTCTAAAAAAATTTTATAAAAGTCTTGGATTTTAACAAAACTCAAACAATCATGTGTTATGGTACGGTATCAGAAAGCCGTTGTTCCGTTCTGGAGGTACATCAGCATGAACCGTATCTGGCCAAAATTGAAAATAATGCTGTACCCTGGCCTGCCATGGGTCATCCTGCTTGTTGCGCTGGGCGGCGTTTTGCTGTTTCTCACTTTTTCAAAAGGGCTTGAGGATACGCCTTTTGCGTATGTCTCCTATGTGTTGTCCGCCTATGCGCTGACCATCGCCGTAGCGGAAGCGGTCCTTGCGGTCAGGGCCATCCTGCGGAAATTGTATAACACACCCATCACAAACCGCTATTTGACAGACGCGTTCTTCCGCGTGCGGGTGGGACTTCAGCTTGTTCTACGCAGGTTTCAAGCTGGTGAGTGCGGTGATTGATGCGTCCTTTTGGGAAGGTGCGCTGGCGATCTATTATGTCTTGCTGTGCGGCGTTCGGGTGAACCTGATCCGCCAGGTCCCTATCTCCGGTAAAACGGCGAACCTCAGAAAAGAACTGCGAACCTATCGGGCTACCGGCGTTCTGCTGATGATATTGGACATCGTGCTGGGCGGTATTGCGGTCCAGATCGTGCGCAAAGGCCAGAGCTATGACTATCCGGGATACCTGATCTTCGCTGTGGGGTTTTATGCCTTCTACTGCCTGATCCTCTCCAGTTTCAACACCGTAAAGTATCGAAAATTCAAAAGTCCCGTCCTGTCGGCGGCAAAGGCGGTCAATCTGACCACCGCGCTGGTTTCCATGTTCTCTTTGGAGACCGCCATGGTCAACCGCTTCGGTGAGGATATGCAGTCCCGGGAACGAATGACCGCCGCAACCGCCTTTGCAGTCTGCGTTCTTGTCCTTGCCATCGCTATTTTTATGGTGATACAGTCCGGACAAAAAAGTAAAAGCGATCAACAGGAGGGCCAAAGATGATCCGAATTTTAGTATTGGATGACGACGCGAACCTGAACCGGAGCGTCTGTGCCTATTTGAATGACAGCGGCTATGAGGCTAAGGGCGTTCTGAGCGCGGACAGCGCCTATGACGCCATGTACGCCAAACTGTATGACCTGATCATCTCCGACATTATGATGCCGGGAACCGATGGGTTTGAGTTTGCCAAGACAGTTCGCGGACTGAACAAGACGGTACCCATCCTGTTCATGAGCGCCCGGGATGATTTGCCTGCTAAGCAGAAGGGCTTCGATCTGGGTATCGACGATTACATGGTCAAACCCATTGATTTCAGTGAACTGCTGATGCGGGTGCGGGCGCTGCTGCGCCGGGCCAACATTGAGTCCAGCCGGAAACTGACCATAGGCAACCTGACGCTGAATGCGGACGCTATGACGGCGGTGCTGAACGGAGAAGATGTGCCGGTGACCACCCGGGAGTTCAACATTCTCTTTAAGCTGCTATCCTACCCCAACCACACCTTCTCCCGCTCCCAGCTGATGGACGAGTTTTGGGGTGTGGAGAGCGAAACCAGCCTGCGGGCAGTGGATGTCTACATCACCAAGCTGCGGGACAAATGCGACCTCTGCGATGGCTTTGAGATCAAGACCGTCCGGGGCTTGGGCTATAAGGCGGTGGTGAAATGACGAAAGAAAATCCTGCCAGAAGAACCAGGCTTCCGCTTTCCCTCTTCTTTATCTTTTTTGGCATTCTCCTTGTGATGTCCGGTGTTCACTCTGGCCTCATTGTCCTGATCAACAGCTTGGGCCTGAGCAATTTTACACAGACGCTCATCCCCATGCTTTATTGGGCCTTTGTGGCATTTTGCCTGGCCGCCTTCACCCGGTTTCAAGTCATAAAAACCTATGATGAGCCGGTTCAGAAGCTGGCAAAAGCCACGCAAAAAGTAGCGCAGGGCGATTTTTCTGTGTATGTGCCCACCATCCACACGGCGGACAAGCTGGATTACCTGGATCTGATGATCCAGGATTTCAACAAGATGGTGGCGGAGCTGGGCAGCATTGAGACCATGAAGACCGATTTCATCTCCAATGTCTCCCACGAGATTAAGACCCCCTTGGCGGTGATCTCCAACTATGCCCAGCTGCTGAAAAGCGATCATTTGTCTGAATCGGAGCGAAATGAGTATCTGGACAACATCCTGAGTAATGTCAAGCGTCTGTCAGATCTGGTCATGAACATTCTGAAGCTGAACAAGATCGAAAACCAGATCATCCAGCCCGCGGTAAAGTCCTATGACCTGTGCGCCCAGCTCAGCGAGTGCGCCCTGCTGTTTGAGGTCGCCTGGGAGAAGAAAAATATTGAGCTGGAATTCGAGACGGAGGACCGGGCGGTGATCAACGCCGACCGGGAGATGCTGGAGATCGTCTGGAACAACCTGCTGTCCAACGCGGTGAAGTTCACGCCGGAGGGCGGCATTGTCCGCTTACACCAGACCTCGGAAGAGGATGCTGTTATTGTCGCTGTTTCCGATACGGGCTGCGGTATGTCGGAGGAGACCATGTCCCGCATTTTTGATAAGTTTTATCAGGGGGACTCATCCCGCTCCACCCCTGGAAATGGACTGGGGCTGGCGCTGGCCTTGCGGATTCTGCAAATTTCCGGTGGGACCATCACCGTCACCAGCAAGGTGGGAGAGGGTTCTACATTTACAGTGCGTCTGCCGGTGGAGGGAAAGAAAGAGCCATGAATG
>CAYWYW010000073.1:0-12180 GCA_964462715.1 uncultured Oscillibacter sp.
ACCAGCGTGGTCTTTCCGCTGCCGGTGCCCCCCAGGACACCAACCGTCTGGCCGGACCGGATATGAAGCGTAATATCATTCAGAATCCACTCCGGGCTCTCCGGGTCATACTTGAAGGACACGTGGTCAAAGTCGATGCTGCCGTCCTCCACGGCGGCAGGGGGCTCATGGCCGTCCACGCCGGTGACGGTCTCCGCCTCGTCATCGGTGATAGCGGGTGTCTCGTCCAGCACCTCCACGATCCGCTTGGCGCAGGCCACGGACCGGGTCAGCATCATGAAGATCATGGAAACCATCATCAGGGACATCATGATCTGGGTGATATAGGTGAAGAAGGTGATGAGCTTGCCGGCCTCCAGGGTACCACCGTAGACCATTTTCCCGCCGAACCACATGACGGCGATGATGGTGCCGTAAACGATCAGCATCATGATGGGCATGTTGATGACCACCGCGCCGAAGGCCTTCTCCGAGGTGCCCTTCAGGTCTTGGTTCCGCTTGGCGAACTTCTCCTCCTCATAGTCCTCCCGGACAAAGGATTTCACCACCCGGATACCGGCCAGGTTCTCCTGGACCACCAGGTTCAGCGCGTCTGTCTTCTCCTGCAGGGAGCGGAAGATTGGGCTCACCCGGGTCAGGATCACAGCCACCACGATGATCAGCAGCGGCAGCGCCACCAGGAACACATTGCTCAGCTGCAAACTGATGCGGACGGACAAAAACAGGGCCGCCACCAGCATCACCGGCGCCCGCACCAGCAGCCGCATCCCCATCATCAGGGACATCTGCATATTGTGCACGTCGTTGGTCAACCGGGTCACCAGGGACGCGGTGGAAAACTTCTCAATGTTGGAAAAGGCGTAGTCCTGGATGTGGTCGTATTCCGCCCGCCGCAGGTTTGCGCCGAAACCCTGACCCGCAACTGCGGAAAATGCGGCGCTGCCCAGTCCGAAGAACAGGGAGACCAGGGCCAGTGCCACCATCAGCACGCCCTTTTTCATGATATAGGTCTGGTCTCCGTTGGCAATGCCCACATCCACAATATCGCTCATCACCAACGGGATCAGCAGTTCAAAGATCGCCTCCGACGCGCTGCACACCACGCCAAGTCCGATCCACCTGGCGTAGGGTCTGGCGTGGGGCCAGAGTTTTTTGATCATACCGTTCGGTCCTCCTCCAGATTTTGTATCACCCGCTCCAGCAGACTGCGGAGCGTGTTCGTCTCCGTCTCCGTCAGGCCCCGGGCGATCAGCGCCTCGGCCTCCAGGAAGCACTGCTTCACCTGTTCCTCCCGCTCCAGTCCGGCGGACGTCAGGGCGACCAGCCGCTGGCGGGCGTCGGCGCCGCTGACGGTGCGCTCCACCAGTCCCTTTTCCTCCATTCGGTCCAGAATGCCGTTGACAGTAGAGGGCTTCACCTTCAAGCTGTCCAGCAGTTCCCGCTGGCGCAGCTGTCCGCCGCTCTGCTGGAGGTGCAGCAGCACATGGGTCTGGGCCGGGGTCATGTCGAACCGGGACATCCTGGCGTCCATCCGCTCCCGGACCAGATGGGCGCAGCAGCCCAGCATGGGGCCCAGTGCTTTCGGATACTCCATACGCTCCCTCTTTTCCAAAATTAGTTAGTACGCTAAATATTAGCAGGCTAAATAATACCACATCCGTGCGTTATCGTCAATGTGCAGAATCACGATATATTTTGAACGATTTGTGAACGAAAACCCATATATTTTCCATTCTTGTAAACAAATTGTGAAGGTTCCCTCCGGCCCGTTGACATTCTTTTTCCGCCCCTGTATGATAAAGTCATCAAGCAGGAACGCTTGATTGACACACACCATTTTCCCTCTCCTTTCTCTATATCAAACAGGAACGCGGGCGGTCCCAACGGGCCGTCCGCGTTCCTGTTTGATATGCTCCATCTCTTTTGATTTTATCGTTTTTCAATAAATTATCATTGACTTTCGATAAACAATGTGATAGGATACTGGAAAAAGGAGGAGATAGCCATGGAAACTTCATCCGTTCAGAAGATTGCCGGTGTGCTGCAGGTCCTGATCTGCGCAGCACTGGTCTGCAATCTGATCATTTTATATCTGGTCCCCGCCGCGGTCCTGTTGGACAGTCATGACCTGCTGGGCGGCGTCCGGGACTACCTGTCCGGTATTCTCTTCCCCAGTGAGGATTCTATCGTCATGGCAGGCATTGCAGGAAGCTTTCTCGCCTGGGCCTGGGTCTGGCAGGATGCCTATGCCGCGATGCTGACATTGTTCCTGACAATCTCCGGCATTTGTACCGCCATGATCCTGTGGCAGGGCCGCCGGGTATTGAAAACCATCCTCCGGGGAGAGCCCTTCACCACGGAAAATGCCGTCAGTCTGCGGCGGGCTGCTATCTGCGGCTTCCTGATCTCCGCCGCTGCTCTGATCCGGGTCATCTTCAGCATCTGCTTTTATGGGTCCTTCCGCCCCCTGCTGACCTACAACGCCCTCTTCGTCCCCATCTTCGCCATGTTCGGCCTGCTGTGTCTGGTGATGAGCGCCCTGTTCCGTCAGGCGGCGGAGCTGAAGGCGGAAAATGACCTGACAATTTAAGGAGGGGCCCCTATGGCGATCATCGTAAACCTGGACGTCATGATGGCGAAGCGGAAGATGTCCCTCTCCCAGCTGTCGGAGAAGGTGGACATCACCCTGGCCAACCTGTCCATTCTGAAAAACAACAAGGCCAAGGCCGTCCGGTTTTCCACCCTGGAGGCCATCTGCGCCGCCCTGGACTGTCAGCCGGGGGATATTCTGGAATTTGTGCCGTCCGAGAGCGACGGACAGTAAATAAGGAGAATTTGATATGGACGCTTTTCATAACGCCCTCTCTCCGGAGGGTGGGGCGAAGCCTGCCCAAAATGCCCGCAAAATTTACGAGATCACCCCCCGGGACCGGCTTCTGCTGGCCGGAGTACTGGTCTGGTGTCTGCTGGCAGTGGACGCCGTTCTGTGGGCCCGGCCCCACGGCATGGGTGTCACCGCCGCTCTGTTCGGCTGGACGCTGCTGCTGGCCGCCGCCCTGGGGCGCCGCCTGTTTGAGACAAGGGAGAGCCGGGTGCTGCTGGTAGTACTGCTGCTGTTAGGGGTCTCCTTTGCCCTGACCTCCTCCCTCTATTTCCGGTTCTGGAACTTTCTGGCCCTGCTGGCTCTGGTGCCGCTCCACGCCTGCGGCCTGTCGGTTGAGGTCCGGCGGCCCTGGTGGAATCTGTCCATGGTGCCGGAGCGGCTGCTGTTGCTGTTCCGGGGCCTGTTCGGACAGCTGGGAGCCGCTCCGGCAGCCCTGACGCCCGCCGGGAAAACCCGGGACACCCGCCGCCTCCCCGCCGCCCTGCTGGGCATGGCCGCAGCTCTGGCG
This sequence comes from uncultured Oscillibacter sp., assembly GCA_964462715.1. GTDB lineage: Bacteria > Bacillota > Clostridia > Oscillospirales > Oscillospiraceae > Oscillibacter. The sequence continues at coordinate 3,393 of CAYWYW010000073.1, forward strand.
CTGCTGGGTCTGCTGGTTCCCATGCTCTCCTCCGCCGACGCCCTGTTTGCCGCCGCCACGGAGGGCCTGCGGACCTTCATTGCGGAGCATCTGACAGCGAGCCTGTGGAAGCTGGTGGCAGCCCTGATACTGACGCCCTTCCTGTTTGGCCTGCTGTACCGCCTCCGCCGCCCCGCTGCCGTCCAGGCCCGGGGAAAGCCCCCGGTGGCGGCGGACGGCCTGCCCTTTCTCATAGTTCTGGGGGCGCTGGACGGACTGTACCTATTGTTTCTGGCGGTCCAGTCCGCCGGGCTCTTCGGCGGAGCGGACTATCTGGCAGCCCGGGGCATCAGCTATGCAGAGTGGGCCCGCAGCGGCTTTTTCCAGATGGTGGGGGTCACCATGGTGAACCTGACGGTCCTGCTGGTCTCCCTGTCCGCCGTCCGGCGGGAGGGCCGTCTCTGGACGGTGCTCCGGCTCCTGGCCGCCCTGCTGGTGGCGGAGAGCCTGGTGCTGCTGGGCTCCGCCGCCTGGCGGATGACCCTGTACGTGTCGGCTTACGGCCTCAGCTTCAAGCGCTGCATGACCTACTGGGGCATGGGGATGATGGCCCTGTTCTTTCTGATCGCCGCCCTGAAAATCCGGAAGCCGGAAGCCCGGTTCCTCCGGACCGCCGCACCCCTGGCGCTGGCGGGCTGGCTGGTGATCAACTGTGTCCCCGTTGACTATCTGGTGGCCAAAGGCCAGGTGGACCGCTACCTCTCCGGAGAAAGCGCCTCCATCGATGTGGAGTATCTGCTGTATGACCTGTCCTACGACGCTCTCTCCCAACTGGACCGGCTGGACGGCACCATGATCTGCCGTGACTGGCAGACCGGCGGCCAGTTCCATCTGGGTACCCTCATCGCCAGCCGCCGGGCAGAAGCCGCTGCGGACTGTGGAGACTGGCGCAGCTGGTGCCTCTCTGCCCGGCTGGCAGCCGGTGAATGACGCAAAAAAGGAGTTGCGTGACGCAGCTCCTTTTTCTGTCTGATTCAGTTTTCCGCCGGTACGGCGGCTTCGGTCTCCGGGACCTCTCCCACTGGGTGGGTCCGCAGGTAGTCCAGCCAGGCCTTACAGCCCTTGGTGTTCAGGTGGACCCCATCCGAGGACCAGTCGGACCGCAGGCAGCCGTTCTCATCTGTCATCGCCGAGGCTACATCCACATAGGGACACTGTTTCTCCTCCGCCAGTTGACGGATCACTTCGTTATAGGCGGCGATGCGGGTGTTGTTCACGTAGCTCTTTTTGGCCTCCTGCTTGGCGCTGACCGGGATCAGCGTCTGCAGGACCACCAGGCTGTCCGGATGGTCCTCCCGCAGGCGGTCGATAAGCTTGGCGTACTGATTATGGTAAATCTCCGTACCATTCCAGCCCAGCTCGTTGACGCCCAGCATGATATAAATTCTGTCATAGGTCTTTCCCGCCATGGCGTCCAGCAGGGGTAGCTTCCCGCCTTCGATCTCCACGCTTTTGGTGAACACCGACTCCACCGTGGCCCCCACGGAGGCGTAATAGGTCCCGGCCTTCAGACCGCTGTAAAGCTGAAAGCCCTGCGTCCGGGAATCACCCAGAAACGCAATGTTCTCAAAATATGTATCCTCTACCGGGCCGCCCTCCGGCACCGGACCCACGGGGGTCTCCGGCGTTTCCGGCTCCGGGTTCCGGGCCTCCTCCGACAGCACGGAGCGAACTGCCTCGGCAGCTTCCGCCAGCTGAATTCTGTGCTCCGCCGGAGCAACCACAGGGGAATCCGCCGCCACGCTCCGGTGCCCCCCCGAGGCCACCACCAACGCCGCCGTTACCATCAATACCAGAATGGCCGGCAGCCGCAGACGGCCCTTTCTTTTTTCTCTCTTTCCCAACATCGTTTCCCCATTTCTCCGCCCGGTTTTTCCTGTCTATTATTATAGACGAAATCCGGGCAAAAAAGTCGAAACAAATTATGAGAATTTTTGCGGCATTTTTTATGGAAACCTACAAACATTTTCTGAAAGGTCTTTGCGGCAAAACGCGCGCGGCTGATGCCGCGCGCGTTGCAAACTCTCTCAGGCTCACTCCCGCAGACTTTCGGGGTAGGCTCCGCTGTCATGGAGCTTTTTCAGCTCCGCCGCCACGGTGGCCCGGTCCTCCTGGTATGTCATGCCGAACCACTTGTCAGCGGAGTGGAGGACGGTGACCTCCAGCTCCCCCGCCTGCATCTGATGGTCCACCATCACCGGCAGCAGGCACTCCGCCTTGATGTTGTCCCCCGCCTCGTTTCGCAGGAAGTCCTCAAAATATTCCTTCAGAGCCGGGAAAATGGAGGGGGCGAAGCCCCAGAAATTCATGGACACCGTGGTGTCCGGGCTCAGTTCCCGGTCCTCCTCCAGGTCCTTCAGCGACCCATCGGGGTACAGCTGGATCTTCAGGGCCTCCCGGACACTCCGGAGCTTGCCGTTCTCCACGGTGCAGACGCCCCGGGACACCGTGCCATGGAGGCTGGCGGTGTTTTTCAGCAGATACCCCACCATGACAGCCTGACCGTCGGCAGGCAACTTCACCAAAGCCTCGTACATGGTGCGGTAGGCATCGATGCCGTAGTAGTCATCCGCGTTGATGACACAGCAGGGGCCGTCCACCACATCCGCCGCGCACAGCAGGGCGTGGACCGTGCCGAAGGGCTTGGTCCGCTCCGCCGGGATGTGGTAAAAGTCGGGCACAGAGGAGAAATCCTGGAAGGCGTAGGCAACCTCCACGGGGCTGCCGTCCCTGGCAGTCTTATTCCGCAGATAGCCGCAGAGCCGCTCCATCATCTCCTCCATCTCCGGCTTGATGATGAACACCACTTTGTTGAAGCCCGCCCGCAGGGCGTCATGGATGGAGTACTCCATCAGGATCTCATGGTGGGGACCGATACCGTCCACCTGCTTGCTGCCGCCGTAGCGGGAGCCCAGTCCCGCGGCCATGATAACCAGTGAAACTTTCATGCACTTATCTCCTATCGTTTATCGTTTCTCACGTATGTTTACGCAACAGGTTTCCCTGTCTCTACCTTACCCCATTTCCAATCTATTTGCAACCGCTCTTGACTTTTTTTCACTTCCGGCTATAATATGAAAACAATTCTCATTTTCATTTGTAGTGAGGCGCGATATGGCATACACGACAAAACAGCATCAGGCCATTCTCCGCTGTCTGGAGCAGCGGCCGGAGGAGGCCCTCTCCGCCAACCAGCTGGCGGAGGACCTGCGCCGTGAGGGCTGCCCGGTGGGCCTGGCCACCATTTACCGCCAGTTGGAAAAGCTGGAGGCTGCCGGCCGGGTCCACAAGGTCCACACGGAAGAGGGCGCCTTTTTCCAGTACTGCCCCCACCCGGAGGCAGACCACGGCTGCTTCCTGCTGCGGTGCGAATCCTGCGGCCGCATGGTCCACCTGGACTGCGGCCATCTGGAGGACCTGTACCGGCACCTGGAACAGCAGCACCACTTCCGCATGGACCCCCGCCGGACCATTCTGACCGGCCGGTGCCAAACCTGCGAGGAAAAGGAGGCTGCCCATGAGCTGCAATGAACTGATCATCTGCAAAGACCTCTCCCTGGGCTACGAGGGCCAGAGCGTGCTGACGGACCTGGACCTCACCATCCGGGCCGGGGATTACCTCTGCATCGTGGGAGACAACGGTTCCGGCAAATCCACGCTGCTGCGGGGGCTGCTGGGGCTGATCGCACCTCAGTCCGGCGAGATATGGCGGGCCCCGGAGCTGGAAAAGGGCGCTGTGGGGTATCTGCCCCAGCAGACAAAGGCCCAGAAGGACTTCCCCGCCACCGTGTTCGAGGTGGTGCTGTCCGGCTGCCTGAACCGGAAGGGCATGCGGTTTTTCTACACCTCCGCCCAGAAGTCCGAAGCCCTGATGAACATGGGCAAGCTAGGCATTCTGGAGCTGAAGGACCAGAGCTACCGGGACCTCTCCGGCGGACAGCAGCAGCGGGTCCTGCTGGCCCGGGCCCTGTGCGCCGCCAGCCGCCTGCTGATCCTGGACGAGCCCATCACTGGCCTGGATCCCGCCGCCGCCCAGGACCTCTATAAGACTCTGGCCTATCTCAACGAAAAAGAGGGCATGGCGGTGGTCATGGTGACCCACGACCTGAAAGCCGCCCTCCGCAGCGCCCGGACGGTGCTGCACATCGGCCGCCGGGGGACCTTTCTGGGCACTCCCGCCCAGTATCTGGCCTCCCCCATGGGGCGCCGTTTCCAGGAGGAGCAGCCATGAACATTCTGCAGATGTTTTCCTATCCCTTCATGCAGCGGGCCCTGATCGCCGGGGTGCTGGTGAGCCTGTGCGCGGCCCTGCTGGGCGTGTCCCTGGTGCTGAAGCGGTACTCCATGATCGGCGACGGCCTGAGCCACGTGTCCTTCGGTGCCCTTGCCATCGCCGTGGCCCTGGGGGTGACGCCCCTGTGGTTCTCCATCCCGGTGGTGATCCTGGCAGCCTTCCTGCTGCTGCGGGTGGCGGACAATCCCCGCTGGAACAGCGACGCCGCCATTGCCGTCATGAGTGCCTCCTCCCTGGCCGTGGGCATTCTGGTGATCTCCCTGACCACCGGCATGACCACCGACGTGGACAACTACATGTTCGGCAGCGTGCTGGCCATGACAAAAACCGATGTGGCTCTGGCCGTGGGGCTGTGCGCCGCCGTGCTGGTGCTGTTCATCCTGTTCTACCACAAGCTCTTCGCCATCACCTTTGACGAAAACTTCTCCCGGGCCACCGGATTGAAGGTCAGCCGCTACAACACCCTGCTGGCCATCCTGACAGCCCTGACCATCGTGCTGGGCATGCGGATGATGGGCGCCATGCTGATCTCCTCCCTGGTGATCTTTCCGGCCCTGACGGCTATGCGGCTGTTCCGCAGCTTCCGGGGAGTGGTGGTCTGTGCCGCCGTCACCTCCGTGCTCTGCTTCTGCGCGGGACTGACCATTTCCTTTGCCTTCTCCACCCCCGTGGGCGCCACCGTGGTGGCCGCTAATCTGACCCTGTTCCTTCTCTCCTGTCTCTTCCGCCTCCTGCGGAGGTAAACCAACAGGCCGGCATTTGCCGGCCTGTTTTGTCTACTTATTTTAATAAAATAGAGGAAAACCTCTTGCGCTCAGGAGTAAACTGTGATATATTGCGTATGTTAGAGAGTGTAAGTTACGGAGTGGACCCAAAGGTCCGCTCTTTTTGTTGGTCATTTTTGACTGCTTAAAACTTGAAAAATCTGTCAAATGAGGTGAGGTTTTTCCATGAAGAAGATCACGGAACTGACCGCCGAGCTGGCGGCTCCCGCCATCGCGGAGCAGGGCTGCACCCTCTGGGACGTGGAGTACGTCAAGGAGGCCGGCACCTGGTATCTGCGGGTCCTGCTGGACAAGGAGGGCGGCGTGGACATTCTGGACTGCGAGGCCATCTCCCGGAAGCTCAGCGACCTGCTGGATGAGGTGGACCCCATCGAGGGCAGCTACACCCTGGAGGTGGGCTCCGCCGGCGCCGAGCGGGCCTTGAAGCGCCCCTCCGATTTCCAGCGCTATCTGGGCAGCCCCGTGCTGGTGAAGCTGTACCGGAACCTGGACAGCCGGAAGGAATTCGCCGGCACCCTGGCCGCCTATGACGAGGCCACCGGCGACGTCACCGTCACCGTGGGCAAGGAGGACATGACCTTCGGCAAGAAGGACGTGGCCCTGGTCCGCCTGCGTGTGGAATTTTAAACACACAATCCCTGCGATCAAAAAGTCGTATTTGAAAAAAGAATAAGGAGAATCAGACAATGAGAGGCAAAAAGCAGAAGGAACCCGTTGGTATGAACCCCGCGGAGATCTTCGCCGCCCTGGCTCTGCTGGAGAAGGAGCGCGGCATCCCCCAGACCTTTATGATGGAGAAGATCATCCAGGCCATCACCACCGCCTACAAGCGGGATCACGACGGCGTGGAGAACGTGATCGTGGATGTGGACGAGGAGCATCAGACCCTGAAGATGTTCGTCCAGAAGAACGTGGTGGACGAGGAGGACTATGTGGACCCCGCAAACGAGATGACCCTGGCCGAGGCCAAGGCCCTCTCCGCCAAGTATGAGATCGGAGACATCGTGAATATTCCCGTGGACAACACCGAGTTCGGCCGCATCGCCGCCGGCAACGGCAAGCAGGTCATCATCCAGGGCCTCCGGGAGGCTGAGCGCGGCATGGTGTACGACGAGTTCAACAGCAAGCAGCATGAGATCCTCACCGGCGTGGTGACCCGCATCGACCCCCGCAACGGCAACGTCTCCCTGCGCATCGGCACCGGCACCGAGTCCACCGAGGCTCTGCTGATGGCCGGCGAGCAGGTCCCCGGCGAGGAGATGGCCGAGGGGATGCACGTGAAGGTCTATGTGGTGGACGTCCGCCGCTCCACCCGCGGTCCCCAGATCCTGATCTCCCGCACCCATCCCGGCCTGGTGAAGCGCCTGTTCGAGCTGGAGGTCCCCGAGATCTACGACGGCACCGTGGAGGTGAAGTCCATCGCCCGCGAGGCCGGCAGCCGCACCAAGATGGCCGTCTGGAGCAATGACGAGAACGTGGACCCCATCGGCGCCTGCGTGGGCCCCAAGGGCCAGCGAGTGGCCAACATCGTCGACGAGCTGCGAGGCGAAAAGATCGACATCATCAAGTACAGCGAGGACCCCGCCGTCTTCATCGCCGCCGCCCTGGCGCCCGCCGACGTGGTGGACGTGTGGATGGCTGACGAGGGCAAGGCCTGCCGCTGTGTCGTGCCCGACGACCAGCTGTCCCTGGCCATCGGCAAGGAGGGCCAGAACGCCCGCCTGGCCGCCCGCCTCACCGGCTACAAGATCGACATCAAACCCCAGAGCTACAAGGACCCCGAGGAGGGTGTGGACGAGGACAACGTGGAGATCCTGGACGAGGTCACCGAATAATTGTGGAAAGGCGGTTGGACCATGCCTAAAGTGAAAAAAATTCCCCAGCGGCAATGTGTTGGCTGCCGGGAAATGAAAGATAAAAAGGCTCTGCTGCGGGTGGTCCGCTCCCCGGAGGGGGCCGTCAGCCTGGACTTCGGCGGCAAGAAGCCCGGCCGGGGCGCCTATGTGTGCCACGACGTAGAGTGCCTGAAAAAGGCCCGGAAAACCCGGGCACTGGAACGGGCCTTTGAGACTGCCATCCCCCCCGAGGTCTACGACGCCATGGAGGCGGAACTGCGAGGTGCGGATGGACAGTAACCGTATCCTCTCCCTGCTGGGTCTGGCCCTGCGGGGCGGAAACCTGGCCGTGGGCGAGGAGCCCGTGGAGGCCGTGGCCCGGGCCAGAGACGCCCGCGTACTGCTGCTGGCCTCCGACGCGGCGGATAATACCCGCCGCCGGGTGGAGCACTTCGCCGAGGCGGGCCAGTGCCTGTGGCTCCGCATCCCCTTCACCAAGGCGGAGCTGGGCCGGGCCGTTGGCCGCTCCTCCGCCGCCGTCACAGCGGTGACGGACATCGGCCTTGCCAACACCATCGTGCACCGTCTGGCAGAGCTGGACCCGGTGAAGTACGACGAGGCCGCCGCCAAGCTGGAGCTGAAGGCCAAGCGGGCCGCCGAGCGGCGGGCCGAACAGCTGGCCCACGAGAAGAACCTCCGCAACGGCAAGCGCAAGCCGAAAAAGGAGGCTCCCGAAAAAGCAATGCCCGAAAAGGCTGTACCCAAGCAGGATGCTCCCGTAAAGCCTTCCGCCCGGAAGGCTGTTCCCGGAAAGACTGCCCCGGCCGCCGGAAAGCCCCGGTCCGGCCATCCCGGTCCCGGCAAGTCCCGGCCTTCCAAAGGCAACCGCCCCAAGCCGCGGGCAGCATACAATCCCTACGCCCACAGCCGCCCGGTGAAAAAGGGCAAGGGTTCCTTCCGCAAGCAGGGAACCTGATCCCATTGACGATATAAATTCCCCAAAAATGAGGTGTTTTGATTGGCTATTGAGAAATACAGGGTCCATGAGGTGGCCAAGGACTTCGGCCTTCCCACCAAGACCATTACCGAGATTCTGACCAAGTATGTGGCCGCTCCCAAGAACCACATGCAGGTCCTGTCGGACCATGAGCTGTCCGTCATTTTCGACTATCTGACCCAGCACAACCAGGTGTCCGGCATTCAGGTGATTTATGCCGACACACAGCCCAAGGAGCAGCCCAACCCCGCCGCTCCCAAGGCCGCTCCCCAGCAGGCAGCTCAGAACCAGACCAAGCCCGCTCCCGGCAAGCAGCAGCCGCAGCAGGCCAAGCCTGCGCCCAAGGCGGCTCCCGCTCCCCAGCAGAGCACGCAGAAGCCCGCCGAGGCGCCCAAGCAGCCCGTTCAGCAGCCCACCACCCGTGTCCCCCAGAAGAAGATCGTAGACACCCGCAAGGGCGGCGACGTGAACCTGGCCAAGTACGACGAGCGCCTGGAGGATCTGGGCGGTGAGCGGGGCCAGCGTATGCAGCAGAAGGGCGGTAAGGAGAAGTTCCGCAACAACCAGCGCAAGAACGGCATGACCTTCTCCAACAAGCGCCGTCAGGACGAGGCTGAGAAGATGCGCAAGCTGCAGCTGGAGATCGCCAAGAAGGCCCCCGTGAAGGTCCAGATCCCCGACGAGATCAGCGTGGGCGAGTTGGCCTCCCGCATGAAGAAGACCGGCGCCGAGGTGGTCAAGTGCCTGATGAAGAACGGCGTTATGGCCTCCCTCAGCCAGATCATCGACTTCGACACCGCCGCCATCATCGCCGAGGAGATGGGCTGCAAGGTGGAGA
>CAYWYW010000074.1:0-11917 GCA_964462715.1 uncultured Oscillibacter sp.
TGCAGGCCCGGTAAAAGTCGATGACGCCGTACATGACGCCGTGGTCCGTGATGGCGCAGGCGGTCTGGCCCATGTCCTTCACGACCTTGGGCAGGTCCTTGATGCGGCAGGCGCCGTCCAGCAGGCTGTATTCCGTATGCACATGTAAATGAACGAAGGACATGGACACACTCCTGTTCTCTTACTCTTCTTTCAGTTTCTCACCACAGTTTGGACAAAAATGCGGGACTTTTGCCATACGGCTCCCAGGGGCCTTCAACGGTTCCCCACAGTGGGGACACACGGCCCAGTTTTGATTGACATACGCACCGCACAGCACAAAGCAAATCAGTAATCCCAGACAAATCAACCCCACTATGCGTCCGTCTCCCATGACCCATCGCAGCAGCAGTCCGAAGGGCCACACGCCGAACAATCCAGCCAATATCAGGCCGTTGCCGATCCGCGCCGCGCGAAAGCAATCCATCCGCATTTCCATCCTTTACGCCGAATTCAGCCCCGCTCTGCCAGCAGCTCCTCCACGATCTCCACAGCGGTAACCACCATGACGTCGCAGTGGCCCGTCAGGCCCAGGCGCTGGGCGGCAGGAGTGGCGTCACTGGCGCCGGACTTGTTCCGCAGCAGGTCCTGGCACCGCAGAGCACCGAACTTCTCGGAAAACCGCTTCTGAACCTCCCGGGACAGGGCCACCGTCCGCTTTTTGCTGCCCACGGGGTCGTTCTCGTCCACCGGAGTCATCAGGCCCAGGGCCATGATGGCGCCGGAGAGGGCGCCGCACAGCTCTCCCGTGCCCGCGCCGCCGCCGAAGCCGCCGCCGATATCCATGCTGGCCTGCTGGCTGAGGCCTGTGATATCCGAAAAGGCTGCCAGTACGCTCTGGCAGCAGTTATAGCCGTTTTGATGATAGTGATGTGCAAGTTCACAATGGTCCATTGTTCATTCTCCTGTTCTCATGTCATTCACTCATAAGCCTTAGTTCTTTTAAATATGCCTCCAGCAGCATCACTGTTTCCACGATGAACGCAGCGCAGATTCGCTGGCTGCCCAGCCGTCCCGCCAGCTGCAGATCCTCCTGTTTTGGCTCCAGAGACAAAAGGCCACCACAGCGGGTACAGCCGAACCGCTCCGCAAAGCGGCGCCGGAACTCCGCCGCCGCCTCATAGACCAGGCGCTTGGCGTCCAAGTCATCAGCCTGGGTGTGGGGCACTAGCAATCCCAGCACCAGCACTGCGCCACTGAGAGCGCCGCATGCCTCCGGCAATAGCTTTGGCCTTCTCCTCCGTCAGACCCGTCAGGTCCCCAAAGGACAGCAGTACACACTGGGCGCAATTGAAGCTCTTTTTTCGATAGGCTTCTGCCATCTCCCAACGTGTCATGGTCTCCACTCCTTATTTTTCCTCGTTTCAACCGTTAACAAGCTAATTCCCTTCACAGAGGCTTCGCCAGGTCCATCAGCTTCCGCAGCCGGTGGTTCAGGCAGGACTTGGTCACCGGCGGGTCAAACTCCTCCGCCAGCTCGCTGAGAGTCAGCTCCGGCCGGGCCATCCGCAATGCCGCCGTCTGCTGCAATTTCTGGGGCAGGGTCTCCAGGGTGCCCGCCTTTTCCAGGCGGCGGATGGCCTCGATCTGCTCCTGGGCCGCCGACACCGCTTTATCCAGGTTGGCGCTGTCGCAGTTCAGGCGGCGGTTGACGCTGTTGCGCAGGTCCTTTTCCAGCTTGGCGGACATGATCTTCATGGCCGCCACCGGGGCGCCGATAAGGGTGAGAAAATCCTCGATCTGGTCGCTCTGCTTGAAGTATGTAATGAAGCTGCCGTTGCGGCTCAGGCTCTTGGGGGGATAGCCGCACTCCCGCAGCAGAACCTCCAGCTCCCGGCTGGCCTGCAGGTGAGAGGTGGTCAGCTCCAGGTGGTACCGTTTCAGGGGGTCTGTGCTGCTGCCCCCGGCGAAGAAGGCCCCCCGCAGGAAGGACGCCCGGCAGCACTCCTCCTCCAGCATGCCGAAATTGATGTGGAGCACCAGATTCTGCCGGGGATCGTAGCCCAGCAGATTGATGATGTGGTCCAGCTTTTTGGGGTCCGTGATCTGAAAGATGCGCTTCCCCTCCTGCTCCGGGTCCGGCTGCCGGTCGAACCGCAGGCCAAAGGCCCGCTGAAACAGTTTGGGGAGCCGGGCCGCGAAGTTGGGATTCTCCGTGATGATGCGGACCTCCGTGGAATTAAAGGTATTGCAGTACAGCAAAATGCCGTAGGCCTCTGCCCGGGCGCAGCACAGCTTCTGCACCGGCAGCCTGCACAATTCATTTTTCGTGTCGTAGGAAAAAGACATGTCGTACTCCGTTTCCCTCCGGGCACTCACTCCACCCGGTAGGTGTCGTCCCGGTAATCGAAGGTGCTGCCCGCGATGCGGACGCTGCGCTCCGCGTGCAGCAGGATCAGCTCCCGGGCCAGATGGCCGGGATGGTGGCGGACGTAGCCGTTTTCCACCGTTGCCACAGGACGGCGCACCAGCTCCACACCCATGGCCGCACAGCGGTCCTGGTCGCATTGCAGCAACTCCGCCCCCTCCTCCGCGTACCGGGCAGCCACGCCTCTGGGGATGGGAGAGGAATTGGCCAGACACAGGGAAAACAGGCCTTCCGCCGAATGCTGGAAAATGGCCTGGATATGGTCGGCGGCGGTGTAGCCCTCCGTCTCCCCCTCCTGGGTCATAACGTTGGCCACATAAACTTTCAATGCGTCGGACTGCCGGATGGCATCCACGATGCCGTCCACCAGCAGGTTGGGGATGATGCTGGTATAGAGGCTGCCGGGACCCAGCACCAGCATATCCGCCTCCCGGATAGCCGACAGGGCAGCTGGCAACGCCCTTGGGTGCTCCGGCAGCAGCCGGACCCGGGTGATGCGGCAGTCCTCTTTTTTCTTGCAGTAGAAGATCTTGGACTCCCCTACCACAGAGGCGCCGTTTTCAAACTCCGCCTCCAGCTGCACGTCCGCCGTGGTGACCGGCAGGACCCGGCCGGTGATGGCCAGGACCTGGCTCATGCGCTCCACGGCGGCGTCGAAGGAGGGCGAGATGCCGTTGAGTGCCGCCAGAAACAGGTTGCCGAAGCTCTGGCCTGCCAGGGAGCCCTCCGTAAAGCGGTAGTGCATCAGCTCCCGCATGAGTGGCTCCGTGTTGGCCAGGGCCTCCATGCAGTTGCGGATGTCTCCCGGAGGCGGCATGCCCAGGTCCTGCCGCAGCATGCCGCTGCCGCCGCCGTCGTCCGCCACCGTCACGATGGCGGAGAGGTTTTCTGTATAGGATTTCAGTCCCCGCAGCATGTTGGAAAGGCCGTGGCCGCCGCCGATGGCGACCACCCTGGGTCCGTGCTCCTTGGGGACGCGGTAGGATGTACGCTGATTGCTCATGGGTCCCTCCCCGCTCAGCCGCGGCTCATGTCCCGGTGGGACTCCGATACCTGATAGCCCTGCCCGCGGATGAACTCCGCCAGGGCGTGGGCCACTGCCACGGAGCGGTGGTGGCCGCCGGTGCAGCCCACGGCGATGACCAGTCCGGTCTTGCCCTCCTCCGCATACAGCGGCAGGGAGAAGGCCAGCAGGTCCTCCAGCCGTTTCAGGTAATCCGTGGTCTGTCGGAAGCCCATGACGTAATCGGCCACCGGCTTGTCAAGGCCGGTCTGGGGTCGCAGCTCCTCGATATAAAAGGGATTGGGCATGAAACGCACGTCGAATACCAGGTCCGCATCCAGGGGCAGGCCGTACTTGAAGCCGAAGGAGGTGACGCTGACCGCCATGCTTCCCTGCTCCGTCTCCGCGCCGAAATGGTGCAGCAGCTGCGCCCGCAGCTGGGCCGTGCTGGTACGGGAGGTATCCACAATGAAATCCGCCCGCCGGCGCACCGGCTCCATCAGCTCCCGCTCCTGCCCCACGGCGTCCTCCAGAGAGTCCGTCCGGTCCGCCAGGGGATGCCGCCGCCGGGTCTCCTTGTACCGCTTGATGATGGTCTCCGGAGAGGCCTCCAGAAACAGCATGCGGCAGACGCCGTCCATAGCCTTCAGTTTATCCAGCACGTCGAACAGCTCGTCGAAGGAGCTGGCGGTGCGTACGTCGTAGACCAGGGCCACCCGGTCATAGCGGCCGCTGCCGCCCGCGCAGAACTCGGCGAATTTCAAAATCATGGCCGCCGGCATGTTATCCACGATATAAAAGCCCATGTCCTCCAGGAAGGACGCGGCCTTGCTCTTGCCGGCCCCGGAGAGGCCGGAAATAATCAGGATCTCCATATTGCTTCCCGCTTTCTCAGGCTTCGATGATCTTGACCTCCGGCTCCAGCCGGACGCCCTTTTCCGTCCAGACCCGCTCCTGCACCTGCCGGATCAGCTCCGTCACGTCGGCGCAGGTGGCGCCGCCCAGGTTGATGACGAAGCCCGCGTGCTTTTCGCTGACCTGGGCGCCGCCCACGGTCAGGCCCTTCAGGCCGCACTGGTCAATCAGGGTCCCGGCGAAATAGCCGGTGGGCCGCTTGAAGGTGCTGCCGGCGCTGGGATATTCCAGAGGCTGGCTGGCCTTTCGGCGGGCCATCAGGGAGCGCATCTTCTCCCGGATCTCCGCCTCTTCTCCCTCTGCCAGCCGCAGCACGGCGGACAGCACCACCGCGTCGGGACGGCCGGACAGCAGGCTGTGGCGGTAGCCGAAGTCCATCTCCTCACAGGAAAGGGTCCGAACCCCTTCCTCTGGGAACAGCAGGGTCACGCTCTGTACCACCTGCTTCATCTCCCCGTCGTAAGCCCCGGCGTTCATGCACACGGCGCCGCCCAGGGTGCCGGGGATGCCGTGGGCAAATTCCAGGCCCGTCAGGCCCTGCTTGCAGGCGAAATCCGCCAGCCGTGCCAGGGAAACGCCGGCCTCCGCCCGGATGGTGCGGGGCTCGGGACCCAATTCCACCCGGGACATGGCGGAGGTGTTGACCACCAGCCGGTCCAGCCTTTCGTCAGGGGCCAGCAGGTTGGTGCCGTTGCCGATGACCAGAGGCCGGGCGCCGCAGTCCTCTGCGAAGCCCATCAGCAGCACCAGCTGCTCACCCCGCTCCGGGAAGGCCATGCGCCGGGCCGGGCCGCCGATGCGGAAGGAGGTGTGGCGGCTCATGGGCTCGTCACACTCCACCCGCAGGTCCGGCAGGTAATCGGCGATCTGTTTGTCCAGCTGTGTATACCAGTCCATAAAAGGACCTCCTTGCTTTGCTCAGATAGCGCGTCCCAGCATGGCCGCGCCGATGATGCCGGCGTCATTGCCCAGCTCCGCCCGGATGATGCGGGGCACCTGGTCCACATGGCGGGCATAGCACTCCCGTGCAACGATCTCCCGCACCGGGTCCAGCAGCAGATGCTCCGGAGCGGCGGCCACGCCGCCACCCAGGGCCACGGCCTCCGGGTGCAGGATATTCACCAGGTTGGTCAGGCCGGACGCCAGATATTCCGCGTAGGCGCGGCAGACGGCCAGGGCTGTCTCATCCCCCTGCTCCGCCGCCTGAAAGGCCGTCCGGCCCTCCACGCCGCCATTGGCGGCGGCAATGGCGTACAGAGCGCTTTCCGGATGCTGCTCCATGGCCTCTTTCGTCTCCCGGATCAGGCCGGTGGCGGAGGCGTAGGCCTCCCAGCAGCCCCGGCGCCCGCAGTTGCAGGGGACGCCGTTCTGCTTGATGACGATATGACCCACCTCGCCGCCGGCGCCCATCCCGGCGTACAGCTTGCCGTTCAAAATCATGCCGCCGCCCACGCCGGTGCCCAGGGTGATGACCACAAAATGCTTCGTTCCCCGTCCCGCGCCGCAGCTCCACTCGCCCACGGCGGCGCAGTCCGCGTCGTTGCCCAGCAGCACCGGCAGGTCCAGGTGCCGCCGGAACAGCTGCTCCAGGGGCACGTTCTTCATGGGAATGTTGGCGGTGTACAGGATATCCCCGCCCTTCACGGCGCCGGGGATGCCCATGCCCACATACTCCACATCCTTCGCTTCCACGCCGCCCCGCTCCATGACGGCGGCAGCCAAATGGGCCAGGGTCTCCGCGAAGGGCTCCGCTCCCTGAAAGTCCAGAGGCGTCCGCTCCACGGCCACGATGGTCCCTTCTTCATTCACAAGGCCGGCCTTCAGATTGGTGCCGCCCACGTCGATACCGATATACATGTTGTTCCCTCCCAGTGTTCTCTCTATCCCCGATTATCCGTTTCTACCGCCCATGTCGGCCCGCAGGTCCACCCGCCGGGCCAGCTCCTGGGCGGCGTTATAGCCGAATTTACGGTGCCGGTTGTTCATGGCCGCCACCTCCACGATGCTGGCCAGGTTCCGGCCGGGCCGCACGGGGATGGTGACAATGGGCACCTGAACGTCCAGGATGTCGGTGAAGTGGTCCTCGATGCCCAGGCGGTCATAGAACTTGGTCTGATCCCAGGGCTCGAAGTGGACCACCAGATCCAGCTGGGACTCCACCTTGATGGCCCGCATACCGAAGAGCTGCCGCACATCGATGACGCCGATGCCCCGCAGCTCGATATAGTGGCGGATGACCTCCGGCGCCGTGCCCATGAGCTGGTTGGAGATACGGCGCAGCTCCACCGCGTCGTCCGCCACCAGGCGGTGGCCCCGCATAATGAGCTCAATGGCAGCCTCGCTCTTGCCCACGCCGGAGTCTCCGGTGATCATGACACCCTCGCCGTAGATATCCAGCAGGACGCCGTGGCGGGTGACGCAGGGGGCCAGCGCCCGGTTGAGATACTCAATGGTATGGCTGGTGAAATCTACTGTGGTCTCATTACTGCGCAGCAGGGTCTTTTCATGCTCTCTGGCGCTCTCCAGGCACTCGGGGAAGCACTCCAGTCCCCGGCTGATGACCAGGGCCGGAATGTCATAGAGAAACAGGTCATCAAAGCACTTGCGGCGGCTTTCCGTGGGGAGGCCCTTCAGATACATATCCTCCGCCTTGCCGATCACCTGGATGCGGCGGGGGTCAAAATAATCATAAAAGTCATGGAACTGCAGGCCGGGACGGTTCACATCGGTGATCGTCAGCAGGGCCGACTCGAAATCGCTGCCCCGGTTCAGGACCTCCAGGCCGAATTCCTTGATAAACTGGGTGATCTTCACTCCGTTTTCGTGCATACTGTCTTCCTCGTCTTTCCGCCCGTGACCGGAGCCGGGCCATTCCTGCCAGCCGTGCAAACACCCGGCTGAGCGGTCAAAAAAATTGCAGGCGCATATCCGGTTTCATTATATATGAATTTCTCTGTTTCCGCAACACCTTCTCCCTTCTCCGGCCCGGAAAAATAGAGGCGGCCGCCCTCAAAAAAACTTTAATTTTTTTGAAAATTTTGCTTGCATTTTAGAAATAATTCTGTTATCATATCAGACGTGCCTATGAAAGTCGGCATGGAAGTACGCAACAGCAAGGAGGTGCAACGGATGGCAAAGTGCGAGTTCTGCGACAAGGGCGTTACCTTCGGCATTCAGGTTTCCCACTCTCACCGGCGTTCCAATCGTCCCTGGAAGCCCAATGTGAAGCGTGTGAAGGCGATCGTCAACGGTTCCCCCCGCCATGTGTATGTTTGTACCCGGTGTATGCGTTCCGGTAAGGTCACCAGAGCGATCTAACAGTTGGACAAACAAAGATCCCGGACTTCGGTCCGGGATTTCTTTTACCCTTTTCAGGAGGCATCCCCTATGACACATTTCTGTCCCTGCAAAAATACCGCCTGCCGCTGCCACCCGGCCAACCATAGCCAGGGCTGCTCTCTGTGCATCGAAAAGGAACTGCGAAAGCATGAGATCCCCAGCTGCTTTTTCGACCTGGTCATCCAACCGGGCGAAAACGTGGAGGACTGCTCTATGGAAGCCTTCGCCCGCCGGGTGCTGGAACGGGATAAAACCTGAAAACAGGAGTGGGCATACGCTCACTCTGTCAGCTTGTCGAAAAAAGCTTTTCGAACTTTGAAAAGTTCGAAAAACTTATGATTAAAAACGAAAGGCATCCCTTCTGGGTTTCTTTCGTAACTATCTTCCTTCCCGTCGCGCAGGTCTTACGGGTTTATCGACAGACTGAACAGGAGTGGGCATATGCCCACTCCTGTTTTCTCATATCATACGCTTTCCTCAAGGCTGCCCGGCGGGAAGCCGCTCCGCCAGAGTCTCCAAAAACCGGACCGCGCCGCTGTTGGCAGGCTCCACCTCTGTCCGCAGGATGCTGCCAGGCAGGTGGAATTCCGCCGCCAGGGTCCCCGCGTAGTCCCCGCTCCGGGTCAGGGTCACCCCCTGCAAAGACGGCCAGGGTATGGCGGTGAACTCCGCGCTGTACTTCTGCTCCCCTTTCTTCTCCGGCTTGCCGCTGCGCAGCAGCAGAAGCTCCCGGTCATTGTGGAGATAAAGCGTCCCGGCGAACTCCTCCGGCTTGGTCCAGGGGAACCGCCGCCCCATCCGGAAATCGCTCCAGCAGGGCTGGTAGGCGTCCAGCTCAAATGCCACACCCCGGTCCCGCAGGTCCCGCAGCTGGTTATAGAGCCAGATGTCCACCTTTTCCTCCGTCAGGGCCGGGTCCGGGACCAGACCCTCCGGACAGGCGCTCTCCGAAGGCCAGGACTGGCGCACCAGGTCCAGCATCTTCCAGAAAACACCGGAGGAGACCGTGTTGTAAGGCAGCGTCACCACTCCTTCCCGTCCGTACAGGGTACAGACGCCTTTCAGCAGCCACTGGTACAGCCGCACGCCGCCAGTCTCCCCAAAGGAGAGGCACACCGTATCCACCGCCTTCTCCCGGCGGCTCCAGATGCGAATGCCGGCCTCATCCGCGCCCACCACGTAGTCGTACAGGTCCATGTCCGGCGTGGCCTTCCGCCGCTCGATGTCCCGAGGCAGCTTGAACAGCATCCGGTACGCCTCCGGGTGCTCCACGCATGGCACAAACAGAGGCGGCAGAGGATGGTCCTCGTCGATCTCATAAATCCAGGGGCCAAAGGCATCATATTCCGAGACTTTCATATTCAGGTACCTCCATGCAGCAAAAGTGGGATCTGCTCCGCCAGATGAAGCAGCGGTTCCATGCTTCTCTTTCCCAGAGAGGAGATCATTGCTCCGTCAATCATACACTGGATCAGCGTTCCCAGCGTCCGGGAACGGTTCGCTTCGTAGCCGCCCTGCTCTAGCTTTGCCGCAAAAGCCCGCTCCCATGCTTCCACACTTTCCATGCAGGCCCGCCGCAGTGGTTCGCTCAGCAGAGAGACCTCCAGCGTCAGCAGACTGACCGTGCAGTGGATGATATACTCCGGCCGGTCAAATTCCTTTACCATCTCCCGTATCAGGGCCTGAATCGCTTCCGCAGGGTCGTCGATCCCGGCAAGAAAGTGTCTGATCCGTTCTCCGATCTCATCGCGGATCAAACCAATCGCCGCGACGGCCAGTTCCTCCTTGCCGCCGGGGAAATAATAATACAGCGACCCCTTCGGCGCGCCGCTTTCCGCCACGATCTGGTTGAGGCCGGTGGCATGATACCCCTGCTGCTGGAACAGCCTGGCCGCCGTCATCAATATTCTGTTTTTGGCCGGCTGGTCCGCTTTCATTGGCACCCCCAAATTATAACGACTGGTCTATATAAGCATAGACCAGTCGACTGTCTCTGTCAATCCTCTATTTCAAAAAACGCCTGACGGCGGAAGGATTCCGCTGTCAGGCGTCTTTTGTTCTTCACATCCAGGTGGTCTCCAGCAGTTCGTCCTTCTTGGCGCGGGTCATCAGCTCCGACACCACCTCCCGGACTTGTCTGCCGTGGTACAGTACCTCATAGGCGCAGCGGCAGATGGGCATTTCCACGCCCTCCCGCTCCGCCAACTGGTGGATGCTCTCCGCGGCGTAGTAGCCCTCCACCACGGCGCCGACCTCCTCCATGGCCTGCTGGACCGTCCTCCCCTGGCCAATGAGGATGCCCGCCCGGTTGTTCCGGGAGTGCATGGAGGTACAGGTGACGATCAGGTCACCCATGCCCGCCAGGCCGCCGAAGGTGCGGCGGGTGCCGCCCAGCTGCTCGCCCAGGCGGGTCAGCTCCGCCATGGCCCGGGTCATCAGCAGAGCCTTGGTGTTGTCCTGGAAGCCCAAGCCGGTGCAGATGCCGCAGCTCAGGGCCACCACGTTTTTCAGCGCGGCCGCCAGCTCCACACCCACGATGTCATAGCTGGTGTAGACGCGGAAGTAGTCATTCATAAAGGCGTCCTGGACGAACCGTGCCGCCGCCCGGTCCGGGCATGCGGACACGCAGCCCGTGGGCATCCGAATACCCACTTCCTCTGCGTGAGAAGGGCCGGAAAGGGCTACTACTTTACAGATATTCCCCGTCACTTCCTGCAAAACCTGGCTCATGCGCAGGTTGGTGTCCCGTTCGATACCCTTGGAGACCGTCACCAGGATGGTCTCCGGCCGCAGGTAGGGCGCCATTTTTTTGCCGGTCTCCCGGACGGCGAAGGAGGGCGGCGCGGACACCACCATATCCGCCCCCTCCAGGCAGGAGAGGTCGCTGGTGATATGCAGGCTGTCCGGCAGGCCCACGCCCTTCAACAGGGGGTTCCGCCGGGTCTCCAACATCTCCGCCGCCTTGGCGGGGTTGTGGGACCACAGCCAAGTCTCGTGACCGTTGTCGCAGAGGACCAGGCTCAGGGCCGTGCCCCAGCCGCCGCTGCCAAGCACAACTGCTTTCATAGGGTCTCCTCCCTTTTATGATTTGCGGTGGAGGCTGAACTTGTTCTCCGTGCCGCTGAGAAGCCGCTTGATGTTGGCCCGGTGCTGCCACACCACCAGCCCGCCGCAGGCGAAGCCCAGGACCACGATGACGGGATTGGGATAGCAGTACCAGGTGACAAAGGGAAAGCTGGCCCCGGCCCACAGGGAGCCCAGGGACACGTACCGGGTCAGGATGGTCAGCAGCAGGAACCCGCCCCAGACCACCAGGGCGATGCGCCAGTCGATCATGATGGCGATGGTGCCGCCGGAGAGGATGCCCTTGCCGCCCTTGAAGCGGAACATGCAGGGGAACATGTGGCCCAGCAGGCAGAACAGGCCGGCCCAGTATTTGCCCAGCACATACAAGCCGCCGAACAGCCACTGGCCCAATAAAACAGCCAGAACAGCCTTCAAAACATCTGTCAGAATGACCACGGCGGTCAGTGGGCCGCCGAAGGTGCGGTAAAAATTGGTCAGACCCGCGTTGCCGCTGCCGTGGTTCCGCACATCGTCCCGCAGGATATACTTGGAGACGATGACGGCGCCGTTGAAGCACCCCAGGAAATAAGACACCAGGGCAGTGATGGCAGCCACCAGTACCAACCGCATGCCGGTGGGGACCACCATCAATTCCACGGTGGACCAACTACTCAGAAACGTTGGCATCACTCAGTCCTCCTTGTCGCCTTTCTGGCGAATGGACAGGACGATGGGCGTGCCCTCCAGGCCGAAGGTATTGCGGATGCAGTTCTCCAGATACCGCTGGTAGGAGAAGTGGAACAGCCGGGCGTCGTTGCAGAAAATGACGAAATGGGGCGGACGGATGCCCACCTGGGTCATATAGTAAATTTTCAGCCGCCGGCCCTTGTCCGTAGGAGGCTGCACCCGGGTCTGGGCGTCGGCCAGCACGTTGTTTAGCATGCCGGTGGTGATACGGACGCTGGCCTGGTTGGACACGTAGTCGATCAGCTCAAAGAGTTTATCGACACGCTGGCCGGTCTTGGCGGAGATGAAAAGAATGGGCGCGTAGGGCATGTAGGCCAGGCCCTGACGGACCTCCTCCCGCATGCGGTCCATGGTCTTGCCGTCCTTTTCGATCAGGTCCCACTTATTCACCACGATGATGCAGGCCTTGCCAGCCTCGTGGGCCAGGCCCGCCACCTTGG
>CAYWYW010000075.1:0-11902 GCA_964462715.1 uncultured Oscillibacter sp.
CTTGCCACCATGTACATCCACATTGTGGACGGTCAGTGCCGCCATGTGCCGCGCTATGAAAAGAAGCTTCGCTTTGGCCTGCTGTACAAGGGAGAGGCGGATGAGGAATATTTGCAGGAATGGATGGACCGGGTGATGTTGAATTTAGGTGGCAGCAGTCTCGGCGTATTTCCCATCACACAGGCTGAGGAGGTGCCCGCATGCATCTAGTCATCATCAGCGGCGCGGCAAGGCCCCGGGAGCGGAGCAATACCGCCAAGATCATCGCCACCTTTCAAAAGGGTTATGAGGAGAGCGGCCATACCACGGAGGTCTGGTACCTGTCCGACCGCAGGCAATGGGCGAACGCGGCGAAAGCCTTTGCCGATCACGACAACGTTCTCATTGCCCTGCCCCTGTACGTGGAGAACATCCCCGGTATCCTGCTGGAATTTCTGGAAGGACTGGCCCCAAAAGCAATTTCCGGCGCGAAGCTGGCTTTTCTGCTTCAGGGCGGCTTTCCCGAGGCATCCCAGAGCCGGTGCTGTGAAGAGTTTCTGGAAACGCTGCCTGCGAAGCTGGGCTGTACCTATGCGGGGACGCTGCTCAAGGGCGATTTGTTCGGCCTTGGCCTGATGGACGAGAAGAACCGGGAAAAGCTGCTGGCGCCTTTTACGGAGATGGGACGGTATTACGCAAAGACCGGGTATTTCGACAAGCAGGCTGTGGACGCCTTCGCCGCCCCGGAGTATATGCCGCCGAATCAGATCCGGATGTATAACTTGGTGTTCAAGCATATCTCCAGGTTCTACATGGACAGGGTCGCCAAAAAGCTGGGCTGTCAGGAGCGGCTGGACGCCAAGCCCTATGGGGATATTTCCTGAAAGCAAAAAACGATGGCCTGTCAGAAATATCTGACAGGCCACGTTATTTTTGAGTTTTTAGTTCAGGAAGTCCTTCAGCTTTTTGCTTCTGGAGGGATGACGCAGTTTTCTGAGGGCCTTGGCCTCGATCTGGCGGATGCGTTCGCGGGTGACGTTGAACTCCTTGCCCACTTCCTCCAAGGTGCGGGTACGGCCGTCCTCAATACCGAAGCGCAGCTTCAGCACCTTCTCCTCACGGGGGGTCAGGGTGGACAGTACGTCCATCAGCTGCTCCTTCAGCAGGGTGAAGCTGGCGGCCTCGCTGGGCTCGCTGGCGCCCTCGTCGGGGATGAAGTCGCCCAGATGGCTGTCCTCCTCCTCGCCGATGGGGGTCTCCAGGGAGACGGGCTCCTGCGCGATCTTCAAAATTTCCCGGACCTTTTCCACGGGCATGTTCATTTCAGCGGCGATCTCGTTGGGGGAGGGGTCGTGGCCCAGCTCCTGCAGCAGCTGACGGCTGACCCGGATGACCTTGTTGATGGTCTCCACCATGTGGACGGGGATGCGGATGGTACGGGCCTGGTCGGCGATGGCCCGGGTGATGGCCTGGCGAATCCACCAGGTGGCGTAGGTGGAGAACTTGTAGCCCTTGGTGTAGTCGAACTTCTCCACGGCCTTGATCAGGCCCAGGTTGCCCTCCTGGATCAGGTCCAGGAACAGCATGCCGCGGCCCACATAGCGCTTGGCGATGGAGACCACCAGACGGAGGTTGGCCTCAGCCAGCTTTTGCTTGGCCTTCTCACCGGCTTTCAGGTCCTTTCTCCAGGCGGCCTCCTGCTCGGCGGTCACATCATCGGTGGGCTCTCCGGCCTCACGGCGGGCCTCCAGGTCTGCCAGCTTTTCGGTTGCGATATTGCCGGCGGTCAAAGCCTGGGCCAGCACGATCTCCTCGTCAGGGGACAGCAGGGGGACCTTACCGATCTCCTTCAGATACATGCGGACGGGATCGTCAATGGAGAAGTTGTTCACCAGGGAGTTGGGGTCCACCAGCTCCTCTTCCTCCACGTCGGCGATCTCCTCGGCGGCGGGCTCGGCGTCGCCCAGGTCCGGCAGCAGCAGGTCCTCGCCGGTGCTGATGTCGATGTTCAGGGCCTCCAGAGAGTCGTACAGCTGGTCCATCTGCTCGCCTTCCAGGTTCAGGTCGTCCACGACCTCCATCAGCTCAGAGGACTCCAGCTTGCCCTTCTTTTTGCCCTTGGCCAGCAGCTCCCGCAGCTTTTCCTGGCTGATGAGCCAGCTGGCCGCGGGCAGGGCAGCTACCTGCTTGTCATCCAAACGGACGATGCCGGCCTTCTTGGCCTCCTCATCGGTCATGATGTGGGGAACTTCCGGCTCCGCCGCGGTGGTCTTCTTGCCCGACTTTCTGGAGGACTTGGCAGATGCCTCCTTTTCCTCCGCCTCCGCGGCGGCCAGCAGAGCGTCTGCCTGCTGTTCCAACTCCTCAGGAGTCAATTCTTTTTTCTTAGCCATACTGCTTTCCTCCAGTACCCTTCTTGTCTTTGTATTTTTCTGTGGCAGCCAGCAGGGGATCCATGTCCCCTCCGGCACGTTTTTTTGCTTCGGTTTTCACGATGTGTATGTAATCCGCCAGGGCCCGCTGCGCATTCTGGGGTGACTCGGGCTGCTGACAGATCGCGGCGATGTGGCTGGCCTCCTCTGTGTCCAGAGAACCGGACAGGAGTCCCGGCGACATGGGCCGTCCTTCCCGGTGGGCTGCCCACAGCAGGGCGAAAGCCCTGCCCAGCAGGGGAGAGGAGAACTCCTCCTCTGCCAAGGGTGGCTCCTCCTCCGGAAACAGGCTGTCGTCCATCATCAGAAGCCGCAGAATGCCCTCCTCCGCACGGGCGG
Organism: uncultured Oscillibacter sp.; assembly: GCA_964462715.1. GTDB lineage: Bacteria > Bacillota > Clostridia > Oscillospirales > Oscillospiraceae > Oscillibacter. The sequence continues at coordinate 2,751 of CAYWYW010000075.1, forward strand.
AGCGAAGATTATCGTAACGCAGGGACCGCTCCTTGGGCTGCAATTGAGCCGCCGGGTTCAGGTCCTTCCGCAGCTCGGCACGTTTCTCCCGGGCCATCCGCCGCTTGAAGGCACGCTGGACCTCCAGTTTCATGGCCTCCGGTGTGATCTTGGCCACTTCGGCGGCACGGGCGGAATAGATCTCCCGCTCCACCGCGTTGGGCAGGGAGGACAGCAGCTCGCTGATCTCCTCGCAATAGGCCACCCGGGCCTCGTCGCTGGCGAGGTCGTATTTCCCGGTCACCTGGGCCATGCGGAACTCGATGCCATTCTCACTGCCGGTCAGCAGGCGCTCAAAGGCATCAGGCCCCTGAAATTTGATGAAGTCGTCGGCGTCCTGCTTCACGTATTCTCCGTCCACCAGCCGCCGGGGCAGTTGCAATACCTTCACGGAGAATTCGGAGTTGTTCAAGATCTGCAAAGCGCGCTCCGTGGCGATTTTGCCGGCGTTATCGTTGTCGTAGCACAGCACCAGCTCTTTGGTGAACCGGCTCAAAAGCCGGGTCTGCTCCACTGTCAGGGCTGTGCCCATGGAGGCTACGGCGTTGTCGAAGCCCGCCTGATGCAGGGTCACGATGTCCAGGTTGCCCTCGCAGAGGATGATGTTGGGCCGCTTCGTCTTTTTGGCCAGGTTCAGGCCGTACAGCACCCGCCGTTTGGAGTACACCGGCGTCTCCGAGGAGTTCATATACTTGGGCTCGGATTTATCCAGCACACGGCTGCCGAAGGCCACCACATCGCCCCGGGTGTCGATCACCGGCAGCATGAGGCGGTTACGGAACTTGTCGTAAAAGCCGCCGTTTTTGTTCTGGACGATGAGGCCCGCCGCCAGCAGTTCCGCCTTGGTGTAGCCCTTTTTGGTCATGGCGTTCAGCAGCGTGTCCCAGGAATCCAGAGAGGCGCCCATGCCGAACTTGACGGCGGTGGACTTTTTGATCTGGCGCTTGTCCAGATACGCCTGCACCGCCCGGCCCTCGGGCTGCTGGAGCAGCTGGTAGTAAAAGCGGGCGGCGTCCCGGTTCAGGTCCAGGAGCCGCTGCCTGCGGCGACTGGCCTCCCGGTCCCCCTCTTCCTCGGGGACCTCCATCCCGGCCCGCTTGGCCAGGAAGCGGATGGCGTCCGGATAGGTGAGGTTTTCCTCCTCCATAATGAAGTTTACCACGCCGCCACCCTTTTTGCAGCCGAAACAATAATAAATTTGTTTGTCCGGGGCCACGGAGAAGGAACCGGTCTTTTCACTGTGAAAGGGGCACAGGCCAAAGAGGTTGGCGCCCTTGCGGGTCAGCTGTACGTAGCTGCCAACCACGTCCACGATATCGCTGCGAGCCATCAGCTCGTCCAGAAATTGTTGGGGGAATGCCATGGACGCGGGCCTCCTTTCGGTCAGTTTAGCCAAGATTCCCGTTTCCCATACAAGAAAAAAGGGCCTCGAATGGGTCCTTCTGCTTGAACGACATTTAGTTATACCCCGCGGATTTTGAAAATCCTCTTTTTTTTCACAAAAATTTTGAAAAATTTTTGTAGGGACTATTCATTTACAGAGCCTGGAACATCTCATAAAATGAAATTTTACGAGAGGGGGGAGCAGAATGGCTGCCAAACTGTGGGCTGCACGTTTATATCGGACTATGGAGCCGGAGGAGGTCCAACGTCTGCTGTCCCTGCTGCCGCCGGAGCGCCGGGAGCGGCTGCTGCGCCTTCCGGCGGAGAAGCGGCGGGAGCCGCTGTGCGCCTGGCTGCTGCTGCGGCTGGCTCTGCGGGAGTCTTTTGGCTGGACAGAACTGCCCCCTGTGGCACTGACGGAGCGGGGGAAACCCTGGTTTCCGGACTATCCGCAGGTGCATTTTAATCTGAGTCATACGGATGGGGCCGTACTGGCGGGACTTTCGGACAGGCCCATCGGTGTGGACATCGAACACATCCGTCCTGTTGCTCCCCGGCTTATGGAACAGATGGGGACCGACACAGAGAAAGCGTTTTTTAGAGCCTGGGTCCGGCGGGAGGCCCGGACCAAATGCAGCGGCCGGGGTATCGGCGCCATGCTGCGGCAGGAGCCGCCCCCGGAGCCGGGGGAGTTCTGCCGGGAACTGGAGATCTTCCCGGGCTATGCCGCCTGCGCGGCAAGCCGGAGCGGGCCAATACCTGAAACTGTGCGGATTTGCTCCATGGAGGAGCTGCTGTGAGCGCACGAAGCGGCGGAGCTAAGCCCCGCCGCTGCTTTTTTGATTGCAGAGTATCAGCCTGCCACAGGGACAGACAGAAACCCCCGGACGGGATATTCCCGCCCGGTGATTGGATATATGGCTGAAAACTCAGAAGATACCCTGGGCCATCATGGCGTCAGCCACCCGCTGGAAGCCCGCAATATTGGCTCCGGCTACCAGGTCGTAGCCCAGACCATACCGCTCCGCTGCCTCCACGCTCTGCTGGTAGATGGTGTTCATGATGCGGTGCAGCTGGGCATCCACCTCCTCCGCCGTCCAGACCAGACGCTCGCTGTTCTGGGCCATCTCCAAAGCGGAAGTAGCCACGCCGCCGGCGTTGACTGCCTTGCTGGGGGCCACCGTGATATGGGGTTGGGCCATGAGGAACTGCAGGGCGTCATTGGTGGTAGGCATATTGGCGACTTCGATGTAATATTTGGCGCCGCTGGCCGCGATCTGTTTGGCCTGTTCCATGTGAACGTCATTCTGCATGGCGGAGGGCATGCAGATGTCCACCGGCACCGCCCAGGGCTTCTGGCCGGGGAAAAACTCCACGCCGAACTTGTCCGCGTAGTCCTGGACCCGGTTGCGGCCGGAGGCACGCATCTCCACCAGGTAGTCGATCTTCTCCTGGGTGATGACGCCGTCGGGATCATAAACATAACCGTCGGGGCCGGACAGGGTGACCACCTTGGCTTCCAGCTGAGCCGCTTTTTTGCAGATGCCCCAGGTGACGTTGCCAAAGCCAGCGCAGGCGATGGTTTTACCCCGGATATCCTCACCTTCGTGCTTCAAGACATTCTCCAGGTAATATATCGCACCGTAGCCGGTAGCCTCGGGGCGGATCAGAGAACCACCATAGCTGAAGCCTTTGCCAGTGAGGACACCGTTTTCAAAACAGCCTTTCAGATGGCGGTACTCGCCGTACAGATAGCCGATCTCCCGGGCGCCCACACCCATATCGCCGGCGGGCACGTCCACGTCGGGGCCGATGTACCGGTACAGGGCCCGCATGAAGCTCTGGCAGAAGCGCATGATCTCCGCCTCCGATTTTCCGGCGGGGTCGAAGTCGCTGCCGCCCTTACCGCCGCCGATGGGCAGGCCGGTGAGGGAGTTTTTGAAGGTCTGTTCAAAGCCCAGGAACTTCATCGTGCCCAGGTTCACATTCTTCTGGAAACGCAGTCCCCCCTTATAAGGTCCGATGGCACCGTTGAACTGGCAGCGGTAGCCGGTGTTGGTGTGCCAGGAGCCGTCGTCCGCCATCCAGCAGACGCGGAAGATAAAGGTCCGTTCCGGTTCCACCATGCGGCTGAGCAAGTCTGCTTTTTCATATTCGGGATGCTGTGCAATGACGGGTTCCAGGGAAGAAAGCACCTCTTCAACGGTCTGAACGAATTCGGGCTCGTGGGCGCTGCGTGCTTTGACATTTTCAATCACGCTGGCAAGGTACGCGTTCATCATCCATCCTCCTTGTTATGAAGTTGTCAGACAGTCTGGGTTCAGTGGGGTTCTCTTGATTTGATTGTAGCATTTGTCCATCTGGGAAACAACAGAAAACGGAGAAATGTCCACTTTTCAACCCTCAGAAAAAGAAGTGGCCTTTTTGTGCAGTTCGACGGAAAAGGTTGACCTTTTCGCAGAATATCAAAAATGGAGGAAGCGGGGCGCGAATGATTGACTTTGCCGCCAGAATCGGTATAATATTTTTGGAATCGTTTGCCCCTGGTGGGCTTATATTTAAGGGAGGCGTATGATATGCATACCTATTCGATGAACATTGCCGGTTTGGAGCGGGAACTTCCCATCTGCAAGGTGACGGATGACCTGTACATCGGCGCGTTCATTTGCTTTGGCGACGCAGAGCTGACAGTGGCCTGCGCCCGGGAGCTTCTGAAGCTGGTCCCGGCGGACAGCTATGACTATCTCTTCACGGCGGAGGCCAAGAGCATCCCCCTGATCCATGAGATGGCCCGCCAGTCCGGGGCCAAGAAGTATTTCATTGCCCGGAAGGGTCCCAAGGCCTACATGCCCGACCCCATTCATGTGGAGGACCAGTCCATCACCACTGCGGGAGTTCAGAAGTTGTATCTGGGCCGGGATGACGCGGACCTGATCCGGGGCAAGCGCATCCTGATCATGGACGACGTGATCTCCACCGGCGGCTCTCTGCTGGCCATGGAGGCATTGGTGGCCAAGGCCGGCGGCACCGTCACCGGCAAGGTGGCGGTCCTGGCGGAGGGCGACGCCCAGAAGCGGGACGACATCAAGTTCCTGGCTCCGCTGCCCCTGTTCAACGCGGACGGAACTGTAAAGAGATAATACATAACACGGCGCGTATCCGTCATCGGGCGCGCCGTTTTTTATCCGGTTGTTTTGGGAGAGGGAGCTATGAAAAAGAAAAGTGTGTATTGGGTACCGAAGATCGGTCTGCTGACGGTTCTGGCGGCGCTGTTCATGGCGGCCTCCGCCGTGCTGCGCCTGATTTGGGCCGGGGGAGAGGCCGGGATCACTAGAGGGCTGTTCTGGTTCCAGATCGTGCTGCCCCTGCTGGCCAACGTGAGCTTTCTGATCATTCTGTTCCGGGATGGCAAGGACCGGCTATACCGTACCGCCATCCCGGTGTGGTTGGGCTGCGTGTTCTTTGCTGTAAAGGCATTGGGCTTTCCATCTATGATCCATACCATCCTGTGCCTGTGCCTCTACGCTTTGGTGGCGTTCCTGTTCACAGCCACGGTGACGGGGTATGTTGCGACCCAGAAGCTGTTGTGGCCTATGTTCGGCCTGCCCATGCTGTACCATATTTTCGTGGAGGACACCCAGAAGGTGGGCTGGCCGCTCCACGACTGGCTGCCGGAGCTCAGCGTACTGTGCTGCATGGCGGCGCTGCTGAGCCTGTCCCTGGCTATGCGTAAGAGACCGGTGGAAGATGGGACGTATCTGAAGCGCTTCGGAGACCGGAACGACGGCCGACGCCTGCGGGGATTGTCCCCCATCTTTGCCGTGTCACCCTACATTATGAAGACCCGCAACACCTCCCAGAATTTCATCGAGGACCACATCGAGATCTCGGCGGTAGAGCGGTACATCGTGGAGAAGCGGAAGGCCGGAATGAAGTACTTCGGAATCCTCCATGTGCTGCTGGCGGCCTACATCCGCACCTGCGCCCGGTATCCGGGCCTGAACCGCTTCATCGCGGGCCAGAAGATCTTCTCCCGGGACCGGGAGATCGAGGTCAATATGACCATCAAGAAGGAGATGTCCACGGACTCTCCCGACACGGTCATCAAGGTGACCTTCGATCCCGCCGATACCCCGCAGGCGGTCTATGAGCGCTTCAACGAAAAGGTGCGGGAGGTGAAGGACGCCCCGGCGGACACCGGCTTTGACAAGCTGGCGGGGGCTTTCAACCTGATCCCCGGCCTGCTGCTGAAATTTTTCGTGTTCCTGCTGCAGGCCATGGATTACTTCGGCCTGCTGCCCCGGTTCCTCACCAAGCTGTCCCCCTTCCACGGGTCCCTGTACATCACCTCCATGGCCTCCCTGGGTATCCCACCCATCTACCATCACCTGTATGACTTCGGCAACGTGCCGGTGTTCTGCTCCTTCGGCAAGAAACGCCGGGTGTGGGAGATGAAGCGGGACGGCAGCCCGGTGCTGCGGAAGTACATCGACTGCAACTTCGTCACCGACGAGCGTATTGTGGACGGCTTCTACTTTGCCTCCGCCCTGCGGTATCTTCACAATCTGATGGATGATCCCTGGCAGCTGGATGAATCGGCTGCGGAGATCATCCGGGATGAAATCTGAAAAAAGGACCGTTCTCCACACCGGAGAACGGTCCTTTTGATATGGCTCAGCGGATCAGCACCAGGCCCAGCAGGGCGGAGGATGCAATGACAATAGGGATGCTGACCTTGTATTTCAGCAACGCCACCAGAGCGGCGGCGCCAATGACCAGGGCAGGCAGGCTAATCCCGCCGGCAGGAGCGGCGTAGTTGGTCATAGACAGGGAGCACAGGACCGCCAGGATCAGGCCTAAACAGATGGGCCGGACGCCGGACATGACCTTCTGCATAAAGGAGGAATCCCGGAATTTCTCAAAGGCCACTGCGGCGACGGCGCAGATCAGGAAGGTGGGGGAGAGGACCCCCAGACTGGCGGAGAGCGCGCCCAGGAAACCGGCCACCCGGGTGCCGGCGAAGGTGGCGCAGTTCAGGCCCAGTGGACCGGGGGTCATTTCCGCGATAGCCACGATGTCGCTGACTTCGGAGAGGCTCATCCAGCCGTGGGAGAGCATTTCATGGTTGATGAGGGGCACCATGCTGAGACCGCCGAAGCTGGTAAAGCCGATCTTGCAGAAGGACCAGAACAGTTCAAGGAGTACCATCGGTGGGGCCTCCTTTCCGCCGCTCCCGCCAGACGCTCAGCAGGAAGCCCAGCAGACCGCCCAGCAGGACGATCATGATACAGCTCATACCAAAGAACAGGTACAGCACAAAGCCCAGCAGCACGATTACGTAGCCGAAGCGGTCCGTCAGGGCGGCCTTCCGCAGCCCCAAAGCCGCGGAGGCGATGATGGGGACCACCGTGGCGCGGACGCCCACCATGGCCCGGCTGACGTATACGTTATCCTTCACCTGGGTATAGCACCAGGTGACCACTGTCAGGATCAGCAGGGGGGGGATACACATGCCCGTCACGCAGGCTATGGCGCCGGGGAAGCCTGCCACGTGATAGCCGAACAGATAGGACACGTTGCCGATCATCAGCCCCGGCAGGCTGCGGCCCACGCTGGTGATGTCCAGCAGGTCCTCCTCCGTCAGCCAGCGGCGTTTTTCCACATATTCCTTCTGCATCTGGGCTACGATGGACCAGCCGCCGCCAAAGGTATAGCAGCCAAACTTGAAAAATTGCCAGAACAGGCCGGGGACCCGGCTCTTCCGGTGCGTATTCGTTTCTTGCGATGTTTCCATAATGTGCCTTTCAGTGATTCTTTTTATAGGTGAGGTATCCTTCCAGGATCAGCGTGGCCGCCACGGCGTCCACCACTTTTTTCCGCTTTTTGGCGTTCTTGCCGCTGTTAAAGAGAATCTGATGGGCGTCGATGGTGGTACGGCGCTCGTCCCAAAGGACTACGGGCAGGGAGGTAGTCTCCTCCAGTAGGGCCTTCATGGCCTGCGCCTTTTCAGAGCGGGGACCCCGGGTGCCGTCCATGTTGATGGGATGGCCCAACACCAGCTCCTCCACGCCGTGCTCCTTTGCCAGGGCGGCAACGCGGTCTGCCACCGCCTCAGGGCGGTAGGCGTCGATAACGGTGGTGAAGCCCGCCAGAAAGCCGGTGGGGTCGGAGATGGCGATGCCGGTGTGGGCGTCGCCGTAGTCGATGGCCATGATGCGCATAAAAGCGTCCTCCCGTTTCCTGTTTATTTTCAGTAGGATATCACATTCCTCACCGGGGCGCAAGGGTGCGGGAGAGACGTGAAAAATGTAAAAATTTTTCTGAAAAAGCGGTTGACCTTCCGTTTGACTTGTGGTACAATCTCTCTTACCTGTGAAAAAGGGCTTTCTTGTTGTGCGCTTTTTTCGCTTTTCAGGCCACGGCGGAGAGGACCTTACAAAAGGCAGGGAGGCAGTCGGTATCCCCGGCGGAGCCGTGAGGATACCAATAATAAGGAGGTGCCGTTAGATGCGCGTAAAAGTGACCCTGAGATGCAACGAGTGCAAGCAGAGAAACTACAATACGATGAAGAACAAGAAGAATACCCCGGACAAGCTTGAACTGAATAAGTATTGCCCCTTCTGCAAGAAGCACACGCTCCACACTGAGACCAAGTAATGGTCAAAACGATTAAGAAAGGCGTGTAACGTATGGCAGAAGAAGTCAAGAAGAAGAGAGACCGCGGTCTCTGGTTCCGTGAGATGAAAAGCGAACTGAAAAAGGTCGTATGGCCCAACAAGCAGACGGTGCTGAAGAATACCGGCACGGTGCTGCTGTGCTCCCTGGCCATCGGTGCCTGCATCTGGATTTTCGATTTTGTGGCGACCTCCGCCGTCCAGATGATCCTGAACGTGTTCGGTGCTTAAGGAGTAGCGGATATGTCAGACAGCGCGAAGTGGTATGTGATCCATACCTATTCCGGCTATGAGAATGCCGTCAAGACCAGCATTGAGAAGTTCGTCACCGGCCGCGGCATGGAGGATATGATCCTGCGGATGGAGATCCCCATGGAAACGGTCACCGAGGTCACCGATTCCGGCGCCACCAAAGAAGTGGAGCGGAAGGTGTTCCCTGGCTATGTGCTGATCAAGATGGTCATGACCGACGACACCTGGCATCTGGTGCGGAATGTCCGCGGCGTCACCGGCTTTGTCGGAAGCGCCAACAAGCCCATTCCCCTGACGGAGGAAGAGGTGCTTGCCATGGGCATGGAAAAGCACGAGATCGTGGTCAAGTACAATGTGGGCGACCACGTGAAGATCGTGGACGGCCCGCTGGCCAGCTTCACCGGCGTGGTCGAGGAGATCGAGCCCGAGAAGAACCGGGTCAGCGTGATGGTCTCCATGTTCGGCCGCGAGACCCCCGTGGACCTGGAGCTGGATCAGGTCGAGGTCCAGAACTGAGCAAGCAAACGCGCCGGACGGTTCCGGCACAAGTGGGAGGGACCATCCGGTCCCGCCAAAGACGGACCTTCGTCCGCCACCACATTTATGATTTAGGAGGTGCTACTCCGTGGCACAGAAAATTACTGGTTATGTGAAACTGCAGATCCCCGCAGGCAAGGCAACTCCCGCTCCTCCCGTTGGTCCCGCTCTGGGCCAGCACGGCGTGAATATTGCCGCCTTCACCAAGGAATTCAACGAGCGCACCAAGAACGATGTGGGCATGATCATCCCCGTCGTCATCACCGT
>CAYWYW010000076.1:0-11797 GCA_964462715.1 uncultured Oscillibacter sp.
CCGCAGCGTGGAGCTGGCAAAGAAGTTCAGAGTGAATTTGGAAGTCGTGTCCAGCCTGGAGCGCAAGCCTGGCACGAAAGTTAAGGAGGTCACCAAAGTGGAAAAAACCAATATTGCCGGTGTGGCAAAGGACACCAGCATCGCCCGCATTGCCCTGATCGGCCTGCAGCATAACCCCGGCGTCGCATTCCAGGTCTTTGACCTGCTGAGCAAGCACAATATCAATGTGGATGTGATCCTGCAATCCATCGGCCGTGAGGCTACCAAGGATATCACCTTTACCGTACACAAAAAGGACCTGGAAGAGGTGGAGGATATCCTCAACGAGCACAAGGACGCCCTGCGGTTCGACCATATCGAGGCTGACGAGCACATCGGCAAGGTCTCCATTGTGGGCGTGGGCCTGATGAGCAACTGCGGCGTGGCCGCCAAGATGTTCGAGGCCCTGTATGAGGCCGGCATCAACATCCAGATGATCAACACCTCTGAGATCCGCGTCTCCGTCCTGCTGGATGAGGAGGACGTGAACCGCGCCGTCAAGGCCATTCACGCCAAGTTCTTCGATGAAATTTGACCGAAATAAAGGGGCGCGCTTTTGGGTGCGCCCCTTTATGCATTCTTTATGTTTACTTTTCCACATCTGGTATGCTAAAATAAACCATTCAAAAGAGACCGCCGTCTCATGAGGAGGAAATATATGAACGCTATCGTGACTGTTGTCGGCCGGGACCGGGTGGGCATCATCGCCGCCGTCTGTGCCCTGCTGGCCGAAAACAACGTCAATATTCTGGACATCTCCCAGACCATCCTGCAGGGCTCCTTTACCATGGTCATGGCTGTGGATGTGGAGAAGGCCAAGGTCCCTGTGGGCGATCTGCGGGTGCTGCTGGAGGAGCTGGGGAAGAAAATGGAAATTTCCATCCGCATCCAGCGCGAGGAAATCTTTGACGCCATGCACAGGATTTAAGGGAGGGGAGGACCATGCTCAATCAGAAAGACATCCTCTCCACCATCGAGATGATCGACCAGCAGCATCTGGACATCCGCACCATCACCATGGGCATCTCCCTGCTGAGCTGTTGCGACCCGGACCCCAAGCGGGCCTGTGAGAAGATTTATGAAAAGATCACCCGTTACGCTGAAAAACTGGTGAGGACCGGCGAGGACATCGAGCGGGAGTTCGGCATCCCCATCGTCAACAAGCGTATCTCCGTCACTCCCATGGCTCTGGTGGCGGGCGCCAGCGACGCGGAGGACTACGTCCCCTTTGCCCTGGCCCTGGACCGGGCGGCGGAGACCTGCGGCGTCAACTTCATCGGCGGTTACTCCGCCCTGGTGCAGAAGGGCATGACCCTGGCGGACGAAAAGCTGATCCGCTCTATCCCCGAGGCCCTGGCCCGGACGAAGCTGGTTTGCTCCTCTGTAAACGTTGGTTCCACCAAGGCGGGCATCAACATGGATGCCGTAGCCCTTATGGGCCGCATCATCAAGGACACTGCCCAGGCCACCGAGGCCGACGATGGCCTGGGCTGCGCCAAGCTGGTGGTGTTCTGCAACGCCGTGGAGGACAACCCCTTCATGGCCGGCGCCTTCCACGGCGTGGGCGAGGCGGAGAAGGTCATCAACGTGGGCGTCTCCGGCCCCGGCGTGGTCCACCACGCCTTGCAGGCGGTCAAGGGCCAGCCTTTCGATGTGGTGGCCGAGACGGTGAAAAAGACCGCCTTCCGGGTGACCCGTATGGGCCAGCTGGTGGCCCAGGAGGCATCCCACCGCCTGGATACCCCCTTCGGCATCGTGGACCTCTCTCTGGCCCCCACCCCCGCCGTGGGCGACAGCGTGGCCCGCATCCTGGAGGAGATGGGTCTGGAGACCTGCGGCACCCACGGCACCACGGCGGCCCTGGCCCTGCTGAACGACGCGGTGAAGAAGGGCGGTGTCATGGCGTCCTCCAGTGTTGGCGGCCTGTCCGGCGCTTTCATTCCTGTCTCCGAAGACGAGGGCATGATTGCTGCCGCCCGGCAGGGTACGTTGTGTCTGGACAAGCTGGAGGCCATGACCTGCGTCTGCTCCGTTGGCCTGGACATGATCGCCGTTCCCGGAGACACCCCGGCGGAGACGATTTCCGCCATCATCGCCGACGAGGCGGCCATCGGCATGGTGAACTGCAAGACCACTGCCGTACGCCTGCTGCCCGCCCCCGGCAAGACCGTGGGGGACACCATCGAGATGGGCGGCCTGTTGGGCAGCGCCCCGGTGATGCCGGTCCACCCCGAGTCCAGCGCGGACTTCATCGCAAGGGGCGGCCGCATCCCCGCCCCCATGCACAGCCTGAAGAACTGACAAAGCGTCTGAAAGGAATCATCTTTCGGAGAAACTGAAACGCAGGAGCCTCATGGCTCCTGCGTTTGATTTATTCCGCAAATTTCGCCTTGTCCCGGTCGATCTGCTTTTGGTAGCGGTCCTGTTCGGAGAATACGCAGCCGCAGTATTTCTGCATGTAGAAGCCCAGCTCCCGGGCCTTCTGATTTCCCGCCCGGAAATTGGGCCGGAAGTCCCGGTACAGGAATTCCACGCCGTACTGCTTGGCATACTTCTCCGCCGCCCGGACGATGCCCTCGTGGTCCTGATAGAGACTGGCAAGCAGGGTGGAGGTGAAGGCGGTAAAGCCGTGCTCCGCGGCGTATTTTGCCGTACCCTCAATGCGGTGCTCATAGCAGTAGACGCAGCGGTGCTCAATGTCATCCGCCACATGGCGGACAAAGTCCTTCAGACCGTAATTCTCCTGTACCCGGACTTCCATGCCGATGGTGGGAGCGTATTCCAGCAGGCAGTCCCGCCGGGCCTGATACTCCTTCCAGGGGTGGATGTTTGGGTTATACCAAAAAGCCATTGGCTCGATGCCCTCGGCCCGGAGGGGATCGATGCAGGAGAGAGAGCAGGGGGCGCAGCAGGTGTGCAGCAGCACGGTTTCCATGGGAAAAGACCTCATTTCTGTTCTGGATGGGACAAGTATATCATACTGATATCAAAAGGCCAATGGAAAGCTGTAAAATTTTCCTTAACGGATTCTTTACAATTTTTCGGTAGGTTGACGATTGCGTGAGATAAAAAAAGAGAGTAAGATACCAATTAATGTGGAAATTTATCGCATTTGGCCGAAAGCGGCCGGACGCACAGTGATCGAAGGAGGAACTCTCTTGAAAGTCGGTTTGGACGTCGGCTCCACCACCATCAAATGCGTGGTGCTGGACGACGCGGACAAGATCGTATACAGTACTTATGAACGGCATTTCAGCCATATTCTGGAGAAATCCGCCGAACTGCTGCGGCGGGTGGGGACCCAGTACGCCCCCAGGGCGGATCTGGCCATCTCCGGCTCAGCCGGTATGGGCATGGCGGACAGCGTGCAGGTGCCCTTTGTCCAGGAGGTATTCGCCACCCGCGTGGCCGCCAACCGGCTGGCACCGGGTACCGACTGTATCATTGAACTGGGCGGTGAGGACGCCAAAATTTTGTTCCTGACGGGCGGCACTGAGGTCCGGATGAACGGCTCCTGCGCCGGCGGTACCGGCGCGTTCATCGACCAGATGGCGACGCTTTTGAAAATGAGCGCCGACGAGATGGACGACGCCGCCCAGAAGGCGGAAAAGACCTATACCATTGCTTCCCGCTGCGGCGTGTTTGCCAAGAGCGATGTGCAGCCCCTCATCAACCAGGGCGCCAAGGCGGAGGACATTTCCGCCAGTATTTATCAGGCCGTGGTGAACCAGACCATCGCGGGTCTGGCCCAGGGACGGCCTATCAAGGGCAACGTCCTGTATCTGGGCGGGCCGTTGACTTTCTCCCGCTGTCTCCGGGATAGCTTCGACAAGACTCTGGGCGTCAAGGGCGCCTGTCCGGAGAATAGCTTGCTGTTTGTGGCCCTGGGCGCAGCGTATTATTCCGATCAGGAATTTGACCTGAAAGAAGTCGCCGACCGGCTCCAGGAGCATGGCGCCTCCGAGACCTACCGCTCCCAGCCGCCGCTGTTTGAGAGCAGGGAGGAGTACGAGGCCTTCCAGGCTCGCCACGCCAAGGCCACGGTGCCCCGTGTGCCCTTCGGCCCCGATTACGCCGCTCCGGTACATATCGGCATCGACTCCGGATCTACCACCGTCAAGATGACCGTCATTGACCAGGGCGCCCGCATCCTGTTTACGGACTACCGGCCCAACCTGGGCAACCCCTTGCCCATCATCCGGGAGGTACTGCAAAAGCTCTACGACGAGCATCCCGCCCTCCATGTGGCCTCTGTCACCACCACCGGCTACGGCGAGGACCTGGCGAAAAACGCCTTCCACGCCGACTACGGTGTGGTGGAGACCGTGGCCCACTTCACCGCCGCCCGTCACTTCCTGCCCAACGTGGATTTCATCATCGATATCGGCGGCCAGGATATGAAGTGCTTCAAAATCGAGGACGGTGCCATCAGCAACATCTTCCTGAACGAGGCCTGCTCCTCCGGCTGCGGCAGCTTTCTCCAGACCTTTGCCCAGGCGCTGGGCTACGACGTAAAGGAGTTCGCCAAGCTGGGATTGTTCGCGGACAGGCCCGTGGACCTGGGCAGCCGCTGTACTGTGTTCATGAACTCCAGTGTGAAGCAGGCCCAGAAGGACGGCGCCACGATTGAGAATATCTCTGCCGGCCTCTCTATTTCTGTTGTCAAGAACGCCATCTACAAGGTCATCCGGGCCGCGTCCCCTGAGGAGCTGGGCCGGAACATCGTGGTCCAGGGCGGCACGTTCTATAACGAGGCCGTGCTCCGGGCCTTTGAGAAGGAGATGGGCGTGGAGGTCATCCGACCTGACATTGCGGGCCTGATGGGTGCCTACGGCGCGGCTCTGTATGGCCGGGGCAAGGCGGCCTCCGGCCAGACTAGCCGACTTTTGGACCGGGAGGCTCTGGCGAACTTCCACCAGGAGACCCGCAGCGAGGTCTGCGGACGCTGCGGCAACAACTGCCAGCTGACTATCAACACCTTCGCCGACGGCGGCACTTTCATCAGCGGCAACCGCTGCGACCGGCCCGTCACCGGCAAGGCGGATACCGGCGAGCGGAACCTGTACGCCTACAAGCGGAAGCTGATTTTGGGCTACAAGCCCGTCCCCGGCAAGCGGGGCAAAATCGGTATTCCTCTGTGCCTGAACATGTGGGAGCTGCTGCCTTTTTGGCACACCTTCTTCACGAAGCTGGGCTTCGCCGTGTACCACAGCCCCCTTTCCAGCCGGGACCTGTACCTGAAAGGGCAGGGCACCATCCCCAGTGACACCGCCTGCTTCCCGGCGAAGCTGGCCCACGGCCATATCCAGTTCCTCTCCAAGCTGGGGCTGGACGCTATCTTCTACCCCTGCATGACCTACAACATCGACGAGGGCCTGGGCCAGAACCACTACAACTGCCCCGTGGTGGCCTACTATCCGGAGGTCATCGCCGGCAACTGCCCCGAGGTCAAGGATACCAAGTTCATCTACGACTATGTGGGCCTCCACCGGCCCAAGGACTTCAACAAGAAGATCTTCACCATTCTGCGGCAGTACTTCCCGGACATCTCCAAGAGCGAGATCCGGGAGGCCGCCGACGCGGCCTACGCCGAGTACGCCAACCATATGGCGCTGATCCGCAAGGAGGGCGCACGCATCATCGACCAGGCCCGGGCGGAGGGCCGCCGCATCATCGTGCTGGCGGGACGGCCCTACCATGTGGACCCGGAGGTGAACCACGGCATCGACACCCTGATCACCCGCTTCGGCGCGGCGGTGGTGACGGAGGACTCCGTCTCCAACCGGGTGGAGAAGTTCCCCACCACGGTGCTGAACCAGTGGACTTACCACTCCCGTCTGTACGCGGCGGCAAAGTACTGCTGCTCCCAGCCGGACATGGATTTGGTGCAGCTGGTGTCCTTCGGCTGCGGCGTGGACGCCATCACCTCCGACGAGACGAGAGAGATTTTGCAGGCCGGCGGCAAGCTGTACACCCAGCTGAAGATCGACGAGATCACCAACCTGGGCGCGGTGCGCATCCGCCTGCGGAGCCTGTTCGCCGCCCTGGACGAGCAGGACGAAAAACGCACAAAGGAGGCGTAACGGCATGGAGATGCAATACCCCATTTTTACCGAGGATATGAAAAAGACCCACACCATCCTCATCCCCAATATGGCCCCCGTGCAGTTCCGCATCCTGGCGGCGGCCATGGAGTTCAAAGGCTACAAGGTGGAGCTGCTGGGCAACTGCGGCAGCCAGGTCAGCGAGCTGGGCCTCAAGTACGTCCACAACGATACCTGCTATCCGGCACTGCTGGTTATCGGCCAGCTCCTGGATGCCCTGAACTCCGGGAAATACGACCTGGAGCATACCGCCCTCATCATCACCCAGACCGGCGGCGGCTGCCGGGCCTCCAACTACATCTTCCTGCTGCGCAAGGCGCTGGAAAAGGCCGGATACGGCAACATCCCTGTGCTGAGCCTGAACTTCTCCGGCCTGGAGAAGGGCAACAGCCTGCCCATGGACCTGACCTTCATGCGCATGGCCCTGGCCGCCATCTACTACGGCGACCTGCTGGTGACGCTGAAGGCCCAGACGGCTCCCTACGAGACACATCCCGGCGATGCGGCGGCCTTGCAGGACAAGTGGCTGGATATCATTTGCCAGTGGGTCCATGAGGGCAAGGGTTTCTCCCAGAAAGAGATGAAAGCCGCCATGCCCAAGATCGCGGCGGAGTTCGCCGCCATCCCCGTCCACCGGGTGCCGAAAGTGAAGGTCGGCGTGGTGGGCGAGATCTACGTGAAATATTCCCCCCTGGGCAACAACGACCTGGAGAATTTCCTGGCCTCCCAGGACTGCGAGGTGAACCTGCCGGGCCTGATGGGCTTCGTGCAGTACTGCGCCTACAACCCCAGCGAGACCGCGCGACTGTACGGCGGCTCCTTCCTGGAAAAGCATGTCTCCGACGTGATCCTGGCCTATATCGCCCAGATGGAGAAGGTCATCATCAGTGCCCTGAAGGACAACGGCTATCACGCACCCCTGCCTTTCAACGAGCTGACGAAGTTGACCGAGGGCCTGATCAGCAAGGGCGACAAAATGGGCGAGGGCTGGCTCCTGACCGCCGAGATGGCGGAACTGATCCGGTCCGGCTATGAGAACATCGTTTGCGCCCAGCCCTTCGGCTGCCTGCCCAACCACATCTGCGGCAAGGGTATGATCAACAAGCTGCGGGAGCTGTATCCCCAGGCCAACATCACCCCCATCGACTACGATCCCAGTGCCACCCGCGTCAACCAGGAGAACCGCATCAAGCTGATGCTGGCGGTGGCCCGGGAGCGGCTGATGGAGAAAGCCTCTCCAGCGGAAGCATCCGCTTCGAAAGGGCAGAACAAAACCGGTGAAAAGGAGCCTGTGCTGGTATGAAGATCCTGATCCTGATGGGAAGTCCCCGGAAAAACGGAAACACGGCGGCACTGCTGGAGCTGTTCTGTGAGGAACTGGCGCAAGGCGGCGGGGAAGTGGAGATCATCCGGTTATATGACCGGGACATTCGTCCCTGCGTAGCCTGCCGGGCCTGCCAAAAGGACTGGTCAGTGTTCGGCTGTGCCCAGCAGGACGATGTACAGGTGATTTTTGACAAGATATTGGCAAGCGACCTCGTTGTTCTGGCCACGCCCATCTATGCTTGGTACTGCACGCCGCCTATGAAGGCCATGCTGGACCGGCTGGTGTACGGCATGAACAAGTACTACGGTGAAAAGAAGGGCCCCTCACTGTGGGCGGACAGGGCCGTGGCGCTGCTGATGACCTGCGGCTACCGCCCGGAGAAGGGCTGCGACCTCTTTGAAGAGGGAGTACGCCGCTACTGCAAACACTCTCAGCTGCGGTATCTGGGTAGCCACGCCGAGCGGCACCTGGGCTATGATGTTCCGTTCATGGATGCGGACAAGGAGGCCCGGACCCGGGACTTCGCCCGGGCACTGCTGAAAATGTTGTGAATGAAACAGGAGACTGTCCCTTGGGACAGTCTCCTGTTTGGCTTTTGCGCCGTGTTCGGCTGGACGCAAGAGCGGCAGTTTTTTTCCGAGAACAGAAGTTATTCCGCGCCGCGGGCATTGACTGTGTTCCTGCGGTATTGCAGAGGCGTGGTGCCGAAATACGCTTTGAACACCTCAATAAAGTAACTCGTGCCGCAAAAGCCGGTCTCGTAGGCGATCTGGCTGATGGAGAGCGTGTCCTCCCGCAGCAGAGCCAGCGCCCGGGACAGGCGGTAGGAGCGCAGATAGGAGAAGATCGTCTCGCCTGTCACCCGTTTAAAGAGGCGGCAGCACTCCTCCGGACTGAAGGACACCGCTTTCGCAATCTCAGCCATGGTGATTCGCTCTTCATAGTGCTGTTCCAGGTAGGACAGGATTCGCTGTGCCGCCGCATTGTCCTTCTGGCCGCTGCGGGGCATGGCCCCGCCGGACGCGGCCAGATGCTCCACCAGTGTGATCCACATTCGGCCCAGCAGTGCCTGGACCTCATATTCATATCCGAAGGGCATCTCCTCACTGAGCCGGTAGACCTGCCGGACCGCGTCCAGAATGGACCGCTGCCATGGGACATCCGCCCAGAGCGCCTGAGCCTCCAGGGCGGGGTGGGAGCGGTAAGGCAGAAAATACCGCCGTTCAAACACACTGCCCGCAAAGCCGGAAAACAGTGCGTGGCCGGCATCCAGGCAGATGTAGCTACTGTCCGGGTCGTCCTCGGGCTTTGCCTGGTGCAGGAAACCGCTGTTTACAAAGATACCGTCACCCGGGGACAGCAGATACTGCGCCTCGTTTACAAAAAAGCGGATATGCCCGCGGGTGACCAGGCAGAACTGCAGCTCTTCATTCCAGTGCCAGGGCGTGAAGCCCAGTACGTTCCGGCTCATGACGGAGTGATAGACCGCCAGGGGGAAGCCGGGTTGGCCGGGGCGTGTGGTCTCCCTGCCTGTCCCGTCAATGGGAATATTCCGTACCTGCATGCAGATTCCTCAATTCTGTTATAGATTTTGACGCTATTATGGTATCATAGAGGGAGTAAAAGTCAATACAATCATGTTATAGGATTTTGAAAAACGGAGGTATTGCACATGGGAAGAGGCTATCAATTGCCCCGGGAGACCGGCGAAGAGCTGATCGAATTCTACCGTCAGGCGGTGCGGACCCGCAGTTACTCGGACGAGGAGGGGGACCTGGCGAAATTGATCCTGGCGCAGATGCGGATGCTAGGATATGATGAAGCGTACATCGACACCACCGGCAATGTGGTGGGGCGGATGGGAAACGGACCAAAAGTCATCCACTTTGACTCCCACATGGACACAGTGCAGGTCAATGACCCGGAGGACTGGCTGGCTCCGCCCTTTGAGGCGCGGATCATTGACGGCATGGTCTACGGGCGTGGCTCCGTGGATATGAAGGGCGGTCTCAGCGCCTCGGTTTATGCCGCCGCACAGGCGAAAAAGGCGGGGCTGCTGGAGGGGAAAACAGTTTATGTCACCGCCTCGGTCTGCGAGGAATACTGCGACGGTGTCTGCCTGGAGCACTTCTATCGGGAGAGCGGTGTCCGGCCGGAGGTCTGTGTCATCTGTGAACCCTCGGACAACGTCATCACCCTGGGACATACCGGCAAGGTGCAGGCCCGCATTCGGACCGAGGGCGTCTCCGCCCACGGCTCCGCTCCGGAAAAGGGCGTCAATGCCGTATACGAGATGGCTGAGATCATCAGCCGGGTGGAGGCGCTGAACCGGCGCCTGAGCCAGACGCCGGGCGGCGGCACCATTGTGCTCTCTGACATCTCCTGCGTTTCTGCGTCCCTGAATGCCGTCCCCAGCGCCTGTGAGATCTATCTGGACCGCCGCCTCCGCCTGGGCGAGAGCACGAAACAGGTTCGGGACGAGCTGGAGGAGCTGGTCTCCGGCAAACGGGCGCACTGGGAGCCGGGGACCCTGGTCCATACCAGCTGGACCGGAGAGAAACTGGTGTACGAGCCGTCCCATGATCCCTGGAGGACCCCGGAGGATCACCCGCTGACCCGGACCTGTGTGGAGGCGTACCGGGCGGTCTTTGGGAAGGAGCCGGAGGCCTATGATTTCTGGGATTTCGGTACCAATGGCGTTGTGCCTGTCGGTATGGGGATTCCCACCATCGGCTTTGGCCCCGGAGAGTACAAGCTGGCCCATATGACCAACGAGCACTGCGCGGTCCAAAAGGTGAAGGACGCGTGCAGCTTTTATGTGAATCTGATCTCGCTGCTGTGATGATGTGAGGAAAAGGGGACTGCCGGGCAGTCCCCTTTTCCTTTGTATGGAGGTTTCTCCGGGAAATTTCATTGACGAACCGGGGCGTGCGGCGTTATAATATACTGATTTATTATGTGACATCGGAGGAACCATCTATGTGGATCGCGGACAAGTGGCAGGATTATGAGCTGCTGGATTGCGGCGGGGGAGAGAAGCTGGAGCGCTGGGACAAGCAGTTCCTGGTGCGCCCGGACCCCCAGGCCATCTGGGAGACCCCCCATCAGAACCCCGCCTGGAAGCGGGTGGGCGCCCGGTATCTCCGCAGCCAGACCGGCGGCGGCCACTGGGAGAAGAAGGCCCTGCCGGAGAGCTGGAAGGTCCATTACGGTGAGCTAACCTTCCAGGTGAAGCCCATGAACTTCAAGCACACGGGCCTGTTCCCGGAGCAGGCGGTGAACTGGGACTTCGTGATGGACAAAATTCGCGGCGCCGGACGGCCCATCCGGGTACTGAACCTGTTCGCCTACACCGGCGGCGCCACCGTGGCCTGTGCCAAGGCGGGTGCCAGCGTCTGCCATGTTGACGCTGCCAAGGGCATGGTGGCCTGGGCCCGGGAGAACGCCAAGCTCTCCGGACTGGAGGACGCCCCCATCCGATGGATCATCGACGACTGCGCCAAATTTGTGGAGCGGGAGATCCGCCGGGGAAAGACCTACGACGCCATCATCATGGACCCGCCCTCTTACGGCCGGGGCCCCGGCGGCGAGGTGTGGAAGCTGGAGGAGAACCTCTATGATTTCGTGAAGCTGTGCACCGGAGTGCTGTCGGACAAGCCCTTGTTCGTCCTCATCAACTCCTACACCACGGGCCTGGCGCCCTCCGTACTGGGATACCTGCTGAACATCCTGGTGGCCAACAAGTACGGCGGCAAGTGTACCTGGGACGAGCTGGGCCTGCCCGTCACTGAGACCGGCCTTGCCCTGCCCTGCGGCGCTACGGGAAGATGGTTCAGCGAGTGACTTTAAAGAGGGGACTCCGTCCCCCCTTTAGATTCTCCCCACCAGTGACATCGGTCACTGGTGCCGGCGCCCAAGGCGCCTGAGGTCAAGGATTTTTCGCCACGCACATGTCGCGGCGAAAATGATTGTAATTTCTTCTTTTGCCTCTGGCAAAAGAATCAGAAGAACAAGAGAAAGTGACAAGAGATATGTCTGCGATCATTGAAACAAAAGAACTCCGCTTCGCCTATCCCGCGGAGGAGGGCGGACAGCCGGTATTTGCCCTGCGGGGCGTGGACCTGGACATCGAAAAGGGCAGCTTCGTGGTGGTGCTGGGCCATAACGGCTCAGGCAAATCCACCCTGGCCAAGACCTTCAACGGTGTGCTGCTGCCCGCAGGCGGCAAGGTATATGTGGAGGGCATGGACACCCTGGACGAAAGCCTGCTGCTGGCCATCCGCCAGCGGGTGGGCATGGTGTTCCAGAACCCGGACAACCAGATCGT
>CAYWYW010000077.1:0-11662 GCA_964462715.1 uncultured Oscillibacter sp.
CCGTGGAGATCCCCGGCAGCGAGTTCGACCTGGACGTGGACTGCGTCATCATGGCCCTGGGCACCAGCCCCAACCCCCTGATCAAGGACACCACCAAGGGTCTGGAGATCAACAAGAAGGGCGGCATCGTGGTCAACGAGGACGGCCTGACCTCCAAGGAGAATGTCTACGCCGGCGGCGACGCCGTCACCGGCGCTGCCACCGTCATCCTGGCTATGGGCGCCGGCAAGACCGCCGCCAAGGCCATTGACGAGGCTCTGAGCAAATAATCAGGAAGCGAAAAGAGGCGGACGAAGGTCCGCCTCTTTTTGATGATGGAGGTCGTATGAGAGACACGAAAGGCTTGAGCGCGGAGAATGTCTTCCGCCGCTATTGGCGGGGTTTTCGGCTGCTCCGGGCCCTGCGGTGGGTGGGGTGCCTTGCCTGCATCGCATGGCTGGTGCCCCACATTCTGTCCGGTGGCAGCATGGTGACGGCGGTCCTGGCCTTTCTGTTGTACCTGGATATCTATATGTTCTGCGGCTGGCGAATTCCCTCCGCTTCCTGTCCTTGAATTTGATCCTGAACCGGGACTGCGACCCGGTGAAATTCACAGAGGTCTCCCGGCTGTTGCAGGAGCGGTTGAGCAGCCGTACCAGCGGTATGGCGGGGCTGAACGCGGCCAGGGGCCTCTACTGGTCCGGCCGGTTCGCCGAGGCGGAAACGGCGCTGGCAGATGTGGAGCTGAAAGGGAAAAATCCCCAGGGACGCCTGCTGCTGCGGAACCTGGACTTCAACTGCCGGATGCGGCGGGATGACCTGGCCGGTGCCCGCTATGTCCGGCAGGAGATGGAGACGTATCTTCAATATAAAAGGTCCGGCTCCGCCGTCCGAAAGACCGGGGAGCGGCTGCTGGACATCATGGATACCGCCTTTGCCGAAAAGACAGGGGACTGGGAGACCTTCCGACGCCTTCACGACCGCATGAGTCCGGGGAACACCACGGAGTTCCAGCGGGTCACGGCCGCCTTTGCTTTGGCGAAGGCGGATATGGCCCAAGGAGAAAGGGAAAACGCCCGTGCCCGGCTGGCCTATGTTGCGAAGCACGGCGGCACGCTGTATATGACCGAAGAGGCCCGCCGCTTTCTGTCAGAAGTTGAACAAATGTAAAAAAACAGGCCCGTGAGGGCCTGTTTTTTATGCGGACTTTTTTCGAAAGGCGCAGACCGTGGCGGTCAGCAGGACTGCAAATAGTACCAGTAAAAGAACATCTCCTGTCCGCAGCAGCAGGTTTGGCACCTGTATTGAAATCCGTGGCGGGGTAGCGGTACAACAGCGAGTAGAGAGGGGACCGCAGTAGGCGCAGCAACGCCAGCAATATCCAGCCTCCGCCCAGAAGAACTTGAATCCTGCGGCGCTTCAGATCGATTTTTACATTCCGGAAGGAACGGAGGGTCAGGAAGAGCATCAACAGCAGGACCAGGAGCTGGACCCAGGAAATGATCAGCCGCAGATAGTTCCCCCCTGGGTAAAGGAAAAGGTGTGGAGCGTCAGAGTCCAAGTGAGGCCGGTGACCCAGCGGAGATACAGTTCCACGGTCAGGTAGAGGGCCCAGGCGCTCCAGAGCCCTGTTCGCCGCTTCGTCCAAAAACAGATGGCGGCACAGGCCAGGAAGGGAGCGGCCAGAAATACGCCCTGCAAGGGACCGCCCAGAAGAGTCAGCAGCAGCCACACCAGAAAACCCATGCACAGCAGGATAATGGCCGCGGTCTGCTGCCCGCTTCTGATGTGGGGTGGTGGAACTTCCTGCCGTAAGGAATGAGATGGTAGCTGCTCCACAGATGATTCTGACTGGGGCGGCGTATCTCCCGTGACCAGCTCATCCAGAGTGACGCCGAAAAACCGGCTCAGCTTCACCAGCTTGTCCAGGTCCGGAGTGCTGGCGTTGGTCTCCCACTTGGAGACGGACTGACGGGAGACCTCCAGCGCCTCCGCCAGGTCTCCCTGGGACAGGCCCCGCTGGATCCGCAGCCGGGCGATGGTGGTTCCAAGGTCCATGGTTCGTTCCTCCTTTGAGCCCAGTATAACTAAAGAGAGAGGAAAAGTCCACCAAGCCGCCTTGCAATCTTGGCAACCAGCGGTTGCTCTGATGCGAAAAGTGTAAAAAGGCTGTGCGGATTCGCCGCACAGCCTTTTTTGCATCTTATCAGGTCTCGAACAGAATGTTGCTGATGGCAGTCAGCTTCCGGTTGCGCTCCGCTACCGCTTCGGCACCCCGGCTGCCGGAGTAATCAAAGAAGCCCTCACCGCTCTTGAGGCCCAGCTTGCCCTCGGCCTTTTTCTGCCGCAGCAGTGCCTGGGGCTCTTTGTCATCGGCAAGGTCCGCAAACAGGTATTCGGAAATGCCGCAGAAAATATCCAGGCCGCCCAGATCGGCGGTCTCAAAGGGACCGATACAGGCGTAGCGCAGGCCCAGACCGTATTTCACGGCTTTGTCCACATCCTCCATGGAGACGGCGCCGGTCTCCACCATGTGCAGTGCTTCCCGCAAAATGGCAAACTGCAGCCGGTTCAGGGCGAAGCCCGGCACATCCTTGACGTGAATGGGCTTTTTGCCCAGGGCTTCTGCCAGAGCGTAGACAGCCGCCGCCGTTTCCGGCGCGGTCTGTTCCCCGCTGATGACCTCAATCAGAGGGATCAGGTTGGCGGGGTTGATCCAGTGCATGCCGCAGAACCGCTCCGGCGCGGCAAAGGCCCGGGACAGGGTGGTGATGGACAGTCCGGAGGTGTTGGTGGCCACCAGACAGGAGTCCTTCAGCAGCGGTTCGATCTGCCGGTAGAAGGTGTGCTTGACCTCCAGGTGTTCCGCAATGCTCTCAATGACCAGGTCGGCGCCGCGGAAGCAGTCCTGCTCCATGGTCAGATGGACGCGGGCGGCGGCTGCTTGACGCTCCTGGGGGATGGAGGGCAGGTTTTCCTCCATGATGGCGCGGCCCCGCTCCAAGCCGGATTGGCTGCGGTTCCAAAGAAGGACTTCATAGCCGCAGGTGGCGAAGGTCTGGGCGATCAGGGCACCCATGGTCCCGGCTCCTGCAACGGCAATGGTTTTGATCTCAGGAATATTCATGTGGGTGACATCTCCTTTGGGGTGAAAATGGAAAAGGCTCAGCCCAGCTGGCGCCGCAGCTGCTCCGGGTTGGAGGCGTGGTCCAAAGCGGTATCCCGGGTGATCTCTCCAGAGCGGTAGAGGGCCAGAATAGACTGGTCCATGGAGATCATGCCCTCGCTGCCGCCGGAGGCGATGACGGTGTCGATCTGATAATTCCGGCTGTCCCGGATCAGGCTGCGGATGGCGCTGTTGGTGTGCATGATCTCAAAGGCGGGAACCATGCTGCCGTTTTTGTCCGGCAGCAGCTCCTGGGAGACCACGGTCCGCAGAACGGAGGACAGCTGAATGCGGATCTGTGCCTGCTGGCTGCTGGGGAAGGAGTCAATGATGCGGTCAATGCTGTTGACGGCGCCCTTGGTGTGCAAGGTGGCGATGAGGGTGTGTCCAGTCTCGGCGGCGGTGATGGCGGTGCGGATGGTCTCCGGGTCCCGCATCTCGCCCAGCAGGATCACATCCGGCGCCTGCCGGAGGCAGGCCCGCAGGGCGGAGAGGTAGTCCGCCGTATCCACGGCGATCTCACGCTGACTGATGATGCTCTTCTGGTCCCGGTGCAGGAACTCAATGGGGTCCTCCAGGGTGATGATGTGGCAGTCCCGGGTCTTGTTGATCCGGTCGATGATGCAGGCCTGGGTGGTGGATTTTCCGCTGCCGGCGGTGCCGGTCACCAGCACCATGCCGTGGGTCACGGAGGCCAGCTCCATGACAGCTTCCGGAATGCGCATGGTGCGCCAGTCGGGAATATCGAAGGCCACCACCCGGACCACAGCCGCCAGAGAGCCACGCTGGCGGTAGGCACTGACCCGGAAGCGGGCCAGACCGGGGATGGCGAAGGAGAAATCGTCGTCGCCACGGGTCTCCACGGCATCCATAGGCCGCCCCGCCAGGGTATAAATTTCGGAGATAAACTGGCGAGTGTGGGGGGGCATCATTTTCTCCTCGTGGATGGGAAGGATGCGGCCCTCCTGCTTGACGCAGACGGGACTGCCGCTGACAATGAAGAGGTCGGAGGCCTGACCGGCCACCGCCTGTTTCAGACAATCTGTCAGAGTGATCATGGGAACCTCCTGTATCAGGAAATAGGGGTGCCGTCCCAGACGGACAAGGTGTCGGCGCTTTCCCAGTCGGCAATGGAAACGGCCTGCCACCGCAGGATGGTCCACTCTGTCCCTTCCAGCCGGACTTCCACCATCAGGGTCTGTGTTTCAGAGATGGGACATTGATAGGTATAGAGGCCGTCGGAGGCGGTGACGCCTTCCGTCAGCTCACCGGCCCGGAGCCGGGCCAGAATGGTCTCGGCCTGGCAGTCCGCCGTGTAGTAATCAGAGACAGCCTGGGCAGAGGCGTCGGAAAGGCGGCCGTTGGTCTGGACGGCGGAGAGCCCCAGCAGGGCGAATACCGTCAGACACAGGACCGCGAAGATCACCAGCAGGGAGCTGCCGCCCACCGCCGGGGGAGAGGAATGGCGTTCATCCATGGTCTGTCACCTCCTGCCAGGCCACGGGGAGGGAAAACAGCAAGTCCCCCTCCGCTGTGTAAACGGTCACCTCGGCGCAGCCCAGCAGCGGATCGCCGCTGTCCGCCCGGACGGTCAGGATGCGGTAGGCGGCATCGCCGCCATCTTCCCGTTCCCAATCTGCGTCATAGGACAGGCCCCAGGTCTGGCCGTCAAAGATGCCGCCGTAAAGGTCGGCTGCCCGGGCAAAGTCACCCCGGAGACTTTTTACTTCCTCTGCCGTATTCTGGGCCTCCAGCACCGCCCGGTCACGGGCCTCATTCCGGCGGGAGGTTTTGTCCGACAGCACGAACACCTGGAGACACAGAGCCGCCGCCAGGGCGAATACCAGCACCATCACCAGCTGCTCCATCATGGCAAGGGGAGCTTTGCTTCTCATGACGCCGCCCCCTTTCCGGCACGCAGACACAGGGTCAGATCTTCCCAGGTCCCGTCAGAAGCCTGGATGCGCAGGGACAACTGGCCCTCCGACGGTTCGTCGGCATAGGCCAGGAAACCGGCGGCTTCCAGAATTTTTTCTCCATCCTCGGGGAGCATTTCCGCGTCGGCGGAGGTAAACAGCTCCCGGATATAGCCGTCATGGTAATAAATGAGGGTCTCATACCTCTCTCCATCGATCTCCTCCGCCAGCACCAGGGCGGTCTGCCCTTCAAAGGAGCGGACGGACACCGCATCCTGCCGGTCCGCCTGGCGGACCTTGGTGGTGATGTACTGGGCGGCGGTGCGGCGGCCGTAGCTGTCCTGGTCCCGGTCCGACAGGCGGCGATAAGTGTCCGCGCTGGTCAGCAGAACTGCTAATATACAGACCGCGAAGACGGCGAACAGCAGCAGGATCAGCAGACTGCTGAGATCGTGTTTTCTGCTGTGCTCTCTCATGGCATTTGCTCCAATACGGTGATATCCGGCATCAGGTTGGAGGCGAAGACATCATAGACCACGGTGTACCGGGTCTCGTCGATCTGGATGCCGTAGTGCTCCCGCAGATAGTCCAGATCAGGGGGATAGATGCCCTCCGCGGCATAGCAGGCCACGGAGGCCCGCCGCAGGGCGTCCTCCAGCTGGTGCTTGCCCTCCGTGGACCGGCCCTGCTCCAAATTGGAGAGGGAGGTCAGGAATACCAGGAGAACCGCAACGGCCAGCAGGGGAAGAAGGAAAGCGGGAATATGTACCTTGTACGTTTTGTTCTTCATGGCGAATCACCCGATGGCGGTCATGATGTGCATGAGGGGCAGCATCACCGCCAGTAAAATGGCGCCCACCAGCAGGGAGGTCACCAGCACCAGGGTGGGCTCCACCTGGGCCACCCGGTGCTCCAGGGCGTCATCAGCCTCCTCTGAAAGGCGGCGGGCTATCTCCTCCATCACGGTGTCGCCGGAGCCGCTACGCAGGCCCAGGGCCAGCAGACGGCAGGAGGCGGCGGGCAGAGTACCGGTATCCCGCAGGGCGTCCGCCAGACTGGCGCCCTGGGCCAGATGCTCCCGGCATTGGTGGCAGCGCTCTGCGGCGGCAGGGACCTCACTGAGAAGATTGGCCCCCAGGTCCACGGCCTCCTCCATGGGAAGGCCGCTGCGCAGGCCCAGAGAGAGGGCCTGGGCGAAGTGGGCGTCGTTCAGCTTCCGGAGGATGCCCCGGTCTCCCCGATGGTGCCGCCAGAGGGCTTGCACCCAGGCACGGAAGTCATCACTCAGGGAAAAGGCGGCTAGCAGGAGCAGGACCAGGGCCAGCAGCACACACAGTACCGGCATGACGGCATCCAGCCACCGGCCCAGCAGCAGGAGACCTCCGGCCACACCGGTCAAGCGGCCGCCCAGGGAGGCGTAGACCTGGTCAAAGACCGGCAGCACCCGGCTCAGCAGAATGACGATCACCACCAGCATCAGCAGCAGCAGGATCACCGGGTAGGTGAGGGTACGGCGAATCTGACGGCTGCTCCGGTCCCGGTGCTCGTAATAGTCCGACAGAGCCCGCAGGGCCTCCTCTGTGTGTCCGGTCCGCTCACCGGCTTCCAGCAGTCCGATGACATAGGCGGGAAAACGGCCGGAATTGCGAAAGACAGCGGAGAGGGACAGACCCAGGTCCGTCTGTCCGGCCATGTCCGCCAGCAGCTGGCGCAGGGTGCCGTCCTGTTCCTCCTGGGTCAGCAGAGTCAGGCCGTCCCCCGGGCGGACGCCCGCGTGGATCAGCAGGGACAGCTCCCGGCACAGAGAGGCGGTTTGCAGGTCGGATAACAGTTGATGTTCCATAACAGCTCCTACAAAAACAGATAAGGTGACAGGATCTGACAATATTATAGCGGAAGAGAATGCCTCCGTCCAGTATTCCATAAAAAAAGCCGGCAGATCATCCCAATGGATCATCTGCCGGTTTTTGATGGTTCAGTACAGGTACTTTGTGGTGTAGTTTTTGCTGTCTCCGATATAGGCCATGATGGAGGCGCTTTGCTTGCCGGAGGAGGCGAAGGTGGGGTCCATGCGCTGCCAGGAGGTGCCATTGAAGAAGATGACGTTGTCCACCCAGCCGGATTCCTCGGTCCAAATGCTGATCCAGGCGTGATAGGCGGTGCCAGCGTAGCCCACCACCAGCTTGCAGGGGATGCCAAGGCTGCGGACCATGCCGGTCATCAGCGAGGCGTAGTCAAAGCAGATGCCCTTTTTCTCCGCCAGCACCGTGTCCAGGACCGGTAGATAGCCGCTTTTGACCGTGGAGGCTTTCTGATAGTCGTAGCTGAGGTTTTTGACAACATAGTCGTAAATGGCGGCCACCTGCTTCAGGGGATCGGTGATGTCCTTGGTCAGCTCCTTGGCCTTGGCCAGGGTGTTGACAGCATTGGAGTAATCCACATACTGGTTGGGGCGGAGGAAGGGAGCGAATTCATCTGTCAATTCCACCTTGAAGCTCTGGGACAGCTCTTTGGTGTATCGGGTGCCGCTGACGTTCTGAAACACGGAGACCTGGTAACTGCCATTGCCGTCGGATAGGGGGAACACGGTCCACTGGCCCTGTTTCAGATCGTATGTATAGGTGGTGGTGGGGCCTTTCACCTGGGCTTTCAGCCGCTTGGTGGTCCGGGCGGTATACTGCACCATCACATAGCCGTCTTTGGTATTGGAATAGTCGATGATCGCCTTGCCGTTTTTCTTCACCAAGGTTCCGGAGGCCACTGGCTTCAGGCCATTCAGCGGTGTGGCGGGGGCTGCGGTCAAAGCGGCCGCTTCCTGTCCCAGAGAGGCCTTTGTGCTGGGAGTGACCGGAGCCGTATAGGCTGCCTGTTCCGCCTGGGGCTCAGCGGCCTGGGGGACCTCCGGCGCGGGAAGTGTCTGTCCGCAGCCGGCGAGAAGTATCAGCAGCAGAAGCAGGGAGATCAAACGGGGAAAATAAGTCCGCATGGCAGATCGCCTCCTGAAAATCAAAGGTGGAGTATGAAGGATCATAAGGTTACAAAATACAAGTTCAATCGCAATTTTCTATATTATAACAAACTTAACGTAAAAAGGGAAGCGGAATTTAAAAAAAGTGAAAGGTTTTTTACGGTTTTGCAAAGATATCGGAGCTTTCGGCGGCGCGGGCGGAGCCCTTCGTGCAAAACGGCGGCGGTGACTGACGGTTTCCGGTCTTTATGAAAATTTTACATGGGATTCACATTGCATTTGCTGGAAAAATGTGTTACACTGCAAAATAGCAGACTGTCGTTAAAAGGGGGAGTGTGTTGGATGGAAGCCTCCAAGCTGCAGGTGCGAATGCTGGGAGATTTTTCCCTGTGTGCCGGTGACAATCAGATATCGGATACAGAAGGCCGCTCCTATAAGGTTTGGTTGCTGCTGGCTTATATGATCCTCCACCGGGACCGGACGGTATCCCAGGAGGAACTGGTGGAGGTGCTGTGGGGCAAGGACCCCAGAAGCAGCAATCCCACCAGCGCCCTGAAGACCACGTTCCACCGGGTCCGGAGCCTGCTGGACCAGCTTTGGCCAAACGCCGGACATCATCTGATCATTCGGCAGGACGGCGGATACGGCTGGAATACGGGAATCGCTATGAGCGTCGACGCGGAGGAGTTTGAAAGGCTTTGCCGAAACGAGAGCGCCGATGAAGCCGAGATGGAGCGGGACCTGCTGGATGCCCTGGGGCTTTATCAGGGGGATTTCCTGAGTCGGCTGTCCACCGAGGCCTGGCTGGTCCCTGTGACGGCCTATTATCATAACCTCTATCTGGATGCGTTTATGAAGGTGATGCCGGTCCTGTTGGAACACGGCAGATACCGTGAGGTGGAGCGCCTGTGCCGGGAGGCTCTGGTACTGGAGCCTTCCCATGAGGGAATCTACCGTTTTCTGATGCGTGCTCAAATCGCCCTGGGGGATGCCAGGGGAGCCATGGCCCTTTATGAGGAACTGAGCAAGCGGTTGTTCACCGAGTTCGGCGTTATGCCGGAGGAGGAGACCCGTGCCCTTTCCCGGGAGGCCACCCGTACAGTCAACGAGGCACCCTTGCCCATGGAGGTCATCCACGATCAGCTGCAGGAGTCTGCAATGGCCGCTGGTGCCCTGGTGTGTGAGTATGATTTCTTTCGGGTGCTGTGTCATTCCGCCTCGCGTTCCATGGCCCGCAGCGGCATAGCCGCCCATCTTGCTCTGATCTCCGTTTCTGCCAAAACAGGTGAAGAGCTGTCCAAGCGCAGCCTGGAGCGGGCGATGGAAAATCTGGAGGATCAGATCCGCATCAGTCTGCGCCGCGGTGACGCAGTGGCACGGTGCAGTGGTTCCCAGTACATTTTGATGCTGCCCCAGGCCAATTATGAAAACAGCTGTATGGTATGCGACCGTATCGTGAGCGCCTTTTCCCGCCGGTATCCGCATTCTCCGGCGCGGCTGCAGTACGCGGTTCGGCCGCTGGACCCCACTCTTTGAGTGAAATCAGCTATCAGAGTCAGAAAAGCAGACACTCACGGAGTGTCTGCTTTTCGATACTGTGGAAGAAATGGGAGGAGTGGAAATAGATGAAACCGGACATTCTACTGTCCGCATTGATGGCAAAGGACACAAAGCAGGCTTACGGGGCTTTGCTGGAGCTGGAACGGCTCTCGGAGGAGACGGATGACCTGTACCCCTGTACAGAGCAGTTTGCAGAGATGGTCTCCGATGAAGCCTGGGCCGTCCGGTGCCGGGGATTCCGCCTGTTCTGCAAGCAGGCCCGGTGGGATGAGTACGGCGTCATTGACCGTTATCTGGACCGGGCTCTGGCGATCCTGGATGACGAAAAGCCCACGGCGGTGCGGCAGGCTCTGGCGGCTCTGCTGGAGCTGGTACCCTACAAAAAGGCCCTGTGGCCTGTCATCCGTGAGCGGGTGGAAGGCATGGACTTGAGCCAGTACAAGGATACGATGGCCCCGCTCATTGAAAAGGACATTCGGAAGCTGTTGGACGCCATGCAATAAAAATCGGGGAGCCGTATCGGCTCCCCGATTTTTTGTAGTCTGTCAGCCCAGCAGATAGTTGTACTTGGTCAGGACAGTGAGGATGAACACCTCCACATCGGCGGGCAGGTCGTTCTTGGCGTCCAGGTCGGCCTCGAAGACCTTGCCATTCAGGCGGACCAGGACCTTCCGGCCACCCAGAGGCAGGAAGCCGGAGTTATTGACGCTCTCGTCAAAGCCCTCCTTGGTCATGAACAGGGTGAACTTGTCGCGGTAGGGAGCGCTGTCATAGGGGCAGAAGATGGCGCAGTTGCCGCACTCGTTGCACATCCGGTCCACGTGCAGGATCTGGTGGCGGCCGTCAGGCAGCTCGATGACCACGTTGGCCCGGTTGGGGCACACGTCGGCGCAGACCTGGCACACCACGTTGCAGGTCAGGCAGCGGTCGCCCTCGCACTTGGCGGATTCGCAGAGAATGCCCTTCTTGGCAATGGCTTCGGCACGGGTGGCCTTGGCGCTGGCGGGCATCCGGAAGGTGTGGGCCTGGCCGATGACGGCGTTGGCGAAGCCCTGGGCGTCGGCAATGCCCTCCACCACGGTAGCGGGGCCGCGCATGGCGTCGCCGCCCACGTAGACGCCCTCGATGTTGGTTTTGAAGTCGGGGATGCCCTTGGCGTCCACGTTGATGCCGTTGGCGGTGAACAGCTCGGACTCCACCTTTTCGCCCACGGCGGAGATGACGGTGTCGCAGGGGATCTCCACGAACTCGCCGGTGGGCTCGGGCTTGCGGCGGCCCTTCTCGTCGGGCTCGCCCAGCTTCATCTTCTCGCACTTGAGGACGCCGTCCTTCTGCTCCACGGGAGCCACCAGCTCCAGGAACTGCACACCGTCGGCGATGGCCAGCTCCAGCTCCTCAGCGTCGGCGGGCATGTACTTCTTGGTGCGGCGGTAGACCAGGGTGGAGGACTTCGCGCCGGCCCGCAGAGCCACACGTGCGGCGTCCATGGCGGTGTTGCCGCCGCCAACGACCGCCACGTGGCCCAGGGAGACTTCCTTGCCGGCCTTCAGGTCCTTCAGCCAGCCGATGACGGGCACCACGTTGCCGGGGATGTCCAGGTGACCGGCCTTCCAGGCGCCCACGGCGAAGAAGATGTGGGTGTAGCCCATGGCCTTCAGTTCCTTGACAGAGGGAGCGGGGGTGTTCAGCTTCACTTCCACACCCATCTTGAACATCAGGGCCACATCCTTGTCGATGGCGTCGTCGCTGATGCGGAAGGAGGGGATGACCTGACGGACCACGCCGCCTAAGACATCGGTCTTCTCGAAGATGGTGACGGGGATACCGGCCCGGCCCAGGAAGTAGGCGGCGGACATACCGGTGGGGCCGCCGCCGATGACGGCCACCTTGGCAGTGGTGTCAGCGGGAGCGGGCTTAGTGATCTTGCTCATGTACTGGTCATAGCCCTTTTCGGCGGCCACCAGCTTGGTGCTCCGGATCTGCACGGACTGGTCGTAGTAGTTCCGGGTGCACTTGGTCTGGCAGCGGTGGGCGCAGATGGTGCCGGTGATGAAGGGCAGGGGGTTCTTCTCG
>CAYWYW010000078.1:0-11507 GCA_964462715.1 uncultured Oscillibacter sp.
CGCGCGAGTGGTGGAATTGGCAGACTCGCTAGATTCAGGTTCTAGTGTCCTTTACGGACGTGCGGGTTCAAGTCCCGCCTCGCGCACCAAAAAAGAGAGACATCTGACGGATGTCTCTCTCTTTTTTAGCTCGTGAGGGGTGTGAAGAACCCGCCCTTTTCCGGGGCCCCCGTACGAACCCAGCGAAGCGGTTCACGCAGCGACGCCTTTTTCTCAGTCCGATATAACGGGAGTTATCTCCTGAAATCCATCTGGACTAATTTCTTCCCATTGGGCAACACATACTCTAAAGTTCTGATTGCATGATAGTCAATTTCAAGCATTGCCTTCTCTAACGCGTGTTCTTCCATTTGGTGATGTACTTGTTCCAGTCCGTCAAACACATGCAAATATGGTGAATCTGATACCCAATGATCCTCCATATTGATTTGAATGATACATGAAACATACTTCGGTTCCACATGTTGAATTGCTTTTTGAAAACATTCATAACCAATATACTCAACCAACAGATTCGCGATGACCATCTCTGCCTTTGGCAACTGATCTGCTTCATCTATCTATCAAATTGATGCACAGACATTCCAAAAGTCCGGCCAGCTCAGGGTATCTTTGAACGACTTCTTTCAGATAAGAGGAATTGACATCAATCCCATACATCTTTTTGAATTTGCCCTTTTGGACATGTTCAAGACCGTTGCCTCCTGCAATCCCAAATATCATGACACTGGCAATAGGATACGTATCAAATTGACCTTTCATCATTTCATTCATGGCCTGAAGCTGTTTGACGGAATCTAAACGCATATGATTTTCATAGTCAGACAGGGAAATACTTTCCCACGGATTTGACATTTCAAACACCTCCGCAAATTCCGAATTATTTATTTTTATAATACTACCATTTCTCACTGGCCGTTTCAACAATCGGTAAAGGAGGTCTCCCTGTCCCGGGATTTGACATCGGCCCCTCCCCCGGTTATAATGAAAAACGATAACCAATTCACAGTCAAGGAGGTTGCGGCATGACCTTTCAGCAGTTGACCTACGTGGTGGAGATCTCCAAGTGCGGGTCCATCAACAAGGCGGCCCACAAGCTGGTGCTGTCCCAGTCCGGCATCTCCTCCGCCGTCCGGGAACTGGAGGAGGAGCTGGGCATTCAGTTCTTCGTCCGCAGCAACCGGGGCGTGGAATTTACCCCCGAGGGCAAGGAGTTCCTCAGCTACGCCGTCTCCCTGCTGGAGCAGAAGCAGCGCATCGAGCGGCTCTACGAGGCCCGGGACACCGCGGCCCCAGCCCGCTTCTCCGTCTCCACCCAGCGGTATCCCTTCACAGAGGACGCCTTCCTGCGGATGCTGGACACCGCCGAGGCCAGCCGCTTCCACTTCTCCATCAAGGAGACCGGCATGGACGCCGTCATTGACGACGTGTACGACCACCGCTCCGACATCGGCGTCATCTTTCTGACGGAGCTGACGGAGAAGATGATCCGCCGCCTGCTGGACGCACGGGAGCTGGAGTTCCACGAGGTGGCCGCCGTAGCCCCCTGCGTCTACGTCCGGAAAGGCCACCCCCTTGCCAGCCGGGACGCCGTCAGCGAAAAGGACCTGGAGGGGTATCCCTACGTGTCCTTCGAGCACGCTCAGGGCGTGGCCGCCGACTTTTCCGAGGAGTACCAGATGATGTCCATGAAGCGGCCGGACCGCTGCATCAGCGTCAACAACCGGGCCACCATGATGAACGTCCTGGCCCGGACGGACGCCTTCACCACCGGCAGCGGCCTGCTGGTGGAGAGCTTCATCAGCCAGGCGGTGGTGACGGTGCCCCTGGAGGGAAAGAGCCAGATCCGCATCGGCTGGATCGTCCCCCGGGGCGGAAAGCGCTCCCCCCTGACGGAGCAGTTCGTGCGGCAGCTGGAGGAGTCCGTGGAGGAGTCCATCCGCTTCACCGCCCGGATGCATCAGTCTCTGGCGGAGGGCCATGACAGCTGAGAAAAACACGCCCGGACCGAGATGGTCCGGGCGTGTTCTGTTAAGGGAGCAGACTTTGCAGGCCCAGCAGTACCAGCAGGAACGCCACGTTGGCCAGGGTGAACCAGCCCAGATACCGGTTCCGGAGG
Source organism: uncultured Oscillibacter sp. (assembly GCA_964462715.1). Taxonomy (GTDB): domain Bacteria; phylum Bacillota; class Clostridia; order Oscillospirales; family Oscillospiraceae; genus Oscillibacter. Next base: position 2,120 of record CAYWYW010000078.1, read on the forward strand.
CCGGGAGTGTTCCGGGCGATCTGCTTGTAGGAGATCAGGCTGGCCATGGAGGCAATCAGGGTGCCCAGGCCGCCCAGATTGGTGCCCACCAGCAGAGCGGTGCCGTTTTCCGTGAAGCCGGACAGCAGCAGGGCCGCCGGGACATTGCTGAGGCACTGACTGGCCAGCACGGAGCAGAGGACCTCATGGCCCGTTAGGAGCCGCTGGAACAATTCCCGGAACGCCTCCAGCCGCCCCAGGTTCCCCACGAACAGAAAGAATCCCACAAAGGTCAGCAGCAGGGAATAGTCCACCTTCTCCAGCACGGGCCGGTCCGCCAGCAGCAGGGCCCCCAGCACCGCCAGGAAGGCCGCCCACACGGGCACCCATTTGGCCACCGCCCCCAGGCACAGCAGGAGCAGCGCCAGGTAGAGCCACAGCCTGCGGTCTCCGCCCGCCGGCGCGGACCGGAAGTCCGGGATGGACAGGGGCCGGGACCGGGTCAGCAGCAGGCACAGCCCCAGCAGTACCGCCGAGGCCATGGTCAGGGGCAGCATGGTGCGGAAAAACACCCCCAGGGACAGGCCGTACCGGGAGTAGAGATACAGATTCTGGGGATTGCCGATGGGGGTGGTCATGCTGCCCAGGTTGGCGGCGATGGTCTGGAGCACCACCACCGGCACCAGCCGGTCCTTCCTGTCCGCCAGCCGCAGCACCTCCAGGGCAAAGGGGACGAAGGTGATGAGGGCCACGTCGTTGGTCACCGCCATGCTGGTGAAAAAAGGCAGAAAAACCAGCGCTCCCTCCAGCTGCCGGGTAGTGGCCGTCCGGGCCAGCAGGGCCTCCCCCAGCCGCCGGAACAGGCCCAATCGCTGGAGCCCCGCCATGACGGCCATCAGGGAGAACAGCAGCATCAGGGTGTTCCAGTCGATGTAGTCCAGGTACCCGCCGTCCGGCGGCACCAGGAACATGGTCACCAGGGCCAGCACCCAGGCCGCCGCCAGGACCGTCTCGTTTTTCAGAAAATTCAGGATGTTTTTCATCTTTTCACCGCCATTTCCGGTTGGATATGGTAGCACAGGCGGGCGAAAAATGCAACCTTGCCATGGGTTTCCTCCCTTTTACCTTTCAGAGGGATATGCGTTGATTTTTAAACCCACCGTCGAAACATCGGAAAAGCTCCATCCTTTCGGACAGAGCCTTCCAGCAGTTCGATAAACTGTAATTTAACCCACAATAATCTTGTCGTCGGTAGTCAAGAATATCTCAGCTGGCTTTTCTTGTGTTGCGAATTGCATGGGCGACAATACGGCAGCGTAGCTCCCGGCATTTGTAATGGCGATACAGTCACCGCATTCCAAATGCGGCAGCATGATATCCTCCGCAACAACATCAGTGGCTGTACACAAATTTCCGGCCAAAGTGACAAGCTCTGCCGGCTCATTATCTTTAAACGTCAGGAACTGGAAAGCATCCTTTCCTGTGAACAGCGGCTCAGAAGGGGCCGGTCCTTCCTGTGCTGCATAGTGCGTTACCAAGACTGCCAGGGAAGGCCGAATAAAGCCATTCAGCGTATTTTTCAAAATCAGATACGTTTTCCCGCGAGATACTTTGCGGTCAACCACCTTTGTCACATAGACGCCGCTCTTGCCAACCGCATACCTGCCAGTCTCTATGATAAGCTTTGTATTTGGATGGGCCACCTTAAATTTGTCAAGCTCACTACTTATGTCTGCGCTGAGAAGTTTCATATCCAATGGGGTTTCATTCACAGAATACTGGATTCCCATTCCTGAACCCATGTTGACGTATTCCAACTCACCACACAGGCTATGGAATTTTTCAGCGAGGCGCAGCATTTTCCCGTAATAATCGGAAAGTATCCTTGTGTTCAGTTCCTGACTTCTCAGATGGACATGAATACCGGTGATCTTTACATTTTTACAGTCATGATTCCGTATGAACTCAATCGCTTGCTCTTCATCAATGCCAAATTTTGAAGGCTGCCCGCAATTCCCGCAAAAAGAAAAGTCGGGGTTAATCCGGATGCCGATGTTGGCAGTAATGCCAGCCTGTGAGGCAATCATTTGAATCCGCTTGATTTCATCAAGACTATCAGCTATCAGAGTAGACCTGCTGATGGCGCTTTCAATATCCTCCATAGTTTTGCCAGGAGCAGAGTAGTAGATTTTATCCTTCGTTAACCCTGCTTCATTTGCGAGAAGAACCTCACCCAAGCTCGCTGCGTCCGCGCCGAAGTCTTGAGTAAAAACGCTGTGCAGAACATGATGATTTGGGTTGCATTTGATCGAATATAAAAACTCAATTTGGGGGAAATTTTCCTTCAGCGTGTTCACGCCACTGATGATACAGCTTTCATCGTATAAATAGAAACTATCGTACTTCTCCGCCAGCTTCGCTATCAGGGCCCTGTTTTTCATGTCCCATCACCTTATCATGCGAATTTCATTTTATGAAGTTTACTATACCATGCCATAGGACTATGTGCAACAAAGCAGGGTGGTGGAATCGCCGGAGTTTTTGGCATCAGTCCAAAAGGCAAAAGGGATATGGCTCCTGTCAAAAGCAGAGGACCTGCCGTGCAGGCAGGTCCTCTTTTCTATTCAGTCTTCCTTTTCCTCTTTCAGCAGGAGCTTTTTGGCCTCCGCGCCGGACTCCGCCACGTCATATTCCCAGTTCCAGGGGTCCTGGCGGCAGGTGCGGTCCGCGTAGGGCACGAAGATGGACAGCAGGCCGAAGGCCGCCAGCACCCAGCAGTACCACATGTAGGGCACGATCTCCACCGGGCTCATGGCGATGCCGTAGGTAGTTGTGGTCAGGGCCGCCGCCATCAGCAGCTGGGCGCCGTAGGGGATGATGCCCTGGAACACGCAGGAGAACACGTCCAGCAGGGACGCCGTCCGGCGGGGATCCACCTTGTACTCCCGGCTGATGTCCCGGGCCACGTTGCCGCAGAGGATGATGGCCACGGTGTTGTTGGCAGTGGCGCAGTCCGCCAGGGATACCAGCGCCGCCATGCCCACCTGGGCGGACTTGTTGCCCCGCATCATGCCCCGCAGCTTTTCAATGAGCCAGACGATGCCGCCGTTGTGGGCGATCAGCTCCGACAGGCCGCCGCAGAACAGGGCCAGGAAAAACACCTCGCTCATGCCGGTGAAGCCGTTCCAGATGGCCTGGGCATAGGTGAAGATGGTCAGGTCACCGCAGGCCATGCCGATGATGCCGGCGGCAAAGATGCCGATGGTCAGGGTCAGGAACACATTGATGCCGATAATGGCCAGGACCAGCACCAGCACGTAGGGCAGCACCTTCATCAGCTCAAAGGAACGGGGCTCCATGGCGGCCGCGGTCTCGGGCCGGGCGCACACCAGCAGGATCACCAGGGTCACCAGAGCGGCAGGCAGGGCGATGAAGAAGTTGACCCGGAACTTGTCCCGCATTTCGCAGCCCTGGGTCTTGGTGGCAGCGATGGTGGTGTCGGAGATCATGGACAAGTTGTCGCCGAACATGGCGCCGCCGGCGCAGGCGCCCAGCATCATGGGTACGCTGAGGCCGCTCTCGGCGGCCAGGCCCACGGCGATGGGCACCAGGGATGTGATGGTGCCCACGGAGGTACCGGTGGCGGTGCCCAGGAAGGCGGAGATGACGAACACGCCGGCGGTCAGCAGCTCCACGGGGACCAGGGACAGGCCCAGATTCACGGTGGCGTCCACGCCGCCCATGGTCTTGGCCACGGTGGAGAAGGCGCCCGCCAGGATGTAGATCATCAGCATGGTCAGCACGTTCTCATTGGCGGCGCCCCGGGCAAAGATGGCAAATTTCCGGTCGATGCTCTCCCGGCCCATGCAGAAGGCCGCCAGTACGGCGATGAACATGGCAGTGACGGAGGGAAACTGGTAGAAGGCCATGTCCTCCCCTTTTGCCTGCAGGTACAGGCCCGCCCCCAGGTAAATGACGATGAAGATCAAAAACGGAAGCAGCGCCAGACCGCTGCCCTGTTTTTTCAGATCCCGGTTCATGGTAAAACTCCTCTCTGTTCTCTTTTGTCGTGTTTGTCCATTATAGCAGGACATCCGGTCCTCCCGCAACCGCTTTTTGCACGCCATTGACTTTTTTCCGGTTTTTCGATATCATTCTGTTGATTTTTATTCGAAAAGGAGAATGCATTATGCCAAACATGACCGAGCTGCTGAACACCTCCCTGGGCAGCATGACCCTGGGGCGGATCGTGTCCGTCGTCATCACCCTCATCATCTGTCTGATCGTTGTCAAGGCCGTCCTGAAGCTGACGGGCCGCCTCCTCTCCCGGTCCAAGCTGGACGCCCGGGTGCAGAAGTACGTCCATTCCGGCATCAAGCTGGTGCTGTATGTGATCGCCGCCCTGGTGGTGGTGGACAGCCTGGGCGTGCCCATCACCTCCCTGGTGGCCCTGTTGTCCGTCGGCTCCCTGGGCATCACCCTGGCCGCCGAGGACATCCTGGGCAATGTGGCCGGCGGACTGGTGATCCTGTCCTCCCATCCCTTCTCCATCGGGGACTTCATCGAGGCCTCCGGCGTCAGCGGCACCGTGCAGGAGATCACTCTGAACCACACCAAGCTGCTGACTCCCGACGGCCTGCTGGTGATGCTGCCCAACAAGGAGCTGTCCGGCTCTAAGGTCATCAACTACACCGTGCTGGGCCGCCGCCGTGTGACCCAGAAGGTGACCGCCTCCTACAACGCCCCCACCGAAACCGTGAAGGAGGCCTGCCTTCAGGCCCTGTCCATGACCGGCAAGGTCCTGGAGGACCCCGCCTCCGCCGTCTATCTCTCCAATTACGGCGCCAGCTCCATCGAGTACACCGTGTTCTGCTGGTGCAATGCCGCCGACTACTGGGACGTATACTTCGGCCTGGGGGAGAATCTGCGCACCGCCTTCGCCCAGAAGGGCGTGGAGATGACCTACGACCATCTGAACGTCCACATCCTGGAGAACAAGGGTTGACAAACCCGAGGGTCCTCTTTATAATATTTTCCAAAGCAATGAGGGAGAGGGACGGAGATCCACGCTTTCAGAGAACCGGCGGGCAGTGCGAGCCGGCGGCAGCGGTCTCCAGGTCCTATGGCTCCTGAGCCGGGGATTCGAGGGTGCATGGCGCCGGTAGGGCCTTCCCGCGTACGCTGCGTCAGTGCGAAAGGGTTGTTGGACCCGGAGTGGCGCCCGCTGTGAGGCCGGCGCAATTTGAGTGGTACCGCGGAAGCATGATACGGCTTTCGTCTCAAAGAAAAACTTTGGGACGAAAGCCGTTTTTTCTTCCTTTTCTGAAAAAGGACAAAAGAGCTTTCACGCGCTCTCGTCCCTGCATCTCATCCCAGCCCGCCCCACGGCAACGGAGTGCGGCGCATACAGAGAACGCTGAACACCGAAAGGAGATCATCAACATGAGCAACTACCGTCCTGAAACCATCTGCGTCCAGGGGGGCTACACCCCCGGCAACGGCGAGCCCCGCCAGATCCCCATCGTCCAGTCCACCACCTTCAAATACGCCACCAGCGAGGACATGGGCAAGCTGTTCGACCTGGAGGCCGACGGCTACTTCTACTCCCGCCTCCAGAATCCCACCTGTGACTATGTGGCCGCCAAGATCTGCGCCCTGGAGGGCGGCACAGCCGCCATGCTGACCTCCTCCGGTCAGGCCGCCAACTTCTTCGCCCTGTTCAATGTCGCCACCTGCGGGGACCACATCGTGGCCTCCTCCAGCATCTACGGCGGCACCTTCAACCTGATCTCCGTCACTATGGCGAAGATGGGTATTGAAACCACCTTCGTGGCCCCCGACTGCTCCGAGGAGGAGCTGAACGCCGCCTTCCGGTCCAACACCAAGTGCGTCTTCGGAGAGACCATTGCCAACCCCGCCCTGACGGTGCTGGACATTGAGAAGTTCGCCAGGGTCGCCCACAGCCACGGCGTGCCCCTGATCGTGGACAATACCTTTGCCACCCCCGTGGGCTGCCGCCCCTTTGAGTGGGGCGCCGACATCGTGACCCACTCCACCACCAAGTACATGGACGGCCACGGCGCCGCCGTGGGCGGTGCCATCGTGGACTCCGGCAAGTTCGACTGGATGGCCCATGCGGACAAGTTCCCCGGCCTGTGCACCCCCGACGACAGCTACCACGGCATCACCTATGCCGAGAAGTTCGGCAAGGAGGGCGCCTTCATTACGAAATGCACCGCCCAGCTCATGCGGGACTTCGGCTCCACCCCCTCCCCCCAGAGCGCCTTCTATCTGAACCTGGGCCTGGAGAGCCTCCACGTCCGCATGGCCCGCCACTGCGAGAATGGGCAGGCTGCGGCGGAGTTCCTGGCGGCGCATTCCAAGGTGGAGACCGTCCACTACTGCGGCCTGCCCGGGGACCCCTATCACGAGGTGGCCCAGAAGTACCTGCCCCACGGCTCCTGCGGCGTGGTGTCCTTCGAGCTGAAGGGCGGCCGCCCCGCCGCCGAGGTGTTTATGAAGCATCTGAAGCTGGCGGCTATCGAGACCCACGTGGCCGACGCCCGCACCTGCTGCCTGAACCCAGCCACCTCCACCCACCGGCAGATGACCGAGGAGCAGCTGATTGCCGCCGGCGTCCCCGCCGGACTGGTCCGCATGAGCTGCGGTCTGGAGAGCAAGGAGGACCTCATTGAGGACATTGCCCAGGCACTGGAAGCCATCTGATGGGAAGTCTCACATCAGATAGCCAGCGAAATGGAGGATTCTAAGCTATGCCCATCAAAATTCCCAACCAACTGCCCGCCACCAACACCCTGACGGCGGAAAACATCTTCGTTATGACGGAGACCCGGGCCATCACCCAGGATATCCGTCCCCTGCAAATTCTCCTTTTGAACCTGATGCCCACCAAGGTGGATACGGAGACCCAGCTGGCCCGGGTACTGGGCAACACGCCCCTGCAGATCGAGCTGGAGCTGATCGCCCCCAGCGGCCACGTGTCCAAGAATACCTCCCAGGCCCACATGCTGGCCTTCTACAAGTCCTTCGACGAGGTGAAGGACCGCACCTTCGACGGCCTGGTCATCACCGGCGCGCCGGTGGAGCTGATGGAGTTTGAGGAGGTGGACTACTGGCCGGAGCTGTGTGAGATCATGGAGTGGTCCAAGACCCACGTTCACTCCACCCTGCACATCTGCTGGGGCGCACAGGCGGGCCTCTATTACCACTACGGCATCCCCAAGCGGGTGCTGGACCACAAGCTGTTCGGTGTCTTTCAGCACACGGTGGAGGACCCCAACTTCATCCTCTTCCGGGGCTTTGACGACACCTTCTGGGTCCCTCACTCCCGGAACACCACGGTAGACCGGGCGGACATTGAGGCTGTTCCGGAACTGAAGATCCTGGCCGCCTCTCCGGAAGCGGGGGTCTACGCCGTCAAGACCGACCAGGGCCGCCAGGTATTCCTCATGGGCCACGCGGAGTATGACCGGGACACTCTGCGGAAGGAGTACATGCGGGACCTGACCGCCGGGGTAGACATCCAGATTCCCCAGCACTACTTCCCCGGCGACGACCCCGACCGGAAGCCGGTGATGAACTGGCGGAGCTGCGCCCACCTGCTGTACGCCAACTGGCTGAACTACTGCGTGTACCAAACCGCGCCCTACGACATCCGGGACATCGAAAAAGGCGTCCGCACCGACGATTGACTGCAAAAAGCACCGCTTTCCACATGGGAAGCGGCGCTTTTTTCAGTTTGCCCTCATTTTTCCCGGTCGGATTCGATCAGCAGCTTCAGCCCCTCCACCGCCACGCGGACGGCGGCCGAGGTGTCTTCGCCTCTCCATGGGACAAGTCCCATGGGGCCCCTCTGTTTTCACTCAAATCGTCCGAAATGAATTCGGTCGATTTCAAGGTTTTGCTTCCAGCAAAACGCTTGACGCCGGACTCCCGGCGCAATTCGCTGGGACACCTTACCGTCCACCCTTCCGGTCTGCCTCGATCAGCAGCTTCAGCCCCTCCACCGCCACGCGGACGGCGGCCGAGGTGTCCTCGCTCATTTTCTGGTCCAGGCCGGCGGCCTCCCGCTCCTGGTTCCAGATCACGTGGAAGCAGGAGCCGCAGCGGCAGCCCAGGGCCGCCGCCACCACAAACAGGGCGGCGGACTCCATCTCGCTGGCCTTGACCCCCAGCCGCTTCCAGCTCTCCCACTTCTGCAGCAGCTCGTAGGACACGGGGGATTTTTCCGGGCTGTGCTGACCGTAGAAGGAATCCTTGCACTGGACAACACCGGTGTGGGTGCGGTAGCCCAGATCCTCGCTGGCGGATTTCAGCGCCGCCGTAATTGCAAAGTCCGGCACAGCGGGGAACTCAATGGGCGCATACTCCAAGGATGTGTGCTCAAACCGGATGGCTCCCGTGGCAACCACCACATCTCCCGGCAGTACGTCCATATCAATGCCGCCGCAGGTACCCACCCGGATGAAGGTATCCGCGCCGATGGCCGCCAGCTCCTCCATGGCAATGGAGGCCGAGGGGCCGCCGATGCCGGTGGAGCAGACCGACACCTTCTCCCCCAGCATGGTTCCGGTGTAGATATTGAATTCCCGGTTCATACCGATATGGACGGGATTGTCAAAATAGCCGGCAATGGACTGGCAGCGCCCCGGGTCTCCGGGCAGAAACACATAGCGCCCCACGTCGCCCTCTTTGCAGTGAATATGAAACTGCATACCAATATCCTGCATAAAAATCACCCTTCTAAATGGATTTGTATTGATATACTATCACAAAACGCTGCTCTTTGCAAGCAGTAACCGGGACGCTTTCGCGCCCCGGTTTTTCCGTCAGAAGAAGCTGACCTGGCTGGTATCCGGCAGGTCGCCGAAAGCGCCCGCCTCCTTCAGCATCTGAATATGGGTCTTGGACACCTTGGGACAGGCGGCGGCAACCTCCTCCACGGACAGGAAGGTTTTCCCCTCCCGCCCCTTCATCAGATCCCAGGCGGCGTTTTCGCCCAGGCCGGAAATTGCCACAAAGGGCGGCAGGAGCTTTCCGTCTTTGATGATGAACTTTGTGGCGTGACTTTCGTAGATGCTGATAGGCAGGAACTCGAACCCGCGGATGTAATATTCGTAGGCCACCTCCAGGGTGGTCAGCAGATCCTCGTCCTTGTCCGTAGCGTTCTCATTGTTCTCAATGGCTTCGATGTTCGCCACCACAGCGTCCTTGCCGTGGGTCATCAGCACCGCGTCAAAGCCGCCCTTCTGGCTGCGGCGGTAAAAATAGGCCGCGTAGAAGGCAAGGGGATGGTGCACCTTGAACCAGGCGATGCGGAAGGCCATCATGACATAGGCCACGGCGTGGGCCTTGGGGAACAGGTACTTGATCTTCTTGCAGGAGCCGA
>CAYWYW010000079.1:0-11471 GCA_964462715.1 uncultured Oscillibacter sp.
CCGGCCGTAGGTCAGCAGGTTGTAGACCCTCTGGATCAGGACGGTGGTCTTGCCGGAACCGGCGCCCGCCAGCAGCAGCAGGGGGCCCTCCGTGGTCATGGCAGCTTGGCGTTGCATGGGGTTCAGCCGCCGCAGGTCAGCCGCGATGACGGCTTTCCGGGCAGCGATATAGCGTTCATTGAAGTCAGTCATATATTCACCAGTTTTCTATAATCTTGAAATTCATTTTAGGACAAAATCCCCGCGGGGTCAACCGCAGGTTTTATTTGACGGGTGCCGCCGACTGTGCTACCCTAGAAAAAAGTTCACCACGGGAGGCACCTATGGTCCTTTTCACTCCGGCCAACCTGCTGACGCTGGCCCGTATCCCTCTGGCTTTGGGACTGCTGGCGGTGCCGCCCCTGTCCCCGGCGTTTTTCCTGCTCTATGTTCTCTCCGGCGTCACAGATATGCTGGATGGTCCTGTGGCCCGCCGGGCCCATACCGAGAGCCGGATTGGAGCCAAGCTGGACAGTCTGGCGGACGCGGTGTTCCTGGCTGTGGTGCTGTACCGTCTCCTGCCGGTGCTTCAACTTTCTCCACGGTTCCTGCGGGCGCTGGCCCTGATTTGCTTTCTCCGCTGCGGAGCGTGGCTGGTGGGTTGCTGGAAATACCGCCGCTTTGCCGCCCTCCATACGATTGCAAACAAGCTCACCGGCGGGGCACTGTTTTGCGCCCCCTGCCTGCTGCCGTGGTTTCCTCCAAACGTTCTCTGCGCCGCTCTGTGCCTGTTAGCTGCGTTCTCCGCTGGAGAAGAGCTGGCCATCCAGTGTCTCTCCAGGGAATTTGATCCCAATATCCGAAGTATTCTGCATCTGCATATTCCATCAAAAAAGGAGATCAATTTATGAAACAGTTCTTTTTACTGATGGCCATTATCTGCTTCGGGATGGCAGCCATCAAATTCTGTACCGCCCGGATGAAGCCCAACTCCACGCCAGCAGTCTCCCGACCTACCGAGGAGGATACCGGCGTTCTCACTGCTGAGGAGGCCAAGCAGCGGATGGAGGAGAACAGCGAGGCTGTCGTGCTGGACGTCCGCACCCAGGAGGAATTTGACCAGGGCCACATCCCCGGCGCCGTGTGCCTGCCCAACGAGTTCATTGCGGCGGACATGCCCTTCCCCTTTGCGAAGGATACAGAGCTCCTGCTCTACTGCCGCTCCGGCCGCCGCAGCGCCGAGGCTGCCGAAAAGCTGCGAGATTTGGGTTTTTCCAATGTCTTCGACTTTGGAGGAATCCTGGACTGGCCTTACGACATCACCACAGAGTAAAAAAGAACGCCCGATTCGGGCGTTCTTTTTTACTGGGTCAGGAGCACCAGGTTCACGTCGGAAATAAAGTTCTGAACGCTGTACACCACGGCGATATCACCGATGCCGTTTTCCGCCGCGTAGGCGGAGACCGGAGCCCGGTAATACCGCAGGTCCAGCAGGTGGACCTCGGAAAACCGCTGGGCCAGGAAGGGCGCCAGGGCGTCGGAATAGCTGTCCCGCACCAGCAGCAGCCTGCTGCCATCCGTCACGTTCTGATTTTTGATGACACACAGGGGCTGGTTGCCTCCCAGGAACGAGGAATACTTATCCTTTTTTTCCAGATACGTCCGGTCGTACAGGCTGGCAGGCTCCTCTTTCCCTGTCCGCCAGGAGGTGACGGTCAGGCCCTCCTCTGCCACCCAGAATTCCATGGTGTCCGGTGTCAGCCAGTGGATGCCGGACTGGGAATACAGGGTGCCGTTGAAGCTGTCGGAAGTAATCTCCGGTGTAAAGTCATCTTCCTTTAATGGCTCTTTTCCCAGAGCATCCAACAGGGCATTTGCCCCGTAAAAGGCTCCCAAGGTGGTCCAGTGATGATCCGTGCGGTAGAAGATGGGTTCGTCGGCGTGGGCCTCCAGGGCGTCCTGAAAGTCCACCTGGCTCTGGGCCAATAGCCCGGCCTGTTCCCAGCTGTCCGCCCCGGCCGGGAGCTTCTTCTTCCAAATCTCCGCCGCCGAAGGGATCAGGCCCAGGACCACGTTGGCATCGGTCTTCCCCGCCAGTCGGTCCACATAGCTGAGGTTTTTATCCACCATGCCCTCCGCCGGCGTCTCCACCTTGGAGATCAGGGTGTCGCCGCAGAGATAGACGCCGTTGAACTCCCGCTTGCCCAGCAGCTGCTCCGCCCGGGCCTTCAGGCCCGTCCACTGGTCCCGCAAGGGGAATTGGTCCGCAAAGTATTCTTCCACGGACTCGGTATAGCTGCCGTCCACCAAGGCGGACCAGGAGAATTCCGGTACCTGGGCCAAGGTGCGGTTTTCCGTCTCTGACTGAGCCCGGTCCGGCAGAAGGACGTGCCACACCAGCAGCCCCGCCAGGAACAGGCAGAACAGCGCCGTCAGAAAGCGGCTGTATGTTTTTGTCATGATGCCGCCTCCTTTAGAATCTGAAATACAGGAAGGGATTGTAGCTGCCGTCCACCAGATAGGCGGTGCAGACCAGCAGACTCAGGGCCATCAGCACGGGCGTCAGGACCTTTTTGGCCTTCTCCGGCAGACGGGCCCAGCCCCGGATGCCCAGCGTGGTGGATGCCACGATCAAAATGACAAAGGTCAACGCGTAGCTTCGGAGGGTATAGCCGTCCAGGGCGCTCCACAGGGGCGCGCCGCCGAAACAGGCGGCCAGATACGCGCCGCAGACAGACAGGTCCTCCATGGCGAAGATGCCCCAGCCCACGAACACCACAATCAGGGTGTACAGATGCTTCAGCACCGCCGGGGTCTTTGCCAGAACATGCCGCAGCACGTACTTCTCCAGGATCAGCCACGCGGCGAAGTACAGGCCCCAGAGGATGAAGTTCCAGCTGGCGCCGTGCCAGAAGCCAGTGCAGAACCAGACGATGAGAATGTTCCGCAGAGCCTTGACCGTGCCGCCCCGGTTACCCCCCAGGGGAATATACAGATACTCCCGGAACCAGCTTGTCAGGGACATGTGCCACCGCCGCCAGAACTCGGAAACAGAGGCGGACAGATAGGGGTGGTCAAAGTTCTCATTGAACCGGAAGCCAAAGACCTGTCCCAGACCGATGGCCATATCGGAGTAGCCGGAAAAGTCAAAGTAGATTTGAAAGCCGAAGGCCAACAGGCCCATCCAACCGCCCGCCGTCGTTAAAATCCCGGCTCCCTGGGCCGCCAGCTGGGCGTCCCATAGGGCGCCGATGGAGTTGGCCAGTAATACCTTTTTAGCAAGGCCCACGCAAAACCTGCGGGCTCCCAGGGCAAAGTTCTCAGCGCTGTGGACCCGGTGGTTCAGGTCCTCTGCCACGGTCTTGTATTTGACAATCGGCCCTGCGATCAGCTGGGGAAACATGGTGACGAACGCGCCGAAGCTGATGATGTTCCGCTGCACTGGGGCATCCTTCCGGTAGACGTCAATGGTGTAGCTCATGGTCTGGAAGGTAAAGAAGGAGATGCCGATGGGCAGCGGAATATTCCGCAGGGGGATGGTAACACCCAGCAGTGTCAGGCTGGCGGGCAGGTTGAGCCCGGTCAGCAGAAACAGGTTGTCCGCCAGGAAGTCCCAATACTTGAAAAAGCCCAGAAGCAGCAGGTTGAATATCACCGACTGCGCCACGAACCACCGCGCCTTTTTGTCGTTATGCCGGTACTTCTCCACCAGCAGACCGTGGGTATAGTCGATGAGGATGGAGAGGAACATGATGACGATATAGACCGGCTCGCCCCAGCCGTAGAAAAACAGGCTCACCAGCAGCAGCGTCAGATTCCGCCAACGCAGGGGCGTCAGGAAATAAGCCGCCAGCGTCAGCGGCAGATAGGCAAATAAAAATGTCAGACTGCTGAAAATCAAAGGTCTATCCTCCCTGCTCTGGAATACCAATCCCGGATATCAAACATATGTTCAGACAGAGTAAAACAGCCGCAGGATCTCTGCGGCTGTTCCGCTGAACTTCTCTCACTGGAACAGAGCGGTGAAGCTCTCCGCGATCTCGTTCTGGTACTGGGCGGAGGCGATCATGGCCACGTATGTTCCCTGCTGAATGACGGTACCGCGGCTCCATGCTTCCATGGACTCGGGATACCAGGCGCCGCCCTCGGCCTGAGTGGTGATGCGGTCCTGTAGGAGCGCCGCCGCCGCAGACGCGTCATCCTCGGTCTCACATTCCATAAACACCATCTCGTTGACCACGGAACTCATCATGGGCATCTTGGCAATGAACTGCTTTGCGGCGATATCGCCCAGACCGGGATAATAGCTCTCCAGCATGTCGCCTTCAATATCCACCATATAGCCCTCATTCCACGCATAGGTCTCCTGGAGCGTATCCCAGTAGGCCTGTAGATCCACATGGACCGTCTCCGTCTGCCCGCCGTTTCCGCCGCAGGCACTCAGCATCAGCATCAAACCTGCCAGCAGCAGGACCATCTTCTTTTTCATACCATTCTCCTTATCCTGTTTGATCCATGTCTATGACGGAACAACTTGCAAAAAAGTTTCCGCTCTTCCCTCATTATTTCCCGTTCCGGAAAAGTTAGCAGAAAATTTTCCCCTCGCTTGCATTTATACAGGATTCGCGGTATGATTTCAACAACAAATTTGTTACATTTCAGAAAGCAGGTAATTTTTTATGTACAGCTTCCGTAATGACTACAGCGAAGGCGCCCATCCCAGGGTCCTCCAGGCCCTGGCGGACACCAATCTGGTCCAGACCGTGGGCTACGGCACAGACCCTCTCTGCGAGGCCGCCCGGGACACCGTCCGCCGCCTGTGCAACGCCCCCCAGGCCGACGTTCACTTCCTGGTAGGCGGCACCCAGACCAACCTCCTGGTCATTGAATCCCTTCTGCGGCCCTATGAGGCGGTCATCGGTGCCCACACCTCCCACATCAACACCCATGAGACCGGCGCCATCGAGGCCACCGGCCACAAAGTCTGCTCCATCTATGCCTCCGACGGCAAGTTGACCCCCGCCCTGGTGGAGACAGTGCTGGCGGAGCACAACGGCTCAGAGCACATGGTTGCACCAAAAATGGTGTACGTCTCCGACACCACGGAGATCGGCACTATCTACACAAAGGCGGAACTGACGGCCCTTCGGGCGTGCTGCGACGCCCACGGCCTGTTTCTGTTCCTGGACGGCGCCCGGCTGGGCTCGGCCCTGACCTCCCCGGACAACGACCTGACCCTGCCAGACCTGGCGGCCCTGACGGACGCCTTCTACATTGGCGGCACCAAAAACGGTGCTCTGTTCGGCGAGGCTCTGGTGATGAACGCTCCCAACGACCACTTCCGCTGGCACATGAAGCAGCGGGGCGCCATGCTGGCCAAGGGCCGCCTGCTGGGCGTCCAGTTCCAGGCCCTGCTGGAGGACGGCCTGTATTTTGATATGGCCCGCCACGCCAATGACATGGCCTTCCGCCTGCGGGATGGCGTAGCCGCTCTGGGCTATCCCTTCCCTGTTCCCTCTCCCTCCAACCAGCAGTTCCCTGTTCTGCCCAACACCGTGATGGAGCAGCTGCAGTCCATGGGCTATGAGTTTGAGATTGACCGCCCCGCGGACCCGGACCACACCATCGTCCGCTTCGTCACCAGCTGGGCTACCCCAGAAAGTGCCATTGATGAGTTCCTGAAGGATCTGGCGGCCTGCAAATAAGTTTACATCACATGAAAAGAGAGACAGCTTTGGCCGTCTCTCTTTTACATTTCATAGAACCTTCCTATCCTTTAAAAGTTTTTCGAAAATTTGTTCGATTTCTTCTTGACAGAAACGTTTGTTCGAGTTATGATTACATCAGAACAAAAGTTCGATTAGGGAGGAAACGATGATGACTGGTTGGAGCTTCTTTTTCATTCTGGTGGGTGTGGCCTTTTTGACGTACCAGCTGTTCCGCATCATTGACGCTATTGAGCGCCCCGCGCGCCGGACTTCACGCCGGCGCGCCATGGCCCGCTAAGCTCCATGTTATGGATGTCCTGGAAAAGCTGACAATCCTGACGGACGCCGCAAAATATGACGCCGCCTGTACCTCCAGCGGAGGGACCCGCACGTCCAAAAAGGGATACATCGGCAACACCTCGTCCTCCGTGGCCGGGTGTTGCCACTCCTTTTCTGCGGACGGGCGGTGCGTCACTCTCTTGAAGGTCCTGATGACCAACTACTGCGTCTACGACTGCAAATACTGCGTCAACCGTTGCAGCAATGATACCCGGCGCGCTGCTTTTACCCCGGAGGAACTGGCAGACCTGACCATCAATTTCTATCGTCGGAACTATATCGAGGGCCTCTTTCTCTCCTCCGGCGTTCTCCGGAATCCGGACTACACCACGGAGCGGATGATCCGCGCCCTGCGTATTCTGCGGGAAACCTACCGCTTTAACGGCTATATCCACGCTAAAGCCATCCCCGGCACGTCTCCGGAACTGGTGGAACAGCTAGGACTGCTGGCGGACCGGCTCAGCGTCAACATTGAGCTGCCCTCCGAAGCAGGGCTCAGGACCCTGGCTCCCGACAAGACCAAGCAAGCCATCCTGTCCCCCATGCGGCAGATCCAGACCCGGAACCAACAGAACAAGGAGGAGTTGGTGAAATACCGCCACGCCCCTAAATTCGCCCCGGCGGGTCAAAGCACCCAGCTGATCGTGGGCGCCACGCCGGACTCCGATCTCCACATTCTCCGTCTGACTCAGGGACTCTACGATAAGTACCGCCTGAAACGGGTGTTCTATTCCGCTTATGTGCCAGTGATGGAGCACGCGCTCCTGCCCGCCAAGGATGTGAAGCCGCCTCTCCTGCGGGAGCACCGGTTGTATCAGGCAGACTGGCTTCTGCGGTTTTACGGCTTCCGGGCGGAGGAGCTTCTGGATGACCGCCACCCAGATTTTGATCCCCGGGTGGACCCCAAGTGCAGCTGGGCCCTGAACCATCTGGACTTCTTCCCCGTGGAGGTCAACACCGCGGACTATGAAACACTGCTCCGGGTCCCCGGCATCGGCGTCACCTCCGCCCACCGCATCCTGACCGCCCGCCGGGTGGGGCGGGTCCAGATCGACGACCTCCGCCGCATGGGCGTGGTCATGAAACGGGCCCAGTACTTTCTCACCGCCTCCGGAAAAATGCCGGACGGCCTACGGTTCACCCCCGACAGCCTGCTGCGTGGCCTGATCGCCGCAGAACAGCCTCTGCGGCCCCAACAGGAAATGGTCCAGCTGTCCCTGTTCGACAGCGCTGGTGCATGAGGACTTCTCCATGACAGAAATGATCTACTACTATGACGGTTCCTTCGAGGGATTTCTCTGCTGCATCTTTGACAGCTATGCCAATAAAGAAATCCTCACCGCGATCTGCCGCGATGAGGATGCCATGCCAACGCTGTTCGCCACCCGGACCATCATCACAGATCAGGGCCATGCAAACCGTGTATTCAAAAAAATTGTAAAGTGTTCTCCCTATACAGCTGAATTGCTGCGAAAGGGCTTTTTGACCTGCCTTCCGGAAAAGGAACTGCACTTATACCGGCTGGTGGTGAAGCTCCTGAAAGAGGGGCCCGGCTTTCTCAGAAACTTTTCCGACGAAACTCTCTACCCTGTTATTACTGCGGTCCGCCACCTCAATGGTGAGGCTCACCTGCTGAAAGGGTTCGTCCGGTTCTCGGAACTAGGCGGCGTATTAGGCAGTGAAATTGAACCCAAGAACCGGGTCCTCCCCATCCTTCGGGGCCATTTCTGTGCCCGCTACCGGGAAGAAACATTTTTTATCTATGACCGCACCCACAAGGAGGCGCTGTTCTACGCCGCCGGGAAAGCGGTCATCCGGCCCCTGGAGTTCTTCCAGATGGCCCCGCCTGACGAAACGGAGGCCAACTACCGCATTCTGTGGAAGCGGTTCTATGACACCATTGCCATCAAGGAACGGTACAATCCCAAATGCCGCAGAACCAACATGCCAAAGCGCTATTGGAATACCATGACCGAATTCCAGGACGAATCCTATTTCAAACCTCAAAGCTCTCCCGCAGCCGTGCCAGCCCACGTCGCTCCAACCGGGATATCTGCACCTGGGACACCCCAAGTACCCGGGCCGTCCGCTCCTGGGTCAGCCCCTTGAAATAGCGCAGCAAAATCGTCATCCGCTCTTTTTCCGGCAACTGGTCGATGGCTTCCCGCAGGGCGATCCGCTCCACCAAACCCTCCTCGGGGGCATCGGTCCCCAGCATTCCCTCCAGGGTCAGGCCATCTGCCGTTTCCTGCTGTAGAGATTCCGGAGAATCAGTGGCCAGTTCCACCTGAGCAATTTCCTCCACAGAAAGTCCCGTGGCTTCTGCCAGTTCGGAAAGGGCCGGTTCCCGGCCCAGATCGTGTCGCAGCTGTTCTCTTTTGCTGTAAAGCGTTTGTGCTTGCTCCCTGATAGCCCGTCCTACTTTTACCGATCCGTCATCCCGCAGAAAACGGCGGATCTCACCTGCGATCTTGGGGACCGCGTAAGTGGAAAAGCAGGTTCCATAAGAGAAATCGAAACCCTGGATCGCCTTCAAAAAACCCAGGCATCCCAACTGATAAAGATCATCCGGCTCCACGCCCCGTCCGTAATACCTTCGCACGATGCTCCAGATCAGGCCATTGTTTTCCAGGACTGCCCGCTCACAGGCATCCCGGTCCCCCTCCTGGGCGGCCCGCAGCAGTTCCAGTGTGCTGCTGCTCATTTTCCCGTTTTCATCCGGGCGGCCAGCTTTTTTTTCATGGTGACACTGGTCCCCTTTCCTGGCACGGATCGGACTGTCAGCTTGTCCATGAAGCTCTCCATGATGGTAAAGCCCATACCGCTGCGCTCCTCGCCTCCGGTGGTAAACATAGGCTCCCTGGCCTTGTCGATATCAGGGATACCTTTCCCATGGTCCTTGACTGTGATCTCCAGCACATTCCCGGGGCAAACCCGGACTTTCACCAGGACCTTGCCAATGGAATCCGGATAGGCGTGGACAATGGCGTTGGTGACCGCCTCGCTGACAGAGGTCTTGATGTCCTCCAGTTCATTGAGGGTCGGGTCCATCTGGGCCGCGAAGCAGGCCACAGCGGACCGTGCAAAACCCTCGTTGCTGCTGCGGCTTGGAAATTCCAGTGTGACCTCATTTATAGCCTTGCTTTTCATTATGTAAACCTCCTTTATCGTATCGTCACCAACCGTCCGATGCCTGCTGCATCCAGGACACGTCTGGCCTGTGCCGGAACATTGCAGACTACCACACTCCCGTCCAGAAGTTGCATCCGCTGCTGAGCCCGCAGGATCAGGGCAATGCCGGAGCTGTCCATGAAAGTCACACCCTCCATATCCAGCATGAGCATTTTGGGAAGCGCCGCGTCCACGGCCATTTCCAGCTCTCGCAGCGCATTTCTGGCGCCGTGATGGTCCAGCTCACCGGAAAATTCCAGCAAGAGATTCCGGTCCGCGCTTTTTGCATGTATCTCCATATTGTTTCATCCTTTCACCTGTGGCGGTTGTTTTCTTCATTATAGGAAGTTGTCCCCTTCTTTTTTGTCGGATTCTTGGCCACCTGCCGCTTTTTCTGAAATTTTTCTTCTCCGCGCTTGTATTTTCTCTGAAGGCGGAATATGATAAAATGCAATTGAATCCACACCAGAAAGGATGGCATCATGATGAAAGTCTTACTGCTCAATGGCAGTTCTCACCTCCACGGTTGCACTGATACCGCCCTGCGGGAAATCGCCGCAACGCTGGAAGCCGCCGGTATCCAGACGGAAATCCTTTTTCTTGGAAACGAACCGGTCCGGGACTGTATAGCCTGCGGCTCCTGCAAAACCGTTCCCGGCCGATGCGTCTTTGATGACGATATCGTCAACCAGATCATTGCCAAGGCCGAAGCGGCCGACGGCTTCGTCTTTGGCACTCCTGTTTATTATGCCCATCCCAGCGGACGCATTCTGTCTGTGCTGGACCGGGCATTCTACGCGGGTAAGCACGCCTTCACCCACAAACCCGCGGCAGCTATTGCCTCTGCCCGGAGGGCCGGCACATCTGCTACTCTGGATGTCCTGCAAAAGTATTTCACTATCTCCCAGATGCCCATTGTCTCCTCCACCTACTGGACCATGGTCCACGGAAGCAAGCCGGAGGATGTGCTTCAGGACGCCGAGGGCCTACAGACCATGCGGAATCTGGCAGCCAACATGGCCTGGGTGCTCCGGTGCATCGAAGCTGGAAAAGCCGCCGGCATTGAGAAGCCCAAGGCAGAAATTGGTGCCCGGACGAATTTCATTCGGTGAACTAATAAAAGATTTTTATAGGAATATCCATTTCTGTCTCTCTGTGGCCTTAAAACTGCAATTGCTGCGGTTTTTGATTCAAATTAAACTTGTTTATGCAAAAAACCAGTGTCTCCGCTAAAGCGGAGACACTGGTTTACTTAATGATATGATTCAATCTTGAACTTTACGCCTGCATGGCCTTGGCGGATTCCTCCAGCTTGGCGATCAGCTCTGCGAACTTGGCAGCCTTCTCCTTCTCGGCATTGACCACCGCTTCGGGAGCACGGGAGACGAACTTCTCGTTGGACAGCTTCTGCTCCACGATGCGCAGGCCGTTCTTGGCCTTTTCGATCTCCTTGTCAATGCGGTCCAGCTCAGCGGCCATGTCCACCAGCTCCGCCATAGGCATATAGGCCGTGGCGTTGTGGGTCACCACGGATACCATCTTGCTCACATCAGCGGGAGCGGAACCGGCGAAGGTCACCTGGCTGGAGTAGGCCAGGCGCTGGATGAAGTGCAGGCCCTGTTGATAGATCTCGGGGGTGGCGGTCACCAGCAGCACCTCCGCCTTCTTGGAGGGAGGTACATTCATCTCGGCGCGGCGGGCACGGATGGCCTTGATGGTATCCATGACGGCCTCCATGGCGGCCTCTTCCGCAGGGAAGCTCAGGCTGTCCTGATACTCCGGCCACTGAGAGGTCATGATGAAGTCACCCTCGTGGGGCAGTGCCTGGAAAATCTCCTCAGTGATGAAGGGCATAAAGGGGTGCAGCAGCTTCAAAAGGTCCGTCAGCACGTAGCACAGCACGTTCTGGGCCACCAGCTTCGCATCCTCGTCCTCGCCGTTCAGGCGGGTCTTGGTCAGCTCGATATACCAGTCGCAGTAGGTGTCCCAGATGAAGTCATAGACCTTGGCGGAGGCCACACCGATCTCATAGGCGTCCAGATTCTCAGTGACTTCCTTCACCAGCGTGTTCAGCTTGGAGAGGACCCACTTGTCCTCAGGAGCCAGTCTGTCTGCGGCGGGCAGCTCGCACTTGTCGATGGTCAGGTTCATCATGACGAAGCGGCTGGCGTTCCAGATCTTGTTGGCAAAGTTCCGCATGGCCTCGCACTTCTCCACATAGAAGCGCATATCGTTGCCGGGGCTGTTGCCGGTGATCAGGTTGAAGCGCAGGGC
>CAYWYW010000080.1:0-10937 GCA_964462715.1 uncultured Oscillibacter sp.
AACGTCCAGCGCACCACCCGCCGCAAGCTCCCCTTCGGCGTCTGCCAGATCGGCAAGTCCTTCCGTAACGAGATCACCCCGGGCAACTTCACCTTCCGCACCCGTGAGTTCGAGCAGATGGAGCTGGAGTTCTTCTGCAAGCCCGGCACCGACCTGGAGTGGTTCAACTACTGGCGCACCTTCTGCCACAACTGGCTGCTGGGCATCGGCCTGAAGGACGAGAACCTGCGGCTGCGTGACCACGACCCGGAGGAGCTGTGCTTCTACTCCAAGGCCACCACCGACTTTGAGTTCCTGTTCCCCTTCGGCTGGGGCGAGCTGTGGGGCGTGGCGGACCGTACCGACTACGACCTGACCCAGCATCAGAATACCTCCGGTGTGGATATGACCTACTTCGACCAGGAGACCAATGAGCACTATATCCCCTACGTCGTGGAACCCTCCCTGGGCGCCGACCGCGTGGTGCTGGCCTTCCTGGTGGAGGCCTACGACGAGGAGGTCGTGGACGAGGCCAAGAACGACGTCCGCGTGGTCATGCACTTCCATCCTGCTCTGGCACCCTTCAAGGTGGCTGTCCTGCCCCTGAGCAAGAAGCTGTCTGAGAAGGCCCGTGAGATCCAGGCTGAGCTCAGCAAGGAGTGGATGGTGGACTTCGACGAGACCGGCTCCATCGGCAAGCGCTACCGCCGGGAGGATGAGATCGGCACGCCTTACTGCGTTACCGTGGACTTCGACACCGTGGGCGACGCCGAGAAGGAGGGCGACAACTGCGTTACCGTCCGTGACCGTGACACCATGGAGCAGGTGAGAATTCCCATCAGTGAACTGAAGGCTTACCTGGCTGAGAAGCTGGCTTATTAAGAATGACCCAACAGGGCGGGTGGATACACCCGCCCTGTTTTCACAAAGTTCACGCTTTTGGGGTATCTTTGTGGTAAAATCGGAAAAAAGAAGGGAGGAGAGCCGGTTGCTGTATTTGCAGAGCTTTTCCCTGCCCGGTGAGGGGCGGGAATGGAGCTATCTTGAGAAGGACCCGGAAAACAGGCGCACCTGCTACGGCAGCCGCTATCCCTTCGGTGTTTTTCAGAACAAGGGTATCTCCAAACTGGAGTTTGAGCCCATCACCATTCTCTGCGGCGGCAATGGCAGCGGCAAGACCACCCTTTTGAACCTGATCGGTGAAAAGCTGGCTTTACAGCGGGGAGCGGTGTTCAACCGCAGCTCCTTTTACGGGGCCTATCTGGACCTGTGCCGGGCGGAGTCCACCTACGATTTTGACCGGGAGGTCCTGGCCAACAGTCGGGTCATCACCAGCGACGATGTGTTTGACTACCTGCTGGACCTCCGCTGTATGAATGAAAACATCGAGACCAGGCGGCGGGAACTGCTGTCCGAGTACACGGACAAGCGGTATTCCCACATGCGGATGCGGTCTCTGGAGGACCTGGACGAGCTACGGAAGGTGGTGGAGGCCCAGCGGCACACCGGCTCCCGGTACGTGAATGACCAGCTGATGCGGGACGTGCCCGGCAAATCCAACGGCGAGAGCGGCTTTCTGTATTTTACCCAGCATATCAAGGAACATGGCCTTTACCTGCTGGATGAGCCGGAAAACAGCCTGTCCGCCCGGCTGCAGCTGGAGCTGGCCCGGTTTTTGGAGGATTCCGCCCGGTTCTACGGCTGTCAGTTCGTGATTGCCGCCCACTCGCCCTTTTTGCTGGCCCTGAAGGGTGCCCGTATTTACGACCTGGACCGGATCCCAGTCTCCACCTGCCGCTGGACGGAGGTGGAAAACGTCCGGACCTTTTACGATTTTTTCAAGTCTCGTGAACGTGATTTTTAGGAAATAAACCTTGTTTTCCACAAAAGAGGTGACCTGTTTGAAAAACTTCTGGCTGTTCCAAAGCTCCGCCGCCGGACTTTCCGGGGGAAAGAAAGCGGTATTCTGGCTTTGGAACGGACTGATCCTGCTGCTGGCGGGCCTGTGCCTTGGGAGGCTGTCCCTGTTCTTCGCCTACGGCGACTACCCCGACGTGCTGATGAAAAGCTATTTCCAACATCCCCTCATCGCGGTTTTGAATATTCTGCCGGTGGTGCTGGGGCTGTTTCTGGTGTATTTCCTGGTGGGACGGCCCTGGCTGGATTTTCTCATCACCGGGGTAGTGGTCTGGGGCTTTTCCCTGGGCAACTACTACAAGCTCCGGTTCCGGGACGATCCCCTGATGTTCGAGGATCTCAAACACATCCGGGAGGCGGGCTCCATTGCCCTCACCGCCAACTACGACCTGACCCCCGACAAGCGGGTGTGGTTCGGCCTGCTGTGTTTGGTGTTCGGAACGGTGTTCCTGTGGTTCCTGGTGCGGGGGCGGCTCCGGTGGAAGGCCCGCCTGCCGCTGCTGCTGGCGGGGGCCCTGCTGTGCATTCCCATCTGGAAGCTCTGCGCCGACAAAAACATTTATAACAGCAAGACCCAGAACTACGACTATATCAACCGCTGGTCCTCCACCCAGGTCTATCTCTCCAAGGGCTTCGTCTATCCCTTCCTCCACAGCGCCACCACCGGCACCATCAAGGCCCCTGCGGGCTATCACCAGCGGGAGACGGCGGCGCTGCTGGCCTCCTATGAGGACGCGGATATCCCGGCGGAGAAGCAGGTGGACGTGATCCTCCTCCAGCTGGAGGCCTTTGCCGATTTTTCCCGGTTTGAGGACGTTGAAGGCATCGACTGGGAGCGGGCCTACGGGGTGTATCACGAAATTGAAGAGGAAAGCTACACCGGGAACCTGCTGACCAATATTTTCGCCGGAGGCACGGTGAACACGGAGCGGGCGGTGCTGACGGGATTTGCGGACCAGTGGAATTACCGGACCAACACCAACTCCTACGGCTGGTACTTCCAGGACCAGGGCTATACGGTAGAGGGCAGCCACCCCAGCTATGAATGGTTCTATAACCGCCAGAACGTCAATGCCTATCTGGGCATTCCCACGTATTATTACTACGAGAACCGGTACAGCGGCCTGTACACCGGCGGCATCGCCACGGACGACGTACTGTTTCCGGAGATCTTCAAGTTGTACGCGGAAAACCGGGACGGGGAGGGGAAGCCCTACTTCTCCTTCAACGTGACCTATCAGGGCCACGGCCCCTACGACACGGAGAGCGTCTGGCGGGGCAAGCACTACACCGACGGCCGGTATTCCACCGCCACCACCAACATTGTGGATAACTACCTGGGCTCCGTGTCCGACACGGCGGAGCAGCTGCGGAAGCTGCTGGATGACTTTGCCGCCGAGGAGCGGCCTGTGGTCGTGGTAGGCTTCGGCGATCATAAGCCCTGGTTCGGAGACGGCAACTCCGCCTATCAGGAATTGGGCGTGAACCTGGATATTTCCACAGAAGAGGGCTTCTACAACTACTACGGCACCCGGTACTTCCTCTGGGCCAACGATGCCGCCAAGAAAGCGCTGGGCAATGACTTTGTGGGAGAGGGGCCGGATGTGTCCTCCTGCTTCCTGATGAACCTGCTCTTTGACCTGTGCGGCTGGGAGGGTAACGCGTGGACCCAGGCCACCACGGATATTTGGGAAGTGATCCCCGCCGTGACTACCGTAGGTGGATACGTGCAGAGCGGACAGTTTACCGAGACACTGGACGAGGAAGGGCAGGCGGCCCTGAAGACCTACCAAGGCTTGGAGTATTACTACGGCACACATTTTCAATCCTGAATCATGCAGAGAGACCGGGGCACGCTATGGCGTGCCCCGGTTTTGTAGAATTCACCAAAAAAGGTTGACCTTTTTCTGCGCTGTATTTCAGCGGGAACACTTGTAATTCTGCAGAGTGTTTTGTATGATGAAGATACAAAAACTGTTTTCTTCCATAAAAAATTGTTTGATTTGGAGAGAAAACGGAGAAAAGAGGGAGAGTATGGAAAAGATCTTTCGGCTCAAAGAGAACGGAACTTCCGTTCGCACCGAGATCCTGGCGGGTCTCACCACCTTCATGACCATGGCCTATATCATCGCTCTGAACCCCAACCTGCTGACCAACTTCGATGTGGGCTCCCAGCTGTGGAACGGCGTGTTCATGGCCACCTGCATCGCCTCCGCCATCGCAATGTTCTGCATGGCATTCCTGGCCAACAAGCCCTTTGCCCTGGCCCCCGGCATGGGCCTCAACAGCTTCTTCGCTGTGGTGGTCACCAACATCGTGGGCCTCACCGGCATGACCTACGTGGAGAGCTTCCAGGCGGCCCTCATCATCATCCTCATCGAGGGCATCGTGTTCATCGCCCTGTCCATCCTGAACATCCGGGAGAAGATCGTGGAGGCCATCCCCCTGGGTGTCCGGCTGGGCATCGCTCCCGCTATCGGCATCATGCTGATGAACATCGGCCTTGGCTCCAACGCGGGCATCTACTGCGAGGGCAACGGCTTCGCCGCTCCCTTCTATGTGATGCGGGACTTCTTCGGCGCCTTGACCCCCAGCGTTATCAAGGGCTCCATGGGTGACGCGGGCTACCACGCCATGTTGCTGACGGTCATCACCATGTTCGTCGGCCTGTTCGTCATGGTAATCCTTGCCAAGAAGGGCATCAAGGCCGCCGTGCTGCTGGGTATGCTGGTGGCGTCCGTGATCTACTGGATTGGCGAGGCCCTGTTCCTGGGCGTCAACCCCTTCGCTTCCCTGGCCACTGCCTCCTTCGCACCGCCCTTCGCAGACATGGCTCAGACCACGCTGTTCAAGTTTAATTTTGCCGGTCTGCTGCAGGTGGGCTGGTTCACCGTCATCACTCTGGTCATCACCTTCTGCATGATCGACATGTTCGACACCATCGGCACCCTGGTGGGTACCGCCTCCCGGGCCGGTATGGTGGATGCGGAGGGCAACATGCCCAACATGAAGCAGGCTCTGCTGTCCGACGCCATCGGCACCGTGGCCGGTGCCTGCACCGGCACCTCCACCGTCACCACCTTTGTGGAGTCCGCCTCCGGCGTGGAGGCCGGCGGCCGCACGGGCCTGACGGCCCTGACTACCGGCGTGCTGTTCCTGGCCTGCATCTTCATCGCCCCCATCGCCGCCATCATTCCGGCGGCCGCCACCTCCGCGGCGCTGATCTACGTGGGCGTTCTGATGCTCATGGGCTTGAAGAACGTGGACTTCGGCGACATGGACCAGATGCTGCCGGTATCCCTCATGCTGATCGGTATGCCTATCTCCGGCTCCATCGGCCACGCCATCGGCATGGGCCTGATTTCCTACACCATCATCAAGGTATTCTCCGGCAAGGCGAAGGACGTGTCCGCCCTGACCTATGTCATTTCGGCACTGTTCCTCATCAAGTTCTTCCTGGTGGTGTGACATTTGGATAACAGAAGACGGCCCCGGGACTATGTCCCGGGGCCGTTCTTCTTTCAAAGAGAGATCAGGGAATCAGGATACATTTTCCGCATTTGCCCTGCTCGGTCATGTCCAGACCCTGCTCAAATTCCTCCAGGGGGAGGACATGGGTCACGATGGGGGAGAGGTCCAGGCCCCGGCGCAGCAGGCCCCGCATCTCCTCCCAGTTCTCGAACATCCGGCGGCCGGCGATGCCCCGGATGGAGCAGCCCCGGTAGCCGAAATCGGAGATGCTGACGGAGATGGGCTGGTCCGGCAGGGCCACGCAGGTCAGCTGGCCCTCAGGCCGCAGGTACTGCATGGCGGCGGCCATGCCTGCCTTGCTGCCGGAGAAGTCCACGGCCACATGTGGGCCGTAGCCGCCGGTGAGGGCCTTCACCGCCGCCACGGGGTCCTCCGCAATGGGGTCAATGACCGCGTCGGCTCCCAGCTGCTTTGCCAGGGCTGCCCGCTCCGCGTTGGGCTCCAGCACGATGACCTGGCCCGCGCCGGTCAGTTTGGCGGTGAGAATGCCCATCTGTCCAAGGGGACCGGCGCCGATGATGGCCACAGTCTTGGTGGCCAGGGGCACGTCGGTGATGCCGTGGACGGAGACGCCCAGAGGCTCCATGAGAGCCAGCTGCTCCCAGGGCAGGGAGGGATCGTTGTAGACGAAGGCAATCTCCTCGGGAATGACGATGTATTCGGCAAAGCAGCCGTCCTGGTGGACGCCGATGCATTTTGTGTTGGGGCAGACGTGGCGGTTGCCCTCATGGCAGATCTGGCAGGTGTTGCAGGCGATGTGGGATTCGGAGGACACCCGGTCGCCCACCCGCACGGTGCGTACGTCGCTGCCGATCTCCACCACCTCGCCGGAGAACTCGTGTCCGATGACCACCGGGGGATTCATGCGGGCCTGGGCCCAGGCGTTCCAGTGGCGGATGTGGACGTCCGTACCGCAGACTGCGGCGGCCTTCACCCGCACCAGAATCTCCCGGGGGCCGGGCTGGGGGATGGGGACGCTGCGCAGTTCGATGCTGCCGGGGGCGTAGGCCGTTTTCACCACGGCTCTCATGGTACCAGTCATAAAAAACAGCTCCTTTGCTGATCAGTTTCTGATTGCAAGGTATCATAAGCGGCGGTCACCGGGCAAGGCATTTTTCCGGAAAAGTTGTCAACAAGTGTGGAAAACTTGGCGACAAGTTGGAAAGGAAAAGGACAGGGGCGATGGCCTCTGTCCTTCAGCGGAAAACTTCAATATTTGTTTCCAGGGTATCGAAGTGATGAATCAGCAGGCGGTGGAGCCGGTCACCGTCCCCGTCCTCCACGGCGTGGACCAGGTCCCAGTGCTGGCGGATGTAGTCGGGAAGATGCTCCTCCGGGCTCTGCCGCAGGATCTCGGTCCAGTGGCCCAGGGAGATGCGGGCCATGTAGCCCACCACGATCTGAAACAGCCCGTGGAGCAGGGCGTTGCCGGAGGCCTTCAGCAGCTGGGCGTGGAGGGCGGTGTCGGCTTCCGTCAGTACCTGGGGGTCCCGGCTCTCCTCGATGGTGCGGGCAAAGCTCCGCAGGGCCTCCAGGTCCTCTTCGGTCCGGTTGGTGGCCGCGGCGTGGGCACCGCCGGTCTCCAGGATGCGGCGCACCGCCAGAGTGTCCTGGAAATTCTCCTCCGCCGTCAGAGTCATGAGGTACAGGATTTTGGAGCTCTGGCCGATGTCGCCTCCGCCCAGGAAGGTGCCCTTGCCCTGCTGGCCGTACAGCACCCCCAGCAGGGACAGGGCGGCGTAGACCTCCCGTACCTGGGCCCGGGGAATGCCCAGGCTGCGGGCAAGCTGGTTTTCCGAATAGATCTTGTCGTTGGGTTTCAGGGTGCCGTCCCGCAGGCTTTGGAGAAATTTTTCAATGACCCGCTGATAGCTGTCTGAGCTGAGCATGGCGCCTCCGTCCTTTCCTCAGAAAAACATCCCCATGAAGCCATCGGGCATCTGGCGGCTCTGCTCCCAGATGTCCTCGAACTGCACCCGGTTCAGGGCAGTTACGTTGCCCTCGGACCCAGCGGCCTGCCGGGGGTCCGTGGGGGGCTCATCCAGGTCATCAAAGGACTGGTACAGCCCCACCCGGAAAACCTCTACTTTCCGCCGGGGACAGCCCCGGCTGTCCAGTTCCAGATACAGCTTCCAGGGCTCGTCCTCTTCTTCATGGTCCCATTCGATCATGTAATACTGCATGGTGTTCTCCTCACTTGCTGAAAAATGCTTCAATGGCCGCCCGGTCCGCTTGAACACTGCCCTGGGCGAAGCCGTTCCGGCCACCACCCCGGCCGTTCAGTGCCTTGTTCAGGTCCTTCACCAGGGGAGAGATGTCGGCGCCGTCGGCCCGCACCAGGGCGTAGGCGTACTGTCCTTCCTCTCCGGCGAACACGGCGGCCAGGCCGCCGGCGCGCTTCGCCACGGCGTCTGCCAGGCGGCGCACGCTGTCGCTCTTCATAGAGGGCTGGAACAGCACAACGTCGCCCTTGCCCTCGTTGTCCCGGGCGATGGTGTCAAAGAGCCCGGTCTCCAGCTCCGCTATGCGTGCTTTGGCAGTGACTAGCTCTGCCTCCAGCCGCTCCACGGCGGCCAGAGTGTCCTGGGGTTTCACGGAAAGGCACTGGCCCACGGCTTTGGCCTGATCGTAGGTCACGCCAAGATAGTCCAGGGCCCGTCTGCCGCAGAGAATCTCTATGCGGACGCCCTCACGGAATTTCTGGCAGGACAGAACTTTGATCAGGCCCACCTGACCCGCCCGAAAAACGTGGGTGCCGCAGCAGGCGCAGCGGTCCGCCTCCCGAAAGGTGACGATACGGACCTGCCCCGTCAGCTCCTTTTTGCTGCGGTAGTCCAGGGCCGCCAGCTCCTCGGGGGAGGGGTAGTCGATCTCTACCTCCCGGTCGGCCCAGATGACTTCATTGGCCTTGCGCTCGGCGTCCAGAGCCTGCTCCCAGGAGATGTCGGCGTTGTAGTCGATGGTCACCACATCGGCCCCCAGGTGGAAGCCCACGTTGTCGCAGTGATTGTCCCGGCACAGAATGCCGGAGATGATGTGCTCGCCGGAGTGCTGCTGCATGTGGTCGAAGCGGCGGGTCCAGTCGATCCGGCCCATGACCATGGCTCCGGGCTCCAGAGGCTGATCGCAGGTGTGGAAAATGGCGCCGTCCTTTTCATGGACATCGGTGATGTTCGCACTGCCCAGGGTACCGTGGTCGGCGGGCTGGCCGCCGCCCTCCGGGTAGAAGGCAGTGCAGTTCAGCACCACCTGATATCCATTTTTCCCTTCTTCACAGGATAAAACCGTGGCGGGGAATTCGGTAATGAAGGGGTCTGTGTAATAGAGCTTTTCCGTTTCCATGTGGAAAACTTCCTTTCATTTTTAAGAATTCTGTGATAGAAGCGGCGCGCCCTCCGGTGAGCGCCGCAGGCCCGGGCAAGACCACGGCGCCGTTCCTCCGGTTTGGTGTCAATCTCAATTTCAATGCCGCCGTCAAAGCTGGCATAAGAGGATGCTCCAGCTACCAGAGCACTATCCCGCAGAACGGCCACGCCCAGTCCCAGGTCCCGGTAGGATTCCCAGGTGGGATACTGGGACACCAGGTCCCGGCTCCAGCTGTTTTTCCAACACAAATCGTATAATTCTTGACTAATTATCCGAATTGTATAGGATTTCGACAAGCTGTGGGCGTATGTTTGCAGGATTTCCCGGTCAAAGACGGTATCCTTCCGGGTGGCATAGCGGATGACCGGCTGCACGCGTGGCCCCAGATGGGACGCAATGGCGTCGGTCCAGATATCGTTTTGGGGTACCAAAAGAGGGACGGAAACGGCGTCCAGCAGCGCGGTGTCCGGGACTCCGGCGAAAAAGGAGAAGTCCCCCAGGACCGCGGCGGCGGAATGGGAGTTGTTCCCAAAGACGGTACCCATGCGCCCCTACAGGCAGGCCCAGATCATGCCCTCGGCCCAGTTTCCGAACAGCGGCGCCGCCAGGGCGGGGGTATCCAGTTTTTGAATCATAAAAGTCCCTCCAGCAAACCGAGCGCCTGCTTCCAACGCAGAACCCGGCGGCAGGCGGTGTCGATGACGGCCTCATCCAGCGTGCCGTTTTCCACGGCTTCCAGGACCTTGGGGATCTGCGTTCGATAGTCGGTGGTGAGGACCAGATCGTTCCCGGCCTCCAGAGCCATGACGGCTACGGCACCATCTTCGGCGTAGGCTGCCACGGCGTCCATGGCCAAATCATCGGTCATCACCACGCCGTCAAAGTTCAGGCCGTTTCGCAGAATCTCATGGACGGCGGGGGACAGGGAGGCGGGAAAAGCTGGGTCCATAGCGGTGACGATGTTGTGGCTCACCAGTACGGCGGTTTTATCCCCGCCGGCGGCAATGCCCGCCTGGAAGGGGAGAAAGTCGCAGGTTTGGAACTGCTCCAGCGGACGGTCGTCCACAGCGATGCCGGTGTGGGTGTCGGTATTGTCCCCGTAACCGGGGAAGTGCTTTAGCACGCTGCCCATGCCGTCAGCGGCCATTTGGACGGTCACAGCGGAGATGTAGTCCGCCGTGGCCTGGGCGTCCTGGCCGAAGGAGCGGGGATAAATAAAGTCGTTGGGATCCGTGGACACATCCGCCACCGGCGCCAGGTTCACGTTAAAGCCTAGAGCGTCCAGCAGCACATCCTTCTCCCGGGCGTCCGCCACAATGCGGTCCATGCCGCCCAGGGCATACAGCCGTTGCGGAGAGGCAAATTTTTCACTGCGAAGGTGGGAATTGGAGCTGACCCGCACCACGGTGCCGCCCTCCTCGTCCACGCCGATGAGTAAAGGGATGGCTGCCCCGTCCTGATAGCTTTGGATGGTCTGGATCAGTTCATTGGCAGTCTTGTCCTTGGTATCCCGGCCAAAGAGGATGTAGCCGCCCAGATGATAGGTGTTGATGTCTTCCACGGCGTTTTCCGCCGGACAGCGGACGAAGAACAGCTGCCCCACCTTTTCCTCCAGGGTCATGGAGGAAAGCAGCTCCTCCAGGGGGTCCGGAGGCGGGTCCGGCTCCGTGGGAGGCGGACCGAGTTCCTCAACGGGAGGGGTCTCCGGTCCGGGTTCCTCTGCCTTGGGAGTGGAGCCGCAGGCGGTAAGGAAGAGTAAGGTCAAAGTGGCCAGCAGCGCCGCCAGCAATCGTTTCATAGGCACCTCCCGAAATGTGATGGGGATAGTGTATCATAAAGTGAAGAAAAAAGAAAGGGCGCGGGGATTTCCCGCGTCCTTTCCAATAAATCTAACTGTTATTCCTCGGGCTTCACCAGAGCGATGTGTAGCTCGTCCAGCTGCTTCTGTGTGACTTCGCTGGGGGCGTCCATCATGACGTCCTGGGCATTCTTGTTCATGGGGAAGGGGATGATCTCCCGGATGGAGTCCTCGCCGGCCAGCAGCATGACCATACGGTCCACGCCGGGAGCGATGCCCGCGTGAGGGGGAGCGCCGTAGGTGAAGGCGTTGTACATGGCGGGGAACTTGGCCTTCACGTCGTCCT
>CAYWYW010000081.1:0-10906 GCA_964462715.1 uncultured Oscillibacter sp.
CGGCAAGACCACCGTCCTGATCCAGAGGGTCTACAACCTGCTGACCTACGGCCGGGGCAGTGACTCCGATTTTGTCCCCGAATGGGCCGCGGAGGAGGACCTGGACTTTCTGGAAAACTTCCCGGAGCGCCCGGAGGGCTTTGAGATTGAGCGGGCCCACCGTCTCTGCGCCGTGGATGTGCCCCGGCCCTGGGAGATCATTGCCATCACCTTTACCAATAAGGCGGCGGGGGAACTGAAGGACCGTCTGGCGGCCCGGCTGGGACCTATGGCCAACGACATCTGGGCCTCCACCTTCCATTCTGCCTGCGTCCGCATCCTGCGGAGGGACATCGACCGCATCGGCTTCGACAAGGATTTCACCATCTACGACACCGACGATTCCAAGCGGGTCATCAAGGATGTGCTGAAGGAACTGAATCTGGACGAAAAGGCCTTCCAGCCCAAGAACGTCCTGACCCTCATCAGCCATGCCAAGGACCAGTACCTGAGCCCGGAGGCCTTCGCAAAGCAGCACAGCGGCGAGCTGGACTGGAAGATGGCCCGTATTGCCAAGGTCTACGCCCGGTATGCACAGAAGCTCCGGTCCGCCAATGCCCTGGATTTCGACGACATCATCTACCATACGGTGACCCTTTTTCAGCAGGAGCCGGAGGTGCTGGCCTATTACCAGAACAAGTTCCGCTACGTGCTGGTGGACGAGTACCAGGACACCAACCACATGCAGTACCTGCTGACCTCGCTGTTGGCGGGCGGGCGGAAGAACCTCTGCGTGGTGGGTGACGATGACCAGTCCATCTACCGCTTCCGGGGCGCCAACATTGAGAACATCCTGAACTTTGAGCAGCAGTATCCCAATGCCCGGACCATCCGTCTGGAGCAGAATTACCGCTCCACCCAGAACATTCTGGATGCCGCCAACGCCGTCATCAAAAACAACCTAGGTCGCAAGGGCAAGACCCTCTGGACGGACAACGGCAGCGGCGACACCGTCACGGTCAAGACCACCTTCAACGAAAGCGACGAGGCCAACTATGTGGTGGGAGATATCCTCATGGGGGTGAACCGGGGCCGGAATTTCCGGGACACAGCGGTGCTGTACCGCATGAACGCCCAGTCCAACGCCCTGGAATACGCCATGAAGCGCAACGGCATCCCCTACAAGGTGGTGGGCGGCATGAAGTTCTTTGACCGGGCCGAGGTCAAGGACATGCTGGCCTATCTGTGTGTGTTGAACAATCCTCTGGATGACCTGCGGCTGCGGCGGATCATCAACAATCCGCCCCGGGGGATCGGCGCCACTACCATGGACAAGGTGGCTCTGCTGGCGGAAGGGCAGGGGGCGTCCCTTTATGAGATCGTCCGGAACGCGGACCTGTTCCCGGAGCTGAAAAGCGCCAGCGCCAAACTGTTGAAGTTTGCGGACCTGATCGACGGCCTCCGCCGCCAGGGGGCCGAGCTGGCCCTGCCGGAGTTCTACGACGCCGTCTGCGACCAGACCGGTTACGTGAAAGCCCTGGAGGATAAAGACGATATGGAGAGCCGGGGTCGCATCGAGAACGTCCAGGAATTAAAGTCCAACATCCTGGGCTTCCTGGAGCAGGACCCGGAGGACGCCACTCTGTCCGGCTTCCTCAACGAGATCGCCCTGTACACGGACCTGGATTCCGTGGAAGCCGATGATAATTGCGTCACGATGATGACTATTCACTCCGCCAAGGGGTTGGAGTTTCCCACGGTGTACGTGGTTGGCATGGAGGAGGGTATTTTCCCCGGCGCCTCCGCCCAGTACGATCAGGAGGAACTGGAGGAGGAGCGGCGGCTGTGTTATGTGGCCATGACCCGGGCCAAGGAGAAGCTGACCCTGACCAACTGCCGTCAGCGCATGCTGTACGGCCGCACCAGCGCCAACAAGGCCTCCCGGTTCCTGGAGGAAATTCCGGAGGACAACATGCGCTGGGAGAGCAAGCCGGAGCCCCGCTTCGGCGTCATGGGCGGAGACGATACTTTCGGGGGAGACCGCTACGAGGGCGGCTTCGGCGGAGGCGCCTATGGCGGCGGTTACGGCAGTCGTTCTGTCGGCGGTTCCTCCTGGAGCAGCGGTGGTGTCCACAGTTATCGGGAGGCGAAGCCGGCCGCGGCGCAAAAGCCCCTACAGGCTGTCCGCAGGAACACCGCCTCCGCCACGCCTCTGATGCAGCTGCAGCAGGGGGACATGATCGAACATACCGCCTTTGGAAAGGGCATGGTACTGTCCGTCCGGCCCATGGGCGGCGACGCCCTGGTGCAGGTGGCCTTCGACAAGGTGGGGGAGAAAAAGCTGATGCTGAAATCCGCCGGAAGCCACATGAAAAAGCTGTAAAAATAACGTCCGGAACGCAAGTGCGTTCCGGACGTTATTTCATGCTTCGACATCTTGTTCGCCCTCGTTGGCTTCTTCCTCAGAAGCCTCTCCGGGCAGTTCGGTGGGGAAGCGGACCTGGAGCACCGCCTGGGGGCGGTTGAAGGATACGGCGGCATGGCGGTCGCGCTTCTGGGCGGTTTCCTCCAGAGCCTTGACCAGCTCCGCCAGTACCTCCCGGGTGAGAGGCCCGCCCCGCCAGTGGAACACAAAGGGCAGGTCCTTCCGGATGGCCATTTGAGCCCGCTTCACCACGTCCTCAATTTTGGTGAAGGACAGCTTGGCGGTGCGGTAGTAGAACTGGTCACCCTTGCCGCAGGCGGGGACCGGGTAGACCACCGGCTGGTGGTCCCGGGACAGGCGGTTGTCGTCCAGATTGAAGTAGTCGTACCGAATGACGCCGTCATGGCCCAGAGAGTTGTCAAAGGTGGCATCCAGGTGGACGTACTGGCCATCCAATTTCAGGATGTTCCAGGCGTGGCGGTACTTGACGCCCGCCTCCGGGTTGGCCTCGGAGATGGCGATGACGCACCAGAGCCCCAGGGCGTCACAGAGAATTTTCACGGACTTGGCGATGCCCTCGCACACGCCCACGCCCTGGCCCAAAGGGCCGATGATCTCATGGGAGTAGGGCTTTTTCAGCTTGTCGTACCGGACGTTTTGGCAGATAAAATCGTGGATATACCGCTCTTTTTCCAAAGGAGCCATGGCTTTGGCGGGTCTGGCCAGCTTTTCCACCCGGGCCGCCAGCGCCTTTTGATGCTCCTTGACCTTGCCCTTTTCAAAAAGATATTCCGGGATCAGCTCCACATGGTCCGCGCCGGGGTAGAAGCGGTAAGTAAAGCCGGTGACGTAGAAGATCTCCGGGCAGTCCAGCCGCAGCTGGAAGAAAATGTCGCTGAGCTCCCGGTTTTCCAGCCTGGGAACGGGGAAGGCAGGGGAGAGGGCAGCAAAGCCGGTCTTCATGGCGTGGTACGCCGCCTGTTGGGGCTTGCTCATGTGCTGATAATAGTAGGCTTCCATGGTACTCACTTCCGCCGTGCTTTCTGTTCCGGGGTGTACAGCAGCTCCTCGAAGCTGTCGATATAGACATCGCAGAAGGCCCGCATCTCTTTTTCGTCCCGGTTGAAGAAACTGTCGTGAACGCCCACCACCCGCATCCGGGCGGCCCGGGCGCCCCAGCAGGCGGCCAGACTGTCGTCAAAGACGGTGCAGTCCTCCGGCCGGACGCCGTTCTTCGCAGCGGCGGCCAGCCAGACGTCGGGGTCCTTTTTGTGCATCCCGGCCTGCTGGGCAAAGGTGACGTTCTCAAAATACTTTTCAATGTCCAGCTTCTTCAGGGCGGTATAGCAGTGCTCCGGTACGCTGGAGGTCACCACCGCCATCCGGCGGCCCTCCGCTTTGCACTGTTTCAGGTAGGCCCGGACGCCGGGCTTCAGGGGCACTTTGGCATACATGCCCCGGGACATTTCCATCCACTCGTCAATGATCTCCTGACAGGATTCCTCCAAATGGCAGAATTCTTTGGTAAATTCCGCCGCCAGGGGTAGCGCGGTATGGGCCACGCCTTCAAAATAGGCCCGGGAGTAGGGGAGACCCCGGCGGGCCAGAAAGTCCCGGTCCACCTGCTTCCAGATGCCGTTGGAGTCGATGAGGGTGCCGTCCAGATCGAAGAAAAACATAGTTCAATCCTCCTTTTCCAGCCAGAAGCGCCAGGGGAAGTCCCTGGCCTCCTCGGCGTATTCGATGCCGATGCGGGGACCGGCGCAGATGCGCTCTTTGGGGAGCTCTGTCAGGGGAGCACCGAAGTCCAGGGGAGAGTCGCAGAGATACAGGGTATCCCCGTTCAGGTCCAGCCCGTTTTCCGCTTTGGTGAGAGCCAGCCCCTTGCAGAGCTTGCTTGGCCCATTCAGGAAATTCTTTTTCCGGTAGGCGGTCAGAGGCTTGTCCCCAAACCGCAGGCGGCGGATGGTATCCGTCCCGGACACAGGCTCCATGGCCCGGATCAACACAGCGGCGGGCTCGCCCTCCGGCTCCGTCACCACGTTGAGACAGTGGTACATGCCGTAGATGAAGTAGATATAGGCGTGGCCCGGGGGGCCGAACAGGGTGGCGGTCCGTTCCGTGCGGCGGTAGTTGTAGGCATGGCAGGCCTTGTCGCAGCGGCCGATGTACGCCTCCGTCTCCGTCAGGCGTCCCGCCAGCACCGTGCCGTCCGGCAGTCTGCGGACCAGATATTTGCCAAGCAGCGCCCGGGCAATTTCCACCGTGTCGCCCATATAGAATTCACGGGAAAGTCTTGCCATTTCCTCACCCCTGTGTTAAAATCTCATGCGTTGTGTCTTGGTAAGACATGAACCAGTATACCATGGAACAGAAAACGGAGCAAGTCTATGAAAGTCAATCGGATTCGTCAAAATGTGCTGCCGGTGCTGGCAGCTTTTATCTGGGGCACTGCCTTTGTGGCCCAGAGCGTGGGCGCCGACTATGTGAAACCCTTCACGTTCAACGCCGCCCGGTCGGCCATCGCCTTTTTGTTTTTGCTGGCGCTGTGCCTGGTGCGCCGTAAGGTGCAGAAGGGTATCGTGGAGAGTGCTACTCGCTCCTGGAAGGACCTGGCGGTGGGCGGCACCTGCTGCGGCGTGGCTCTGACGGTGGCCAGCTTTCTGCAGCAGAAGGGATTGGAGACCACCACCAGCGGCAAGGCTGGATTCATTACGGCTTTGTACATCGTCATTGTGCCCATTCTGGGCGTATTTCTGAAGAAGAAGGCCCCCAGGACCATCTGGATCAGCGTGGCCCTGGCGGTGGTGGGCCTGTACTGCCTCTGTATTACGGAGGATTTCACCATCACCAGCGGCGACTTCTACATCCTGCTGTGCGCCTTCTGCTTCTCTGCCCACATTCTGGTGATCGACCACTTCACCCAGACGGTGGACGGCGTGGAGCTATCCTGCATGCAGTTCCTGGTGGTGACGGTGCTGTCCTCCATGGGCATGATGGCAACGGAAAGCCCTTCCCTGGAGGCCCTGGGCATGTGCCTGGGTCCAATCCTGTATGTGGGTATCTTCTCCAGTGGTGTGGCCTATACGCTGCAGATTTTGGCACAGAAGGACTCCAACCCTACGGTGGTGTCCCTGCTGCTGAGTCTGGAGTCCGTGTTCGCCACCCTGGCGGGAGCTGTCATCCTCCACGACCAAATGAGCGGCAAGGAGTACTTCGGCTGCGTGCTGATGCTGGTGGCCGTGGTACTGGCCCAGCTGCCGGAGCGAAAGAAGCCTGCCTGTGCTGAGGCGTAAAACAGAAAAAGAGAGCGGGGAGGCATGCAGCCTCCCCGTTTTTGCGGCCGAACAGGTGGGACTTTATTTTGGGGTTGGACAAAGGCAGACCTTTATGGTATACTTTAACCTGTATGAGTATGTAGCGAGGTGATTCTATGCGTATCGACGTTTTGGGCGTCGGTTTTGATAATGTGACCATGGGAGAAGCGGTGGACCGGGCCATGGAGCTGATGCGGGAGCCGGGCGCCCATGTTGTGGTGACCCCCAACCCGGAGATCGTGGAGGTCTGCCGCCAGGAGCCGGCGGCCAGGGAGGCTGTCAACGGCGCGGATCTGGTGCTGCCGGACGGCATTGGTGTTATCAAAGGCGCCGCCATGCTGGGTACTCCCTTGAAGGAAAAGACCCCCGGCATTGAATTTGCCGGGCATCTGATGGAAAGAATGGCAGAAGAGGGCTTGTCCCTCTATCTGCTGGGCGCCAAGCCGGGCGTGGCGGAGCAGGCAGCGGAAAAGCTGGCGGCTCAGTACCCAGGGTTGAAGATCGCCGGGACCCATGACGGCTATTTCAAGGAAGATGGACCCGTCGTGGAGGCTGTCGCCGCCAGCGGCGCGGACTGCGTGTTCGTGTGTCTGGGCGCTCCCAAGCAGGAGCTTTGGATGCGGAAGAACGGCCCCGCCACCGGAGCCCATCTGCTGTGCGGCCTGGGCGGCAGTCTGGATGTGTTTGCCGGCGTTGTGGAGCGGGCACCGAAATTTTGGTCCGACCATGGTCTGGAATGGTTTTACCGCCTCTGCAAGGAACCTGGGCGCATCGGCCGCATGATGAAGCTGCCCCTGTTCCTGGTGCATGTGAAACAGGAGAAGAAAAAGAAATGAGCGGAAAACTGATCGTATTTGAAGGAACCGACGGCTCCGGCAAGGCCACGCAGGCCAGACTCCTGTGCCGCCATCTGGAAGAGGAGGGGACCCCTTTCCGGGAAATCAACTTCCCCCGGTACGGAAAGCCCTCCGCCGCCATGGTCCAGGAGTACCTGGACGGCAATCTGGGGAAGCACCCCGGCGACGTGAACGCTTTCGCCGCCTCCATGTTTTTCTCCATGGACCGCTACGCATCCTATAAGCAGGACTGGGGCGATTTTTATGAGAGCGGCGGCCTGATCGTGGCGGACCGCTACACCACCTCCAACGCCGTCCACCAGGCCTCCAAACTGCTGAAAAGCGAGCGGAAGGAGTATCTGGACTGGCTGTTCGAACTGGAGTACGGAAAGCTGGGCCTGCCGAAGCCAGACCTGGTGATCTATCTGGACATGCCAACAGAGATCACAGAGCGGATGATGCGCCAGCGGGAGCAGGCCACCGGTACCCACGCCGACATCCATGAGCAGGATGAGGCGTATTTGAAAAACTGCCGTACCAACGCCGGGGAGATCGCCGGGGAGTGCGGTTGGTCTGTGATCAATTGCGCAAAAGACGGAGAACCCCGGACCCCGGAGGATATTCACCAGCAGGTTTACCGGCTTGTAAAGAAGCTGCTGTAAGAAGGCCCGTCCCGCTCCGGGAAGAAGAAAACGGGACGCCCGGCGTCCCGCTTTCCCGCGGTTGTCAGCAGCAGTTGTCTCTGCGGTCGCAGTCACGGTCGCGGTCGCAGTCACGGTCACGGCAGCAGTTATTGCCCCAGGAGTTGCCGCAGCAGCAGAAGAGCAGAATGATGATGATAATGAGCCACAGGCAGGAACAGTCGTTGTTTCCATTGTTAAACCACATGATTGTCACCTCACTTTGCTGAAATATTCTATGCGCCGGGAGCCTGCATGGAGCCTGGCCAACTGAAAAAAACCCGGAGAGACGGGAAAGAAAAATCGCGTGTCTTCGCCGGAGCCGGGCGAAGAGAAATGGAGGTTTCCATGGCTGATTACAAGCGCGGCGATACCGCCAGCTGGGACGCGGAGCAGGTCCGCAGAAGCGAACAGCCCCGGCAGGTATCCCGCAAGAGCCGAAAGAGAAAGAGAAGAAAGCGGATCAATCCGCTGCTGTATATCCTGTTTGTGCTGGTCACCTCGGCCCTGCTGGCGGGCGTGGGCTGGCTCCTGGCATCCGACCTGTGCGCCTTCAACAAGGAGTACAAGGAGGAGACCATCCAGATCACCGCCGAGGATACGGTAAGCACTGTGGCAGACAAGCTGGAAGATGCTGGCCTCATCAATTACAAGTGGTTCTTCCGTCTGTTCGCCAACTTTGCCCATGCCGAGGAGAAAATCGGCATGGGGACGTATACCCTCAACACGGAGATGGACTACCGGGCATTGATCGTGGGGATGCGGAGCACCTCCGGCAATATGACGGCGGAGACCGTCCGGGTCACCATCCCGGAGGGCTACACCGTGGCGGAGACCATCGAGCTGCTGGCCAAGAACAATGTCAGCAGTAAGGAGGACCTGCTGAAGGCCGCCCAGACTTACAATTTTAAGTATGATTTCATCGACAACGAGTCGGAGGACATCAGCCGTCTGGAGGGTTACCTTTTCCCGGACACCTATGAATTCTATGTGGATGGTAAGGCCTCGGCGGCTCTGAACAAGATGATCGCCACCTTCAACAGCCGTCTGGATGACGACCTGCTGGCCCAGGCCAAGGAGCGGGGTTATGACCTTCAGAAGATCGTTACCATTGCATCTCTGATCGAAAAGGAGACCGATGGCACGGACCATGGCAGGATCGCCTCCGTCATCTACAACCGTCTGGAGGGTCCCGGAGACAAGGGCGGCACCTATGGTATGCTGCAGATCGACGCGGCGCTGCTGTATGCCCTGCCTGGCCACGAGGGAGCCATCACCAACAGCGACAAGGAGACGGATTCTCCCTATAATCTCTACAAAAAGGCCGGATTGCCGCCCACGCCCATCGCCAATCCGGGTCTGGCCTCCATCCAGGCTGCTCTGGAGCCGGAGACCACGGACTACTATTATTACGCCCTGGGCAAGAACCACAGGCACCGCTTCTTCACCAACTACAACGACCATCTGAACTTTGTCAACAGCAGCGAGTATATTGGAAACTGACATGAGAAAGAAACCTGAGATCCTGGCCCCGGCGGGGGATATGGAACGGCTGCACATGGCGGTGCTGTATGGCGCCGATGCCGTATATCTGGCCGGCACCGACTTCGGCATGCGGGCCTTTGCCGGCAACTTTACGCCGGAGGAATTGCGCCGGGCGGTCCGCTTCGCCCATGACCATGGCGTCCGGACCTACTGCACCATCAACACCATGCCCCGGAACGACGAGGTCTCCCGCCTTCCGGAGCATCTGGAGCTTCTGAACGACGTGGGGGTGGATGCTGTCATCGCGGCGGACCTGGGCGCCTTCACCCTGGCGGGGAAGTATGCCCCCAACTGCCGCCGCCATGTCTCCACCCAGGCCAGCGTCTGCAACTATGAGACCGCCCGGGCCTGGTACGACCTGGGGGCCTCCCGGGTGGTGCTGGCCCGGGAGCTGAGCCTGGAGGAAATTCGTACCATCCGGGAGAAGATCCCGGCGGAGCTGGAGCTGGAGACCTTCGTCCACGGCGCCATGTGCGTCAGCTACTCCGGACGGTGCCTGCTGAGCAACTACATGACCGGGCGGGACGCCAGCCGCGGCGCTTGTGCCCAGCCCTGCCGCTACCAGTACGCCCTGATGGAGGAAAAGCGCCCCGGTGAGTATTTCCCCATTGAGGAGGACGCCCAGGGCTCCTACATCCTGAACTCCAGGGACATGTGCATGATCGACCATCTGGACGACCTGTGCGACGCGGGCGTGTCCAGTCTGAAGATCGAAGGCCGGGCCAAGTCCGCCTATTATGCCGCCATTGTCACCGGCGCCTATCGCCATTGCCTGGATGACGCGGCGGCGGGGAAGCCCCTGGACCCCGTCTGGCGGGACGAGGTGGAGCATGTGAGCCACCGGCCCTACGCCACTGGCTTCTACTACGGCCACCCCGGCCAGTATTACGCCAATTCCCGTTATATCAGGGAGTGGCAGGTGGTTGCCCTTGTCACCGAATGCGACGAAGCGGGCAATGCCGTCCTGTCCCTCCGCAACAAATTCCGCGCCGGGGACACCGTGGAGC
Source organism: uncultured Oscillibacter sp. (assembly GCA_964462715.1). Classification (GTDB taxonomy): domain Bacteria; phylum Bacillota; class Clostridia; order Oscillospirales; family Oscillospiraceae; genus Oscillibacter. The sequence continues at coordinate 9,790 of CAYWYW010000081.1, forward strand.
TGGTGGGTCCGGATCTGCGTCCCTTCTCCATGACCGTCCCGAAGATGACGGACAGCGAGGGCCAGCCCCTGGACGAGCCCCGCACGCCCCAGATGACCTTCCGCATGAAGCTGCCCCAGCAGGTGCCGCCCTTTACCCTGGTGCGTCACGCCGTGGAACTGTCCGCTAAATAAGTGAGAAATACAGAAGGAGAGAGCCATATGAATACAGATGTTGTCATCGTCGGCGCCGGCCCCGCCGGTATTTTCACCGCCCTGGAAATGATCAAAAAGGGCAGCCATCAGAAGATCATCATGGTGGAAAAGGGACAGGCCATTGAAAACCGTCACTGCCCCAAGGACAAGACCCGCAAGTGCGTCAACTGCAAGCCCTACTGCCACATCACCACCGGATTTTCCGGCGCAGGCGCTTTCTCCGACGGAAAGCTGTCCCTCAGCTACGAGGTGGGCGGCGACCTGCCCTCCTTGATTGGCGAGGACCTTGCCCAGGAGACCATCAACTATGCCGACCGGATCTATCTGGAATTCGGTGCGGATACCCACATTGAGGGTCTGGAGCACGAGGAGGAACGGAAGGAGATCCGCAAGCGGGCCATCCACGCGGGCTTAAAGCTGGTGGACTGCCCCATCCGCCACATGGGTACGGAGAAAGCCCAGGACATTTACCTGGCCATTGAGAAGTATTTGCAGGAAAACGGCGTGGAGATGTACTTCGGCTATGAGTGCCGCAACCTGATTTTGGAGGACGAGGTCTGCCGAGGCGTTTCCATCACCAACGGCAAGACCGACCTGGAGATCTACGCCAAGCATACCGTGGTGGCCACCGGCCGCCGGGGAGCCGACTGGCTGGAGAAGCTGTGCGCCGAGCACAACATCGCCCATGCACCCGGCACCGTGGACATCGGCGTCCGGGTGGAGGTCCGCAACGAGGTCATGGAAATGGTGAACCGGGTGTTGTACGAGTCCAAACTGGTGGGCTATCCCAAGCCCTTCAAGAACAAGGTCCGCACCTTCTGCCAGAACCCCGGCGGCTTCGTCAGCCAGGAGAACTACGACAACAACCTGGCGGTGGTCAACGGCCACTCCTACAAGGACCTGAAGAGCGACAACACCAACCT